>DAOTGT010000053.1:0-20271 GCA_035447285.1 Candidatus Competibacter sp.
TCGAGCAGTGCGGCAAGATGGCCTACAAGGCCCGCTTCAATCCGCACGAGATTTTTGTCCCGGAACGCTGGGGGTGGATGACGGTCGAGCGATAGCATCGCCCGGGCGGCATTCAGATCTCCCCCATCACTTCAACCAAGCGACTGACGCCGCGCACCTCCAATCCTTCCACTCGCCCGCCGCGCCGGGGTAGATTGGCGCGTGGCACGATAGCTTGCTTGAAACCGTGCTTGGCCGCCTCCCGCAACCGCTCCTCGCCATTGGGCACCGGGCGGATTTCCCCGGCCAGCCCGACTTCGCCGAACACCACCAGATCGATCGGCAGCGGCCGATCGCGAAAACTCGACAGCGCCGCCAGCAACACCGCCAGATCGGCCGCCGTCTCGTTGATCCGCACCCCGCCGACCGCGTTGACGTAGACATCCTGATCGTACATCGCCACTCCACCGTGCCGGTGCAACACCGCCAGCAACATCGCCAAGCGGTTCTGTTCCAGACCCAGCGTCACCCGGCGCGGATGGCCGCCGTGGCATTCGTCCACCAGCGCCTGGATTTCCACCAACAGCGGCCGAGTGCCTTCGCGGGTCACCATGATCACACTGCCGGCCACCGGCGTGTCGTGGCGCGACAGAAAGATCGCCGACGGATTGCTGACCTCCTTCAAGCCGCGTTCGGTCATGGCGAACACGCCCAGCTCGTTGACCGGCCCGTAGCGGTTCTTCACCGCCCGCAGCACCCGCAGGCGACCGCTGGGATCGCCCTCGAAATACAGCACGGTGTCCACCATGTGCTCCAGCACCCGCGGCCCGGCGATGGCGCCTTCCTTGGTAACGTGACCGACCAGGAACAAGGCCGCGCCACCGGCCTTTGCGTAGCGCACCAGTTGCGCCGCGCTTTCCCGCACCTGCGCCACCGAGCCCGGCGCCGATTGCAGCCGTTCAGTGAACACGGTCTGGATCGAGTCGATCACCATCGCCTGCGGGCGTTCGATCTCGGCGGTGGCCAGAATGCGCTCGACGTTAACCTCCGGCAGCAGCCGCAGCCGGTCGCGCGCCAGCCCCAGCCGCTGCGCGCGCAGGCCGATCTGCCGGGGTGATTCCTCACCGCTGACGTACAGCGTCCGGTTGTGCGTCGCCAGCTCGGCCAGCACCTGCAACAACAGGGTAGACTTACCAATGCCCGGATCGCCACCGATCAGCGTCACCGAACCCTCCACCAAGCCACCACCCAGCACCCGGTCCAGCTCACCGTTGCCGCAGGACTGGCGGATTTCCGCCACCGCGTCCACTTCAGCGAGGGTGCGCACCTCCGCCGTCGGACCAGCATAACCAGCGAATGATGGGTTCTTCCCTCCCACCGGAGCCGCCACAGCCTCCTGCAGGGTGTTCCAGGCCCCGCAGTCGCCACACTGACCCGCCCATTTACTGGCCTGCGCCCCGCACTCGGCGCAAACGTAGATTGTGCGGGCCTTGCTAACCATCGGTCGACGCTGCGGGAATCACCTCGCACCGCACCCGTGCCGTGACACCACATAGCAGGGTGTAGGAAATCGTGCCGGCGGCCTGGGCGATCCGCTCCACCGGCAAACCCTCGCCCCACAGCAGCACCGGATCGCCGATCCGTGCCTCGGGATGCCGGCGCAGATCCAGCGTGATCATGTCCATCGACACCCGGCCGACCAGCGCCGCCGCGCGACCGTCGACCAGCACCGGCGTTCCCGATGGCGCGTGACGCGGATAACCGTCGCCGTAGCCAACCGCCGCCACGCCCACGTCCATGTCCTCGGGGCAAATCCAGGTTCCGCCGTAGCCGACCGGTTCACCCCGGCGCAACCGCTTAATGGCAATCAGTCGTGTATGAAAGCTCATCACCGGACGCAAATCCTCATCGGGCGCCAAGCTATCCACGAACGGAGAAGCGCCATACAGCATGATGCCCGGTCGCACCCAGTCGAAATGCGTGTCCGGCCAACCCAGAATACCGGCGGAATTGGCTAGCGAGCGCTCGCCCGGCAGGCCGGCGGTGGCAGCCTCGAAGGTGTGGAGTTGCTGGCGGGTGTAGTCGCAATCCCGCTCGTCGGCCCGCGCCAGATGGCTCATCAGGCCGATTTCCGCTTGCACCACCGAGCAATCGCGCAAGCGCCGGAACGCCGCCGCCGATGTTTCCGGCGCCAGACCCAGACGGTGCATCCCGCTGTCGATCTTCAGCCAGACCCGCAGCGGCCGTTCCAATCGGGCGAGTTCCAGCATCCGCAACTGTTCGGGCTGGTGGACGGCGATATCCAGGTCATGCCGGGCGCACCATGGCAGTTCGTCCGCCTCGAACACCCCTTCCAGCAACACAATCCGCCGGTCGATACCGGCTTCACGCAAGGCCAGCGCCTCCTCGACACAAGCCACCGCGAAGGCATCGGCATCCAGCGCGCGGGCGGTTCGGACCAGGCCATGGCCGTAGCCTTCGGCTTTAACGGCGGCCGCCACCCGCCGGCCCGGCGCCGCCGCCCTGACTCGCCGCAGATTGTGAACCAGCGCCCCCAGATCGAGGCGCACCGTGGTTGCTCGACTCATAAGCGGAACCTGTCGAATAGAATTCGGGGGCGTAACTCTCGAAACGGGTGTATTGCCCCAGGAAGGTCAAGCGCGTGGTCCCGATGGGGCCGTTGCGCTGTTTGCCGATGATGATTTCGGCGATGCCCTTGTCGGGACTGTCGGCATTGTAGACTTCGTCGCGGTAGATGAAGCAGATCAGGTCCGCGTCCTGCTCGATCGCCCCCGATTCGCGCAGATCCGACATGATCGGCCGCTTGTCGCCGCGCTGCTCCAGCGTGCGGTTGAGCTGCGACAGTGCCAGCACCGGCACCGACAACTCCTTGGCCAGACCCTTGAGCGCCCTGGAAATTTCCGAAACCTCGGTGGCACGATTCTCGTTGGTGCCCGGCACCTGCATCAGTTGCAGGTAATCCACCACGATCAGGCCCAGTTGTCCTTCCTGCCGATGCAGGCGCCGTGCCCGCGCTCGCAGTTCGTTCGGGCTCAGATTGGAACTGTCGTCGATGAACAGCCGCGCCTCCGATAACATGGTGACCGCCGAGGTCAGCCGTGGCCAATCCTCTTCCTCCAGCCGTCCGGCCCGCACCCGATGCTGATCGATCCGCCCCAGCGACGACATCAGCCGCATGATCAGGCTCTCGCCCGGCATTTCCATGCTGAACACCGCCACCGGACACTTGGCTTGAATCGCCGCATACTCGGCGATGTTCATGGCGAAGGCGGTCTTGCCCATCGATGGCCGGCCGGCGACCACGATGAGATCGCCGCGCTGCAAGCCGGCGGTCTTGTCGTCGAAATCGGACCAGCCGGTGGGCAGACCGGTGATCGGATTGTCGCGCTGGAACAAGAGATCGATCCGCTCCACCGTGCGCGCCAGCAGATCCTTGATGTCGGCGAAACCCTCGCGGGCGCGAAACCCTCGCTCGGCGATAGCGAACACCTTTTTTTCAGCTTCATCTAGCAATTCCTTGCTATCGCGACCCTTGGGGTCGTAGGCGTTGTCGGCGATCTCGGTGGCGGAGCGAATCAACTCGCGGCGGATCGCCCGCTCGCGGATGATGTCGGCGTAGGCACGGACGTTGGCGGCGCTCGGCGTATCCCGCGCCAACACGCCCAGGTAGGCGAAGCCGCCGCCCTCCTCCAGTTCGTTGTGGTCCTCCAACCATTCCGCCAGGGTCAGCAAATCGAATGGCTTACCTTGTTCGGCCAGCCGGCGGATGGCGCGAAAGATCAGCCGGTGATCGGCGCGGTAGAAATCGTATTCATCCAGCCGGTCGGCCACCTGATCCCAGGTGGCGTTATCCAGCATCAGACCGCCCAGCACGGCCTGTTCGGCCTCCAGTGAATGCGGCGGCATCCGCAGCGCCTCGGTGGCGGCGTCCTTACGGTTGGGAAACGGGGAAACGGGCAGCATGACGGAACTCTCGGAGACAACCGGCGATCCGCCGCCCGCCGCTATGGTTCGGCGGCACGGCCACGAAATTCCCGCGAGGGGGGATGGATGGGCGCAAGACGCCCGATGCGGCGCCGGCCCGCGGGCCGGGCCCGCGCGGGAAATGGATGATTTGAGATTTGAGTCTAGTCCAAATCCCCGGCGGGGGCGCGCCGATTAGTCGCGGCTCAGGCCTCGGCGATGATGTTGACCCGGATCTGGGTCTTCACTTCGGGGTGCAACAGCAAATCCACATCGTACTCGCCGATCTGGCGAATCGAACCGGTCGACAGCCGGATCTCGTGCTTCTGCAATTCGATCCCGGCGGCCGACACCGCGTTGGCGATATCGGCGGCACCGACCGAGCCGAACAAGCGGCCTTCGCTGCCGGTCTTGACCGACAGGGTCACGATCAATTCGGCGAGTTGCTCGGCGCGGGCCTTGGCCTTGGCCAGCAACTCGGCGGCAACCCGTTCCAGCTCGGCGCGGCGGGCCTCGAAACGGGCAAGATTGGCCGAGGTCGCCTCGGTGGCCTTGCCCTTGGGGATCAGGAAATTGCGGGCATAGCCCGGCTTGACCTTGATCCGATCGCCCAGACCGCCCAGGTTAGCAATTTTTTCCAGCAAAATGATTTCCATCGTCAGACTCCGATGTGCGCTTCGATGCGTATGGTGGTAAATAAGATGAGTTCAGGGTTTGCTCGGACGCGGCCGGACACGGGTCCGAAAATCGGCCCAGGCATCGGCGATGCCCAGTGCCATGACCAATTGCGACAGTAGCGGCACCAGGAACAGGTAAAGCAGCAGCAACCAGGCCGGCGAGAGCCGCAGCTTGAAGACCAGGGCGTGTGCCACGGCGATGCCTTGCACGCTGTAGAGCGTTCCCAGCACCAACACCAGATTGCTCAGGGCCGGCCAGCCGGACAACACCGCCGCGCCGAACAGCGCCAGCGCCAACAGCGCCAGCGGACGACCCAGGCGCAGCTGATGAAATTCGGGACGAAAACCGCCTGGGTTGAACAACAGCGCCTGCCACCAGCGGCCGAGCAGCAATCCCGCCAGCACGAATAACAGCGCCGCGCTGACCACTTGTCCCGGCAACAACGGCGCCCAGCTCCGCAACAGATCCAGCAATTGCTCCAAGGTAGCCCGTTCGCCCGATGGCAACGTCGTCAATCCCTGCCGCAGGCCGTCAAGCGTCTGGCTCCACCAAACCGCCGGGTCACCCAGCACCAGGTAGAATCCACCCACACCCAGCAGACCCAGCAGGGCGACGGCTCGCAGCGTTACAGACAACGACACGGTGGCGCGCAGCAACCACGCCAGTATCCATAATGGTGTCCAGCAAGCTAGCAGCACCGATACCATCGGCCACATTGCGCCCAGACCCAGCAGTAGCCCGGCCAGCGCGCCGGCACTCGACCCGGCCAACACCGCGAGCAATGCGCCTTCGGCCGCGCCCCGGCGCAAGGTCACCAGCGCCACCACCGCCCCGGATACGATTAGGAGTGGTGGGAACAACCAGAACAGCACCGCTGTGGATGCCGCGATCAGCACCGCCGCAGAGCGGCCGCGCATAACGAAGACGGCAATGGATTTCACGCCGGATTCCCGCCGCGACCGGGCCGATCGTCCCGCTCGGCGAACTTAATGCCGGTCGCAGTACGGCAGCAATGCCAGAAAACGGGCGCGCTTGATCGCCACTGAGAGCTGTCGCTGGTAGCGAGCCTTGGTACCGGTGATGCGACTCGGCACGATCTTGCCGGTCTCGCTGATGTAATTCTTCAGGACGGCGATGTCCTTGTAGTCGATTTCCTTGACGCCTTCGGCGGTGAAACGGCAAAACTTCTTACGACGAAAAAAACGCGACATGGGATTCAATCCTCGGATGATTCGTAATCAAGCATCTCAATGCGGGCGGCGTGCAACACCAAACGATACTCGCCCTCGCGATAATTGGCGCGGCTGATAAAGCCTCGCACCCGCAACCGGGTACCCGTCGCCAGCGAACCGGCGATGCCGGCCAGCGCCTCGCCACAGGCCACCACCGGAATCCGGCAGCGCGCCTCGCGCGAAACGCCGGCTTCCACTTGGCCGGAATGGTGTTCCAGCAGGAAACGGCTGATGGGCACGCCCACCGGCGACTGGCGGGTTTCGCAACCTCCCGCTACCTGACCGGCAATGATCAGGCAGTTGTCGACGGGTTGCACGGACGGCATGGCAACGCGAGGCCGACACCGGCTCAGGCAGATTCGTCGCTGGTCTCGACTGCCTCGTCGGAGTCGTCGCGGTCGTCACGGTCACCGCGACCACTACGATCGTCGCGGTCGTCGCGGTCGTCGCGGTCGTCGCGCGACCTGACCAACGGCGACGGTTCGATTTCCGGGCCATCCCGCTCGATGATCAGGTTGCGGATCACGGCGTCGTTGAAACGGAAAGCGCTCTGCAGCTCTTCCAGCACCGCCTGGCTGCACTCGACGTTCATCAATACGTAGTGCGCCTTGTGGATCTTATGGATGGGATAAGACAGTTGTCGCCGACCCCAATCTTCCAGGCGATGGAGATGGCCACCGTCCTCTTCGACCATCGCGCGATAACGCTCGATCATCGCTGGCACTTGTTCGCTCTGGTCGGGATGGACCAGAAACACGATTTCGTAATGTCGCATTGCGGCGGCTCCTTACGGATGATAGACAGCCTCCCGAGAACCGGTGAGGCAAGGAGTCGCGGTCCAAGCGGACCGCAAGGGGCAGGTATTCTAGGAGGAAAGGCCAGGGGACGCAACGACGGGAGCGGCCAAGCTATTCGCCTGGATGAAACGGACCCGGTCCGGCTTGCCATTGCCAAGGCAAGTCCGACCGAATAAGCTGCGATCAGCCAAACCACCTGAATGATCCATGCTGTTTCGATGCTTCCCTTATCCCCGCAAAGCGAATGCCGCCTTGACCCTGCTGGCGATCCTGTCGCTGTTGTTCGGCTTGACGGTGGTGGACTTGGCGTGGCGCTCCCAGTCGGCGGATCGCGCCGCCGACCGGGCACTGGTCCGCGAACTGGGCTTGACTGACCTCAGCCTGTTCACCGAGACCCGCTACACTCGCCATCCGACTCAGGCCGACCGGCACAGCCCGTTTCAGGATCATCCGGCGGCGCTGGACCATTTTCCCAGCGGCACGCTGCTGCCTCCTCCGCCCGGCCTTACCTTACATTCCCACTGAGTGGCGGGGGTTTCACGCATCCTCTCGATCCTGCTTGACCATGATCGGTTGATATGTCGTCCCATGCAAAGAGCCAGCTCCAAACACACTCGGGTCAGGTTCGTGACGCGCTCGCCCGCCAATCGGTGAATTCCTCAGCGGGCATGGGGTGGCCGAAAAAGTAGCCTTGGGCCAGGTCGCAGCCCTGCTCCAGCAGGAAGTGGTGCTGATCCTCGGTCTCCACCCCTTCGGCCACCACCACCATATTCATCTGGTGGCCAATGGCAACGATGGTAGCGGCTAGAGCACGGTCGTCGAGGTCGGTGGCCAAGTCGCGAACGAAACTCTGATCGATCTTCAGGGCGGTAAGCGGCAGGCGCTTGAGGTAGCTCAGGCTGGAGTAGCCAGTACCGAAGTCGTCAATGGCCAGCCCGACCCCCAGCTGTCTCAGGGCGCACAGCGTATCCTCGGTCTGCGCCTCAAGCTTCAGCAGGGTGGATTCGGTCAGCTCCAGTTCCAGAACGTGCGGCGGCAGGCCATAAGCCTCCAGCAAGCCACAAATCCGGTCGGCAAGGCCCGGCTGGCGGAAATGGCGGGCAGCCAAGTTGACCGCGACGACCAATGGCGGCCAACCTTGTCGTCGCCAGGCGGCCATCTGCCGGCAGACCTCGCCCAACATCCAATCGCCGAGCGTGATGATGAGATCACTGGCCTCCGCCACCGGGATGAACTGGTTCGGCGAGATCGGGCCACACTCAGGGTGGATCCAGCGCATCAGTGCCTCGGCCCCGACCAGTGCCTGGTCGGTCAACCGAATCTTGGGTTGGAAATAGGCACACAGATGGCCAGCGGCAATGGCGCCGCGCAGATCCGTCTCCAACATCAATCGCTCGACGAGGGCGGCGTTCATCGCCTGATCGTAAAGTACGTAGGTGTTGCGGCCGTCCTGCTTGGCCCGGTACAAGGCGGTGTCGGCGTTCCTCAGCAACTCGGCAAAATCAACGCCGTCGTGCGGATAGAGCGCGATGCCAATGGAAATGGTGACCTGCAAGGAATGGCTGGCCACAGTGAACGGCGAGTGAAACACCGCCAGGATCTTGCCGGCCACCCGCAGCGCCCCCTCCTGGTCGGCTTCGGGCAACAACAGCACGAATTCGTCGCCACCCAGCCGGCAAACCGTGTCCTCGGTCCGAGTAAGCGTCTTGAGGCGCGCAGCCACCTGGATCAGCAGCTCGTCGCCCTCGGCATGACCGAGCGAATCGTTGACTTCCTTGAAGCGGTCCAGGTCGAGAAACAGCACCGCCAGGGCATCATGGTGCCTTTTGGCCAGCGCCAGCGCCAGTTCGGCTCGCTGTGTCAGCAGCACCCGGTTGGGCAGGTCGGTCAGCGTATCGAAAAAGGCCAGACGCTCGATGCGTTGCTCGGCCATCTTCGAGACGGTGATATCGGTGGCTATACCCACGTAGTAGGTCACTTGATTCGCCGCGTCCCGCACCGCCCCCAGGCTGGCAAGGACCGCGCGGCGTTCGCCGTCCTTGCGTCGACTCCAAAACTCACCCTGCCACACCCCCTCGTGCGAAACGGTCTGCCACAGGGTTGCATAATAGGCTTCCGGCTGGCGTTCGGCCCACAGCAGGCGCGGGGTTCGCCCTCGCACCTCCATTTCAGTATAGCCGCTAATCGCGGTGAAGGTCGGGTTGACGGCAACGATTCTTCTTTCGGAGTCGAGTACCAGAATAGCGTCTCGGGCTGCCTCGAACACCACCGCCGCCAGACGCTGGCGCGCTTCCGCCTGCTTGCGCTCGGTGATGTCACGGCCGGTACCGTGATAGCCGACAAACCGGCCGGCGGCATCGAACCGCGGTTGACCGTTGACGCTGAACCAGTGTTCGGCGCCGCCGTCCAGATACCGCCGATATTCGAAGTCCCGAAACGGTTGGTGAGCTTCCAGCATGGAGCGGTGCTCCGCCCATTGCTCGGCCGTCATGTCGATGGGTATTTCCCAGCGGGTCTTGCCCAACAGCGAGGTGAGAACGATGCCGGTCTGCTCCAGGTCGAACGTCGCATCGCCCGTGGAAAAATAGGTGAATCGAAATTGTTCATCCTGCTCCCAGAACCAGTCCGACGCCATGGCCGATAGGTCGCGAAACCGCGCTTCGCTGGCGAGAATCGCCTGTTCGCGCTGGCGAATGGCATCCGACATGCGCTGGAGATCGTTCGCCAAATCGGCGAATTCCACTATGTGGGAGGTCGGCCACGGACGGTCGTAGTCACCGCCGGCAATCGCACCGGCTTGTTCGACATAGCGGGCGAAGCGCTCCGAGAAATCGCGGGCCAATATCCATCCAGCCAAGGTCGCCAGCAGCAGCGCAATCCCCATACCGGCGACCATCACCCACAGCACGGTCGAGACCAGTTGGAATACTTTGCGTCGCGGTTGGGCGATCAGGACAGTCCAATCAACTTGCGGAACCCCGATCACGGTTCCAATATACGCTTTGCCTTCGAATTCAAGGCTTCGGGTCGCGAACCGACCCCGCAGCGCATCGCGAACAATGGGCAGGTCGCTCAAGTTGAGTTGCTGGCCACCGAGGGTGTGCCGGGAATGGGCGATGATCTGGCCGCGATGGTCGAGGATCAGTGCAAGCAAGCCCGATTCACCAGGCAGCCCGTTCAAAAAGGCGACAAGCGGTTCGATGGCGATTTCGCCGACGATCACCTGATCGACCGCTGGAACCGCCAGCGCCACCGCGAGCCGCCCTGTCACGGCGGACAGAAAAACGCTGGACCAGACCCTTTCACCGCGCTCGCACGCCAAGTGTAGAAAATCACGCCGAGACAGATCCAGGCCGATCAAATCCTCTCGCCGATCCCGCTGGGCTTCAGGCAGACCAACGGAATGCACCAAGTCAGCCGCATTGACCATGTAAATCGCCTCGAAGACCTCACCCGTGCCGACATGCGCGTCGAGTGCCGCAAACCAATAGGGCGTGGGTCGGTAGCCCAAGCTGTGCCTCAGCTTAGCGACTGCGTCGAGTTGGCGCTGGACACCGAACAGATAGGTCTCTATTTGGCCGGTCACGGCGCGAGCCAGCGCTTGGTGACGCATATTGAAGTCGGTACGGATGAGGGGCGCCAACCACAACCACACCAACACGGCGACCACAAGCAAGGGCAAGGCAGCCACCCACGCGAACCGCAGCGCCAACCACCGCCGCAGCGTTTGTCTCCGCACAAACTTCATTCGACCCGGACGAACTGACCGTCGCGCACGACGGAGATAAATGTTTCGCGTTTCATATCGCCGTAATCATCGAAATATAGAGAATGCTGGACCCCCTCGAACCGGCGCACCGACTGAACGACCTCCTTGAGGCTCTGCCCGGACCGACGCTGGGCGAGCGCGTCCATGACCACATTGGCGGCATCGAACCCTGCCGTACCCGCGAAACCGGGCTCCTGATTGAAACGATCCCGATAGCGTTGGTGAAATGCCCGATAACGGGGAACGGTGCTGTTGCGATCAAAAAATTGCGTCATGATCACGCCCTCCACCGCCTTGCCGCCCAGCTCGATCAACTGCTCGGTCGCCCCCCATTCGGCGATCACGATGGGCACATGGGCATTGAGCTTGCGGATTTGCTGGCACAGCAGCGCCGCGTCCACCGAATTGGCGATGATCAGCACTCCATCGGGCTGGGTCGCGAGCAGATCGCGGGCGATGGGCAAAAACAGAGTGTCGCCCGCCGATTTGAAACCGAGCGCCTGGATGATCGCGCCACCATTTTTGGCCAAGGTATCGCGAAACTCATGGAGCCAGCTTACCGTATATGATTGGTTGCCCAGATCGTAAGCCGCCACCACGCGCCGCAAATGCCTCTGGTAGATGGCCATCTTAGTCGCATATTCCCGGGTGGAGGAACTCACGCGAAAGAAGTAATCGTCCTGGTGAGAGAGGTCGTCGGTCGCAACGGTCGGGCTCATAAGAAGCATCCCAGCCTCGTTGGCGATAGGCACCATGCGCGCCGCAATAACGCTGGTCATTGGTCCGACGATGGCGGCGACACCCCGATCGATCAGTTCCCGTGTCACTCGCTCGGCCACTTCCGGGCTCTGCTCGTCGTCCCTCATGATCAATTCCACCTTGCGTCCCGCCACGCCACCGATCTGGTTGCGCAACTCCACGGCCAGCAAGGCGCCGTTGCGCCCAGCGATGCCGAGATCGGCAACCCGCCCGGAGGTACCCCCCACGAAGCCGAGCTGGATCGGTTCCGATTTCGAGCAACCGCCCAACATGATCATCAAGCCGAGCAGAATCGCGCCCAGACTCGTCCAGACTCCGACCTGCCACCGTTTAATAATCATTTGAGATCGATCCCACATTTCGTCCGTATCCCCACCAGCACTCAAACCAACAGGTGGCCCACTCGCAAACCACCCTGGCTAGCATAGGAATTATAGAATGTGGAGATACTTGCACAGGGTAGCGAGATGCCGAGCCGAAGTGAAAACAACATTTTCCTTTCTGAGAATTGTCAATGCCGGTCGAGGCCGGTAAATGCGATTGTCACACCACGCCACTGCTTCTATTCCCCACCGCCGCCGATTCCGCCATGCGCCCCTTGCTCGAACGGCAAAAATACCTGATCGACTACACCCTCGCCGCCCTGCTCCGGCGCAAGACCCGTAATCTCGGCCTGCTGCTGGTTTATACCCTGCTGGTGTTTCTGTTCGCCTCGGTGCTGCTGCTCAGTCAAGGATTGCGGCGGGAAGCGGCGCTGCTGCTGCAAGACGCACCGGAAGTGGTCGTACAAAAGCTGGTCGCCGGCCGCCACGATCCGTTGCCGGCGGCCTGGCTGGACACCTTGCGGCGAATTCGCGGAGTCGGTTCCGTGCAAGGTCGGCTGTGGGGTTACTACTACGATCCGGCGATCAAGGCCAATTACACCTTGATGGTCGCGCCGGAACGCGGGCTGGCGGCGGATGAAATCGTCGTCGGCGCGGCGCTGGCCCGCATTCGCCAGATCGGCGTCGGCGACTATCTCAGCCTGCGCGCCGCCGACGGCCGGCCGCTGTCGCTGCACATCATCGGCGTGCTGGACTCCGCCTCGGAGCTGCTGGACGCCGACCTGCTGCTGCTGTCCGAAACCGGTTTTCGCCAACTGTTCCAATTGCCGCCGGAGGTCTACACCGACGCCGTGCTGACGGTGCGCAACCCGCGCGAGGCAAGCACCGTGGCCGGCAAGATCGCGCTCGCTCTACCCGCCAGCCGACCGATCTTGCGCGCGGAAATCCTGCGCACCTACGACGCCGTGTTCCACTGGCGCGAAGGCATGACGTTCGTCGCGTTGGGTTCGCTGCTGCTGGCCTTTCTGATCCTAGCCTGGGACAAGGCCGCCGGCCTCAGCGCCGAGGAAAAACGCGAGATCGGCATTCTCAAGGCCATCGGCTGGGAAACCGGCGACATCCTGCGCATGAAATTATGGGAAGGCGCGTTGCTGTCGCTGACCGCGTTTCTGGCCGGCTATCTACTGGCCTGGTGGCAGGTGTTTTACGGCGGCGCGCGACTGTTCGCGCCGGTGCTCAAGGGCTGGGCGGTGCTGTATCCCGACTTCAGGCTGACCCCAACGGTCGATTTGCAACAGGTCCTCGTCCTGCTGGCGGTGACCGTGCTGCCCTACATCGTCGCCACGCTGATCCCCGGTTGGCGGGCGGCGATCGTCGACCCCGACGCGGCGATGCGCGGATGATCGAACTACGCGAAGTCAGCAAGGTATTCAACCAGGGCCAGCCCAACGAATGCCGAGCGCTGCGCAAGCTCAGCCTGCACTTGGAACGCGGCGGCATTACCGTATTCAAGGGGCCAAGCGGGTCCGGCAAAACCACGCTGTTGACCTTGATCGGCTGTCTGGCGCGGCCCACCGCCGGGCGGATCACGCTCGACGGCCGGCTGTTGTCCAACCTGCCGGAGCGGTTTCTGACCGAGGTGCGGCGGCATACCTTCGGCTTCGTGTTCCAGCAGTTCAATCTGATTCGGGGGCTGACGGTGCTGGAAAACGTGATGCTGCCGGCTTATCCGCTGGGGAAACCGTATCGCGAACTACGAGACGGCGCGCGGGCGCTGCTCGACCGCTTCAGGCTGGCCGCGAAGGCGGACAGCCGGGTCGAATGGCTATCCGGTGGCGAGGCGCAACGCACCGCGCTGGCCCGCGCCCTGATCAACGATCCGGCGGTGCTGATCGCCGACGAACCGACCGCCAACCTCGACAGCGCCTTGTCGCGGGAGGTGCTGGGGCTGCTGCTGGGTGAACTGGCGATGCAAGGGCGAACCGTACTGATCAGCAGCCACGATCCCTTGGTGTTCGAGGCGGTTCAGGTGGACCGAATCATCGAACTGCACGACGGGCGCATGGTCGGGGACTCGCAATGCTGATCACCCCCGCCATCGTCGCCCTGCAACTCATCGCCCTGAGCGTCGCCGGCACGGTGCTGCTGGCCGCCGGCTTCGCCTGGAAGATCCTGCGCCACTGGAACATCCACAGCGGCAGCGAATTACAGCTAAGGATGGAACGGCGGACCTATCTGATTTCCACCCTGCTCGGCTTTGCCCTGGGCGCGGAATTGCTGTCGCTGCTGCTGTTCGCGCAGACCGCCGAAAGCCTGTCCGGCCAGTTCGTCGGCGCGATGTGCGCCACCGGCGTGCTGAACATCAATCGTTTCGGTTTCCCGACCCTGCTGCTGAAGATCGCCCTGTTTTTCCTGGCGGCGCTGTGGCTGCTACTCAATCGGGTGGACAATCGGGGTTACGATTATCCGCTGGTGCGAGTGAAGTACGGGCTGTTGCTAGCGCTAGCCCCGCTGGCGCTGCTGGAAGGAACGGTGCAAACCCGCTTTTTCCTGGAACTGGAACCGGAGGTGATTACCTCCTGCTGCGGTTCGCTATTCAGCGCGACGGGCCAGGGCGTGGCGGCGGAATTGGCCAGTCTCCCAGCGCGCCCGGCACTGGTGCTGTTTTATGCGATGGCAGGGCTATTGCTGGTCATGGGGTTGGCGTTTCGGCGCTGGCCCCAACTGGGACCATTGTTCGCCGCCACCAATTTGCTGACCTTCGCTGTCGCCATCGCCGGCATCGTCGCCTTCCTATCGCTATACGTCTATGAAAACCCCAACCACCACTGCCCATTCTGTCTGTTGAAAGCGGGTTACGATTACGTCGGCTATGCGCTGTATCTGCCGCTGTTCGGCGCCACCGCCGCCGGCATGGGTGCCGGTATCATCGCTCCGTTCCGCCGAATCGTCAGTCTGCAAGCAACGATTCCAGGCGAAATGCGGCACCTGACCGGGCTGGCGCTGACGGGATTCGGGGTGTTCTACGGACTGGCGACGTGGCTGATGTTGCGATCAAATTTGATTTTGCTGGGATAACCGAACGATCATGAATCCATTGCGAATACTTCCTTTTTTACTCCTGTCGGTCCTGCTGACCGGTTGCGAGCAAAACGTCACCGCCACCAAAACCGATTCTCCTGCTCCCGCCTTCACCCTGGAACGACTGGATGGTCCCGCCGTCCATTTCCCCGAACAGTATCGCGGCCAAGTGGTCGCCATCCGCTTCTGGGCCGACTGGTGCCCGTATTGCCACGCCGAAATGCAGGCGCTGGAGCCGGTTTACCGCCAGTACCGCGAACGAGGGCTGGCCATCCTCGCCGTCAACGTGCTGCAACCGCTGGAAACGGTGCGACCCTTCGTCCAGGGACTCGACATCTCCTATGAGGTGCTGCTGGACCCGCAAGGCGCGGTGACTCGGGACTATCGGGTCATGGGTCTACCGATGACCTTCATCGTCGATCGGCAGGGCGTCATCCGCGCCCGGATCGTCGGCGAATCCACGCCAGAGGTGTTCGAACGGGCGATCGTCACCCTGCTATGAGCATTCTCAAAGCGCTTCGTGCCGCCATTGTCTTAGAATGGCGTCCTTAAAACCACAAATGGAGTCCTGTAATCCATGAGCGATCCCATCCACACCGAACGCCGTCAGGTTCTTCGCCTTCTCGCCGCGGCGGGCGCCGTGGCGAGTACCGCCGCCCTAAGCCCGGTGGCGCATGCCGCCCAGTGCGCGGACGACGGCACGCCCCTGCAATTCGCGCCCAAAACCCAGCCGGACCCCAATCCACTGGAAAACGAACTGAGCAAATATCCCAAATGCCCCTATTGCGGCATGGATCGGCGCAAGTTCCATTACAGCCGCCATCTGGTTCATTACCAGGACGATCTGGTGGATGCCACCTGCTCGCTGCATTGCACCGCGCTCAGCCTGGCGCTGAACATGGATCGGGGACCCAAGGGCATCTACGCCGCCGACTACGGTGCCACCACCGAGCCGAAACCACTGGTGGATGTCGACAAGGCCATCTATCTGGTCGGCTCGAAGCTGCCGGGGGTCATGACCAAACAGAGCAAGGCCGCCTTCGGTTCCCGGCCGGCGGCGGAAGCGGCCAAGGCCGCGCAAGGTGGAGAGTTGGGCAATTTCGACGCCGCCTTGCGCGCCGCCTATCTGAGCATGGCCAGCGATACCGCGATGATCCGCAAAAAGCGGGCGGAACGGCGACAACACCCTGCCGCCGCCGAACACAAGGAATGAAACGCGGACATCTCACCAAACCGCGAGCACGAAGCCGTTCACCCTGGTTCGCAAGCGCACCGAAACACGGTCTTCACTGGCTGGCGGCATGGCTGCTGATCTTCAGTCTATCGTCGGCCTGGGCCGAATCTTTGCAACTGTCCAAGCCCGGTCCCCAGGACACCTGCCCGGTCTGCGGCATGTTCGTCAGCCTTTATCCAGACTGGGTAGCAACGGTGGTGTACCAGGACGGTCACGCCCACCACTTCGACGGTGCCAAGGATCTGTTCAAGTACCTGCTGAACCTGCCGAAATACGCGCCCGGCCACAACCGGGACGACATTGCCCGCATCGGCGTGACCGAGTACTACGGTCTGAGCCGGATCGACGCCCGCGCCGCCTGGTACGTGATCGGTTCCGACATGCTCGGACCGATGGGCCACGAACTGGTGCCACTCGGCAACGAAGAAGAGGCCAAGGACTTCCTGCGCGATCATCGGGGCCGGCGGATTGTCCGCTTCGACGACATCACGCCGCTGCTGCTGGAGCAGCTCGATCAGGGAAAATTCGATTAAGAACGCAATGTGCAACTTTACCAGCCAGATCTTGAAGCGACAGGGCTATCGTCGTAGGTTATTGATGCAAAGAGAAAACCCAGCCTAGAGGGTGATGGCCATGCCACTGGGCAAGTTGATCATCACGGTGTTTTGTTGGTTTGACGACGTAATCGCAAGGATCAAACTGTGCCGCCACGGGTTTCCCCCAATTGAGCGACAGTGAAGTGATCACCCTGGAGATCGTCGGAGAGGTGCTGGGTCACGACGGCGACGAGGTGATCTGGAGCTATTTCAAGCGGCATTGGGCGGCCTGGGTTCCCGGACTGGGCGAGCGGTGTGGCCGCCGAACCGAAAAAGCCGCGCATCACGCCAAGAATAGTAGCCAAACTCACGTTTTTATAAAGCCCGAATCGCTAAATCCGCCCTTCTCCGACCGCCGCCACTTGCGGTTTCGGGGGCGCCAGACTGGCCGCCAGCGCGGCCATGAACCCGAACCGGTCACCTTGCCAGCGCAACGTTTCCCCCACCCAGGCATCACAAAGGAACGGCACCGGCAACCAGTGGCCTTTGGGTAGGACCTTGCCCAAACCGGACAATCGCACCGGATGAACCGGTGTCTCCGGCAGTTGCTCGACCAGCCAAATGATACCGGTCTTCAGCTTTCCCAAGCATTCCGGCTCACCACGCGTCCCTTCCGGGAAAAAGATCACCATATCGCCCACCGCCAGCGCATCGCGCACTGGCTCCAACACTTCGGCGCGGGAACCAGCGCCGCAAGTCGCCACCGGAATAATCCCGATCACATGGGTGGCAAACCAGGACCGCCAGCGCCCGCGCAAAAAATACTCCGCCGACGCCACCGGCCGCACGTGCGGTAACAAGCGCAGAGGCAACATGGCCATCAGCACCAGCGCATCCAAATGGCTATTGTGGTTGGCGACGATCAGGGCCGGCCCCCGCCGCGGCAAGCGGTCGCGGCGGCGCACGTTGATCCCCACCGCCAGCAGCAAAAACGGCTTGACCACCAACACAAAGAACAGCAGGCGCAGTGCGGCGCAACCCATGGTCAGCTCAAAAATAAAAGTAACGGATGAAATGGAAAAATAGCGGTGCTGTATAGGTCAGGCTATCCACCCGATCGAGAATGCCACCATGGCCCGGTAGCAAATTACCGCTGTCCTTAATACCCAAATCGCGCTTCAGCGCCGACAGGCTCAAATCGCCGAAGAAGCCGGCCACCGCGATCAGCGCGCCGGCCAATAGTGCGTCCACAGTGGAAAACGGCGTCAGCCACGGCGCCAGCAGCGCGGACAACAGCACGGTGGTGACCACCCCGCCGACGAAACCCTCCACCGTCTTGTTCGGGCTGACGGTGGGCGAAATTTTATGCTTGCCCAGCCCCTTGCCCCAACAGTACTGGGCCACGTCGTTCAACTCGGTCAACAACAGCAGAAACAGCACCAGCCCCGCACCGCTCACATGGGGATACTGGGCTTGCGGCAACACCAGCAGATAGGCGAGATGGCTCAGGCCGAACACCATGCTCATCAGTCCCCAATGCAGGCTGCCGGCGGTGCGCAAATGGCCCTGGGTTTCGCCGCTCAATACCATCGCCACCGGCAGCAGCAGGAACAGATAAACCGGGATGAAGATGATGAACATCCCGTACCACTCGATATGAATCCAGAAATACTGCACCGGGATGCTCAGATAGGCCCAAAGCAATACCCGACGGTCGGTGCGGCGGGTGGGAATCAGGGTCAGGTATTCCTTGAGCGCCAGGAAGCTGACCAGGGCGAAAAACAGCAGCGCCGCCGTTCGGCTGAAGATCAGCGCCAACGAACACAGCACCACGATCAGCCACCAACTGCGAACGCGCGGACGCAACTCCCCATTCACGGCGGAGGCGGGTTCCAGCCGCCAAACCACGGCGGTCGCCAACAGCAACAACGCCCACACTCCACCCAAGATGACCATCAGGGGCGAAAACAAAGTCACGGGCATGAGGAGACCTCCCGCAGCGCGGCGCGCAGCCGATTGAAGCAGGTCATGGCCAACAACCCGCTAGCGACCAACAATATGGCTGTCAGCCAAAAACCGAGCGACAGGCCGAAACCCAGTAACAAGGCAATACCGCCGAACAGCAAGGCACGGTCGCTCTTGCCCAGGGGGCCGTCGTAACGGCGGCCGGCACCGATCAGCACCGCCACCACACCGCTGAACTCGCTCAGCAGCGCTAGCAACACGAACGCCACCACCCACGCGACCGGCGCGCCGGGGACCAGCGCCAGCGGCAGATACAGCCCGATATCGGCCAACACGTCGCCCAGTTCGTTCAACAGCGCTCCCAGCGGAGTCGGCTGCTGAAAATCGCGGGCCAGCATACCGTCCAAGGCATTCAGCGCCATGCGCAGCAACAGCACCGGCGGAACCAGCAGCCAAACCACCGGCGCGGCCCATCCGCACAACGCGGCACCGGTCGCAAGCGATAATAATAAAGCCGCGACCGTAATCTGATTGGCGCTGACGCCGTGATCGTGCAGCCAGCGCGCGACCGGCCGCAACAGTTTCTGAAATCCGGGCTTGAGCGAATAGAGGGTGATCATGCGGGCTTTCGAATCAGTGAATGAGGGACGGATACAGCCAAACCATCCGAAGCAATGACAATGCGGGGACGCACCGCCTGAATCCGCTCGAACGCTTCCTGAATCGAGCGGGTCCGCCCCGTGGCCGCTAGCCAATACGCCACGACATGCGCGCTGCGCAAATAACCCAGCGTGCAGTGCACATAGATGGTTTGGCCCTGCTGGAGCGCGGCTTCAATATGGGCGGCGGCCTCGCGCAGGGCTTGAGGAGGGGGAGTGGTCAGGTCCATGAGTTGCAAGTTGAGGTAAGCACCGCCACGCAGAGCGCTGGCCTCGTCGCAATCGCCGGTCAGATCGAGCACCCAGCGGTGGGGATGGGCGGCGACGAACGCTTCGGCTTCCCGACGGTTCAGGCGGGCACCGATGAACACGCCTGGCGGAATTTCGGCGAGCGGCGCTCCCATCGTCCGTCGGTGCCAGCGCCAGGACAGCCATTGACCGGCCAGATAAGGACCCAGCACCAGTTTCGCCGCCCACGGTAGCCGTCCTCCCCCCTCCTTGCGAAACACGGTCGGTCCCAAGCCGGCGTAGCCGGTGGTGACAATGGCCAGGGATAGACCGGGCCACAGCAGCAGCCACCAGAACCCGCCTTGCAGGGCGAGAGCGAAGCAAACCAGCGCGCCAGCCCCATAGCGACAAGCCAGCCGAACGCCGCCAAGCGGCCGGTAAGCGAGGGTTTTCCCATTCCCAGCGGCCGGCGGATCGGGAAACAGCCAGAACGCCAACACCCCGACCAGCGCCCCTGTCGGCAGATCGATGAAATGATGCTGCCAAGTGGTCAGTGTCGAAATACCGATCAGAACAAACCAGCCATGCAGCAGCCCGCGCAACAACGGCCCGCGCGTATGTTTGGCGTAGAGATACCACAGGATCAGGCCCAGACTGATATGTAGCGAGGGTGCCTGATTAAAGGGTTGATCAAAGCCGTAAAGTGCCTGGAACCATAACCCGAACGCTCCCGCAATTTCTGGCCGGGGAAAGGCGAATCGGAGTGGAAACAGCAGGAACCCGGCGGCGGACAACAACACGGCGGCGATGATGCGCAGCGCGTGCCGGTCCAGTTCCCGGCGGGTCTGGCACAGCAGCACCGAGAACGCATAGAACAGGTCGAGCGACCAGTACGGAACGATGGTCCAGGGCAACATCGGAATCCGCCGCTCCCACTCGAAGTAGAAACTACCTACATCGGCCCGCAACGCGGTCAGCCCATTGCACGCCCCGTAGACCAGAAAAAATCCGGGACCGAGCACCAACAGCATCCAAACGATCCCCGCC
>DAOTGT010000054.1:0-19858 GCA_035447285.1 Candidatus Competibacter sp.
CCGTTTCCTCCGTTTCCTCCGTTTCCTCCGTTTCCTCCGTTTCCTCCGTTTCCTCCCCGAGGGTGGTCAATTGTGTGTCGCTGACGGTTACGATAGAAGGCTCCAGTTCTTGCTCGGTGATTCCAGTCACCGCGAGCTCAAGCGATTTCAATGGAGTCACTACAGGGATTTCTTGCGCGGGTTCTGTCGTCGTGGCGGGCACCGTTTCCTCGATGGCCGCAGTGGCGAAAGTTTCCGGCGTGGCTTCTTCGTTAGCCGTTTGCGCTTCCGCCGCCGGAGGGGCGGCTGTGGTATTGGTATGACCGGTATCGACTTGCGGCTCGAACACAGTCGGAATTGCCAGCTCGCCGACCAGCGCTGGTGGTGGCGCGGTGAGGGAATCGGGTGGTTCCGCCGGAAGTATTTCAGGTGTCGATCTTTCGAATTTCCGATCCCTGTTCTCCTCTATCAAAGGGGAAGGAATCCACGCGGAGCTGTCGGTTAGCGGTTCTTCCTGCTTTTCTGGAGAGAGCGTCGAGGGGGGAGGGCGAACGCGGGTTTCCGCCAGAAGAAGTTCCGCCACCGTTTCTTCCGTTATAACGGCGACAGGCTCGGTGAGTTCATCTGAGGCTTCCGGCGTTTCGCCCGATTCCGCCTGGATCGACCCCGATTCGGCCGGTATCAACAGATCGCGCAACACATTGGCTTCCACCGCCGGCAGCGATGCACTCCAAACTGGGTTTTGCAAGTGGTCGAGCAGTGCGTCACTGGCTTGCGAGTCGTTCGGAGACATCAGATAGCCAATGACCAGTGTCGGCCATTCCTCCAGCCGTTCCCGTTCGGTGTCGCTGAGCCCCTGGCCTCGGGTGCTCAAAGCCATCAGGTTTTCCTGAAATAACAGACAGGTGTCCCGCAGCCCAGAGAAGCCGGCCTCGCCAGCCGCTAAACCGATACGTTCCACCTGCTCGGCATAACGGCGAATCACCGCAGTGATCCCGTCTTGATCTTGATCAGCTCCGCCGTTTTCTGCGGGTAATCCCTCCAGAATGCCGAGCGCTTCGGCGACCTCGGCTTCCAACACCGCAACGCTTTCTTCCGATACCAGCATCAGCGCTAAACTCCTCTCGCAAGCAGCAGCAACCCGGCGGCGGCCATTTTGGCGGCGGGCATGAGGCCGCCCTTAGGCCGGCAGCCGGAACACACGCACGGAGTTCAACAGGTTTTTGGCGTATTCCACCAGATTGGTGGTCTGCACGGTCTGCTCTAGCAGCTGTTGGCTGGTTTGGTGGGTGCTGGCTTGAATCTGTTCGGCGCGGTCCAATAGTTCGTTGCTGACCTGTGCCTGCTCCTGTGAGCGGGAGGCGATTTGTTGCACGGCGGTTACCAGCTCGGCAGTGGTTTCCTGGGTAAGCTGCATTTGTTCGCCAGCCTGTTCCGCTAGCCGGCTACCGTCCACCACCTGGCTGATGGCGGTGTTCATCGCATTCACCGTGTCCGCCGTTTCGATCTGGATATTGCTGACCAGAGTGGCGATTTGCGAGGTCGCCTCGCGAGCGTTTTGCGCCAGCCGCTGCACTTCGTCGGCCACGACCGCGAAGCCTCGACCCGCCTCGCCGGCCGAGGCCGCATGCATGCTGGCGTTCAGTGCCAGGATGTGGGTGCGTTCGGCGATGGTGTTGATCAAGTTGACCACGCCGCTAATTTCCTGGGAGCGTTCACCCAATCGTTTGATGCGTTTTTCCGTTTCGCGGATGGTGTCGCGGGTGCTGTTGATGCCGCTGACTGTACTGGTTACCGCCTGCAGCGCCGCCTGGGTGGTTTTGATGGTGGTTGCAGCCGTGGCGTTACAGTCCTGTGCCAGTTGGGCGATCTGTTTCATGGTTTCGGACGCGGCGGCCAGGTCGGTAGCGGTTTGCTCCACGGCGTGGCGCTCGTTTTCGGCCACGGCGATCACCGTGTCGGACTGTGCTTTCACTTTGTCGGACGCGGTTACCACTTCTTCGGAGATGCGGGTTACGCCTTGCAACACTGCGGCGGTTTCGCTGGTGAGCAGGTTCAAGGCGTCCGCCACCGGCCCGGTCACGTCCTCGGTGACCGGCACATGGATGGTCAGGTCTCTCTGGCTGAGCATGGACACCGCTTGCAGCAGATTGATGATGGAGTCGTTGAGCTGTTCGTTTTCGCGCTCCGCTTCCACCAGTGCATTGACTCGTTCGTTCAGCATCCGATCGAAAGATTGGCCCAGTTCGGATAGCTCGTCGGAGCCGGTCAGACCGGTACGGGCGGTGTAGTTTCCCTGACCCACCTGCTGTACAGTTTCCATCATCTGATTCAAGGGATTGGCGATGGCGCGGTAGGTGGAGGTGCCCATGAAGAAGGAGAATCCGATACCGATCAGCCCAAGCACCGCAATCAACCAGGTGAAGGTATTACCGGTGCTCCGCGCCGTTTGCAGGTCTTGCGAGGAACGCTCCTGGGTTCGATCCAGACTGGCCAGCAGATTATTGAAAAAGGGGTTGATCAGCGCATCAAGGTCGTTGCTGACGAACAGGTTCAACTGGCCACGGTCACGGTTGCCGAACAATTGCTCCAATTCGGCGAAGATTTCATTGAGGCTGTCCAGGCTGGCTTTGTACTGATTTTGCACCTGTTCCCTTTCGTCGGGGTTCAAGGCGTCGAAGTAGGCTTTTAACCCTTCTTCGAACTTGGCCTTGGCGACCGGTAGCTTGGCGTTCGCCTGTTCCCAGGTGCTGGTACCACGGGCCACGCTGTTGGCTGTCGCCAATAGTTCGGCGCGCAGGGTTTCACCCAGTCGGCCCAGATTCACCTGCTCGTTCACGGACTGGTTGATCTGGCCCACGGCGTTGCCGATGCGATTCATGCCGAAGTAGGCGATGAGTCCGATCAATACCAGGATCACGAGTTGCGCGATGATTGTAACAGTCAAACGCGAGTTGATTTTCTGACCGCCCATGACAATTTTCCTCAGTTCGGTAATCAAACCCCGTCAGATCCGACCGGTTGCTTGGCGTGTCCCCGGTACATGGCTGGCGGCTTCGTTAATTTTCGCTTGGGGTTCATTCGTGCGCGCCGTGCTCCGCCAGCGCGACGGAAGTCACTACTTGAACAGTGCCGCCAGCTCTTGCGGCGTGATAGCCGCGAATTGGCCGTCCCGCAGGTAGGTGATCAAGACGAAATCGGAGCCTTGATTGTCGGTGGTGAAATCCACCGGGATACCGCCGATGTCGTAGGGTTGGCGGCGCGCGGCCTTGAGAAAATTCTCTCGGGTCAGTGGTCCGTCAATGGCTCGCAGGATCGTCAGGAACAGCTTGCCGACGATATAGCTTTCCAAGGACTCGTAATTCAGATCCTCGCCCAATGCCTTGCGTGCTTCCACGACCACTGGTAACGGCGAGTCGGGCGTCGGCACGATCTGGGTACCGATTACTTGGTCTCGAATACCGTATTCCTTGAGCAGCGCTACCAGCCGTGTACCCCCAGCCGGTGATGGCGAGCTGAATATCCAGGTTTCACCCTTAAGGCGAGCGTATCCCATGAACGTGGCGGCCGGATCGTAAACCGCGGTGGTGACTATTAACCGGCAGCGGTTGCCGGTGTCGGCTTCCCACTTCTTCAAAGACAGATAGCCGGGCCGCGCGCTCACAGTATCGCGCTGATAGACGCCGACCGGGCCGATATTGTTGCGCTCCGGGTTGTCCCCCGGCATACTCAAGATCTGATCCACCTTAGCGACTATGGATTCAGTGCCGGGCTGTTTAGCCAGAGCCGCGCGGAATCCCTGAACGCCGGCCATGCCGTAGGCGTCATTCTGGGCGTAAGCGCATACTTCGGTCGGTTTGATGCCCGCCGCTATCGCCGCATCCGCCACGGCCTCCACTTCTTTGGCGTAGCTGGCTCGAAAGTTCAGTACATCGCCCGGCCCGGTAAAGGCCGCACCGGTGTAAAAGCCGATCGCGGGTACTTTGTTTTCGGCTAGTAGCGGTAGCACCGCCTTGGTGGTCGGCGAGCCGAAGCTGTTGACCATTGCAAAAATACCCTTTTCAATAAGCTGCTTAGCCGCTTTAACTGCTTCGGTGGGGTCATAAAAGTCGTTGATCGCGATGAACTCGATGTGACGTTTCTGCGCTGTTTGGCCGGCCAGCGCCGCATCCATCCCGCGTTTCATCGACAGGCCATACACTTTGTAGTCCCCTTCCAAGGGGATGGTGGCGCCGATGCGGATGGTATTATTGGTGACGCCCGGCTCTTCGGCCCAACTCCAAGGTGCGGCCGCGCACAGACTGAGCAGTAGCCCCAGAGCCATGCCGCTTTTCATCCGTCGTCGGCCCGTCGCTCGGGTGCTGGCGGGGGAGTCGTTTTTTATGTGCATGTGAGTACCTGCCTTTGGTTTACTTGATTGTTCTACCAGCATATTTTCTAGAGTGTACCGTTCCAAGCCGATTTGGCTGGAATCAGGATATTCCCGCGACCTGTCCACCCAGGGTTCGGAAGAAGCTTCGATGGTCGAACCCCAACCAGGTTTGGTCGTCCTGCATGTAGCCTCCGGCAATATGGGTTCGCAGTGCGGCCGGCAATGGGGGTAAGCGAGGGAGGGCTTGGTGGGTGCTCACGGGCTGAGGCAGACCATCGATAAAAAAGCCGACCGTACCCTCGCTCTGGTCCAGGATTAGCAGCCAGCGCTTTTCCCGGGCGCTTTCTTCCAGTTGCAAGAACTGTTTTACATCGAATATCGGCACCAGATTGCCGCGCAGGTTGATCAGCCCGAGAAACCAAGAAGGTACGTTAGGCAGCGGATAAATCACCCATCGTTCCAGCACCTCGCTGGTGGTGTCCTGGTCGATCAGCAAACCGACGTCGCCGATCCAGAAACCGTATCGTGCGCGCCGACGTTCGGTTGCGGCTAGCCCACCCATGATGCCGGATGGTGGTTTGAAGCGGTTGAGTGCCATGCTGGGTTCCAGCCAGCGTCGGGGAATCCGGTCAGCCTTGTCGTTCATCGAGGTTCCCATCGGACCAGGGCGGTTTACAAAAACGCTTTCAGTTGATCGGTGATGGCGTCCGCCACATAGGGTTTGGTTATAAATCCCTTGCCACCCTGCATCTGCGCCCACAGGCGGTCGGCCTTTTGGCTTTTACTGGTCACGAAAATCACCGGAATGCTTTTGGTTTCCGCTTGGTTGCTGAGCGAACGGCAAGCGGCATAGCCATCCATGTCGGGCATGATGATGTCCATGAAAATCAGATCTGGTTTTTCCTCCTTGGCTTTTTCGATGGCCTCCTTGCCATTGGTGGCGGTAACAATGACGCAACCCGCCTCGCCGAGGATGTTTTTGATATTTGCCAGATCCGCCGGGGAATCATCGACGACAAGGACTTTTTGTATCGGCATGGAAGTCTCCTTAAATTTTCGTTGGCTAAGACATAACATCATCATCGATCTGGCATGGGCCATGCCCGCAATTTCTCAAAGGCAGGACGTCGGCTCGTCTAGGGCGCTTTCAGATATTTCTTGACCACCTTCTGAAAAGAGTTTTGTTTCGCAGGTTTGGTCAGATAGGTGTCGCAACCAGCTAGCGCGCCTCTGACCCGGTCGAAGGGTGAAGATTTGCTGGTCAGCATGATGACCGGTGTTTTCTTCTTGGCTTTATTTTTTTTGATCGTTTTGCAGATCTGATAGCCGTCAACTCCGGGCAATATCACATCCAGAAAAATGATGTCGTAGTCATTTAGAGAGAGTAATTCAAAAGCCTGCTCACCGGATTCGGCGGTGTCGGTTCGGATACCAAGCAATTTTAGTTCTAATTCAACCTGTCTTCTGACCGTGACGCTGTCATCCACCACCAGTGCCGTGAACAGCGGGGCATCGGCGGGGTCACCGGTTGCCAAGGTCTCTTCACCGATAGTGCGTTGCTGAGTGGAAGCCGCGGTGATCTCACTGGTGGCTTGATCCAGAGCGGCCAGCACGCGAGTGGCCACGAAAGGTCGACGAACGGAGTAAGGCGACTCGCTGGACGCTTGATCCTTGGTGATCATGACGGCCATGAGCGGACCCGGCGCGTTTCCGTCTGCCGTGGGGAGTTTGAAAGATCGCCATTCCGCCATAGCGTCGGGGTTTTCCGCGTCGACCATCAAGATTTGGATCGGTTCGCCGGCGGCGGCAAAGGAATAGGTGCGGGGACGGTAAAGGGATAGCTTGAAGATATTTCTCAAGACATTCCGCTCGTTTTCGGGAATTCCGATCAAAGCGACCTTAAATGATTGCTTATCACTCATAAGATCCCTGCTCCTCCCCTTCCATACTTCTATTGTCTGTTATCCCGGGTAACTTTACCGGAACCCGGATTGCTATAATTTTGATAATGATAGTAATCAATGAGAGATATACGCCATGAGCTTCCCATGTGGCGCAGATGAAAGTCATTCAAAGTCATTAATGGTATGGATGACCATTGATTGTAGGTAATGGAGATTGCAATTCAAGGCGAGAGAGCAACAAATTACTGCGTAACCGTACGGGATAGTGTCGGGAAAGCATGCACTGATGCAGGAAGGATATGCCTGTCGGTAAGTAGGTCGGCTGCCCCGATAAACCGGTGCATCGTTGGGGGGTGAAGAGCAGAGCCGGTGATGGCTTATTCGCCTGACTGCAGCAGCGAGCCATGTTCGCGTGCGTGACGGACGGCGGCTAAAAACACACTGATCGCCAGACCAAGGTAGCCGGTGTTCAGCAGCAGGGCATACAGGAAATAGTCCAGCCGGAACGTGTGATCCAGCAGTACCGCCCGCATTCCCTCGAACACATGACTGGCGGGTAAGATCCAGGCCAGCGGTTGCAGCCAGCCGGGCAGGGTGGCGATGGGGTAGTAGATCCCGCACAATGGCGCCAAGGCGAAGATCGCCGCCCAGGCGATGCTCTCCGCGCCCATGCCGTGGCGCAGCACCAGGGCGGCGACCAACAGGCCGATGGCCCAGCCCATCAACAGCAGGTTGAGAAAAAAGCCGGCCAGCGGCGGCCCCAGCGCAAACAGATTGAAGCCGTAGAACGGCAGCGCCAATGCCACCGCGACACCGACGCCGACCAGGGTGCGAATCAGGCTGATCGACATCAACGCCAGAATCAGTTCGATCGGTCGCAGCGGACTGACGAACAATTGCGCCAGATTGCGGGCGTGCAGTTCCTCGAAGAACACCACCGAAACGCCCAACTGGCTGCGAAACAGGATATCCCACAGCAGTACGCCCGATAGCAGCAGCCCCGCCGCCTGTCCGAGCACGTCGCTGTGCCCGGACAGATAGCGGGTGATGAAGCCCCACAGGATCATCTGCACGGTGGGCCAGTAGGCCAGCTCGACGATGCGAATCCAGGAACGGCGCAGCAGGTAGAGGTAGCGCAGCGCCAGCGCGCCGATGCGTTGCGCAGACAGGCTATTCACTCGATCACCTCGCCGCTTTGAATGCCGCGGGCGATATCGAGAAACACCTCTTCCATGTCTTTGCGGCCGTAGCGGCGAATCAGTTCGCGCGGCGCACCGCTGGCAACGATGCATCCGGTTCGCAGCATGATGACCTGATCGCAGAGCCGTTCCACCTCGCTCATGTTGTGGGAGGCCAGTAGCAGGGTCGCGCCGCCGCGCCGCTGGTAGTCGGTCAGGATGCCGCGCATTCGGTCGGCGGTGTCGGGGTCGAGCGAGGCGGTCGGCTCGTCGAGCAACAGGATTTCCGGTTCGTTCAACAGCGCCTTGGCCAGCGCCACCCGGGTTTTTTGACCGGCGGACAAGCTGCCGTAGGGTCGTTGGAAAAAAGCGTCGATATCCAGATCCCGGCCCAGGGCCGCCAGTCGCTCGCGCACGCGGGGCACGCCGTACAGGCGGGCGTAAACGGTCAGATTTTCCGCCACGGTCAAGCGTTGCGGCAGATCGACATAGGGCGAGGAGAAGTTCATGCGCGGCAGCACGCGATGGTGGTGGCGCGGCACCTCTTCGCCGAGGATATGAATCCGGCCGCTGGTCGGCAGTAGCAGCCCCAGCAACATGGCGATGGTGGTGGTCTTGCCGGCACCGTTGCCGCCGAGCAGGGCGCAGGTGGTGCCGCGGGCGATGTCGAAGCTGATGCCGTCCACGGCCCGCACCGAACCGTAATACTTGTGTAGATTCTCGACCTGGATGACGGGCGGTTCAGCCACCGGTGTGCTCCAGGGGATCGAGCGCGATCAGCCAGCCGTCTCGCTCGATCAGTTCAACCCGTTGTAGCGATTGCCGGACACAGGGGCCGGAAACGCAATAACCGTCTTCGATGCGAAACAGCGCTCCGTGGATGCCGCATTGAATGACCGTGCCGGTGCAATCCAGAAACTGGTCGGGCTCCCATTCCATCGGCGCCCCGGTATGCGGGCAGCGGTTGCGGTAGGCATAAATACCCTTCCGCGTGCGCACCAACACGATGTCGGCATAGCGGGAAGCCGGGTTGACGACGATGCCCTTGCTGTGATCTTCAGCCAAGTCGTCCAGGCGACAGAGGGGATGTTCGGGCATTGGCATTCAGCTCGCTGCCCGCGCCAGTTTCGGCAGATCGCCTTCCAAGCCCATGGCTCGTCGGGCCATGGCGTTTTTTAGCGGCCCGGCGGCGTCGGTCAGATTGAGGCCGAGATTGCGCAGTAGCCGCACGGGCGGCAACGAATTGCCGAACAAGCGTTTGAAACCATCCATGATACCCAGCATCGGCAGGTTATCGCTCTTGCGCCAGCGTTCGTAGCGCCGCAGTACCCGGAGTGCGCCCACTTCGTGACCGGCGGCGAGACCGTCCAGCAGTACCTCGGCGAGTGTCGCCGCGTCCAGCAGTCCCAGATTGACGCCCTGCCCAGCCAGCGGGTGGACCACATGGGCGGCGTCGCCGATCAGGGCCAGACCGGGTTTGACGTAGGCGCGGGCGTGCTGCAAGCGCAGGGGAAAAGCGCTGCGTGGCCCGACCTGTACGATCTCGCCCAGCCGCCGTTCGAACGCTTCCGTTAGCATGTGGGCGAAGTCGTATTCATCCAGCGCCAGCAATTGGTCGGCCTGCTCCGGTGTGGTGGACCAGACGATGGAACAGCGTCCGTCGTGCAGCGGCAGGAATGCCAGCGGCCCGGTGGGCAGAAAACGCTGCCAAGCGGTTTCCTGGTGCGGTTCGGCGGTGCGCACGTTGGCGACCAGCGCTTTCTGATGGTAGCTCCAGCCGCGAGTGTCAATTTCCGCCAATTCCCGCACCTTGGATTGCGCGCCGTCCGCGCCGACCAGCAGCCGTGTCGTGAATTCACGTCCATCGGTCAAGCGTACCCGCCAGCCGCCCGCGTCTTCGGGCCAGGCGGTTTCCAGCGCCGCCGGACACAGCAGATCCACCGCCGGCAATTGCCGCACCCGCTCCAGCAGGGCGTACTGAATGACTCGATTTTCGATGATCCAGCCCAGCAGCGGCTCGCCGAGAGTGGCGCTGTCGAAATGGATATGACCGAAGCCGCCGGCGTCCCACACCCGCATGTCGCGGAATGGACTGACCCGCCAGGCGGTCATGTCGCTCCAGGCGCCCACCGCCGCGAAAATGCGCTGCGAAGCACGATTGATGGCGGAGACCCGCAGGTCGGTTTCCTCGCCCGGACGGATACGCTCCAGTGGCGCGCTTTCCAGCAGGGCGATCTTGAGATCGGCGTCGCGCAGCGCGCAGGCCAGCGTCGAGCCGACCATGCCGCCGCCGGCGATGACGAGATCGTAATCGGCATTTGTCATTGGGTCGTCGCTCCTGATGGCGATGCCGTCAGCGCCAGCCCCCGCGCCAGTTTCGGCACTCGCCCGTCCAGTCCCATGGTTTGTCGGGCGAACCAATGCTTGACCGGTGGCAACAAGTCGAACGCCAGCAGTCCCAGATTGCGAGCGGCCCGTACCGGCGGCAGCGGGTTGGCGAACAGTCGATTCAGCGCGTCGGTGAAGGCGATCGTCCGCCGTTGGTCCCAGCGCCGCCAGTCGGCGTAGCGGTTGAGGACCCTGAGATCGCCAATGTCCTCGCCGCGTCGACAGGCGTCCGCGACCACTTCCGCCAGCGCCGCCACGTCTCGGATACCCAGGTTGAAGCCCTGGCCGGCGATGGGATGCAGAGTATGAGCGGCATTGCCGATGATCGCCACGCGCTGGCGGGCGTGTTCGCGCGCTTTCAGCAGGAACAGCGGATAGGCTTGTCGACGACCGACGCGAAGAAACGGCCCCAGACGGTCGCCGAATCGTTGTTGCAGCAGGGCGATGAAGCCGACGTCGTCGAGATCCAGGACCGCCGATGCCTCGGCGTCGCTGACCGTGCAGACCACCGCGCAGCGGTTGTCGCTCATGGGCAGCAGCGCCACCGGCCCGTCCGAGGTGAAGCGCTCGTAGGCGACGTGGCGATGGGGCAGGGCGGGGGTGACGTTGGCGATCACCGCCTGTTGGCCATACTCCCAGCGCAAGGCGGCGATGCCGAGCTGTTCGCGCACCGGCGAGCGCGCCCCGTCGGCGGCGACCAGCAAGCGGGTCCGCAGTTCCACCGTCCGTTCGTTGGCAAAACGGACGTCGATACAGGTGGCATCCGGCTCGATGCGCACGGTTTCCAGTCGGGCCGGGCAGAGCAGCTCCACGTTACCCAAGGTCGGCAGTTTTGCCAGCAACGCCGCGCCGATCAACCGTGCCTCGGCGACGTAACCCAGGGCTTCCACACCTTCGTCGCGGCAGTCGAGATGGGCAAAGCCGGGGCTACCACGCTCGGAAATATGGATTTGGCGGATCGGGGTGGCGGTGGCGGCCAGCGTTTCCCACAGGTCCAGGGTCTGGAAGATGCGGCGGGTTCCCTGCGCCAGGGCTAGGGTGCGGTCGTCATAGCCGGGGTGTGCGCTGACCGTCAGCGGATTGGCCTCGATCAGCCCGATCCGCAAATCCTGACCGTCCAGCGCACAGGCCAGGCTGGCGCCGACCATGCCGCCGCCAACGATCAGCAGATCGTAGTCCACATTGTTCATCCGCCCTCCCGCATCCATGCTTCGATGTCGTCGATTTCCTTGGGCGCGGCCTCGGTCAGCACTTCGGGTTCGTCGGCGGTGACCAGCACGTCGTCTTCGATGCGGATGCCGATCCGCCACCAGCGCTCGTCCACATCGGTTTCCAGTTGAACGCCCAGCCGCGCCCAACTCTCCTCCATGCGCTTGCTGTTGGCGGGGATGTACAATCCGGGTTCGATGGTGGTGACCATGCCCGGTTCGAACGCCCGCCAGTCGTCGCCGGTCTTGTAGTCGCCGACATCGTGGACGTCCATGCCCAGCCAGTGGCCAGTGCGATGCATGTAGAATCCTTTGTGTTGTTCCGTCTTGATCAGCTCGTCCACCTCGCCGTGCAGCAGTCCAAGCGCCACCAGTCCCTCGGTCAGAACGCGGACCGCCGCGTCGTGCGGTTCGTTGAAGCGGCGGCCGGGGCGGACCTGGTCGATGGCGGCTTGCTGCGCGGCCAGCACCAGTTGGTAAATGGCGCGCTGATCGCCGGAAAAGCGGCCGTTGACTGGAAAAGTACGGGTGATGTCGGATGCGTAGCCGTCCACTTCGGCGCCAGCATCGATCAGCAGCAGGTCGCCGTCACGCAGCTCGGCGTTGTTTTCGATGTAATGTAGGATGCAACTATTGTCGCCGCCACCGACGATAGCCGGGTAGGACCAGCCGGCGCCATTGCCGAAAAAGGTGTGGAAGATTTCCGCTTCGATCTGATATTCCATCATCCCCGGTCGACAGGCTCGCATGGCTCGGCGGTGCGCTTCACAGGCGATGCGGGCGGATTCGCGCATCACCGCGATTTCCTCGGGTTCCTTGTACAGCCGCATGGCGTGCAGCAGGTGTTCCAGGGCGATGAAAGCGACCGGCGCTCGTACTCCGGTGCGGGCTTGGCCACGGACTCGGTTGATCCAATCCATGACCTGTCGGTCGAAATCAGGGTTGTAGCCGATGGCATAAAACACCCGCTCGCGGTTTTCCAGCAGCGGTGGTAGCAACTGGTCCAATTGGGCGATGGGATGGGCGTTGTCGGCGCCGTAGCGCTCCACCGCGCCTCGCGGCCCGGCGCGGCGGCCGTGCCAGATTTCCATTTGCGGGTCGCGCTCGCGACAGAACAGCAGGAACTCCTGCTCGCCACCGGGGGCCAGCACCGCGATCGCTTCCGGCTCGGGAAAACCGGTCAGATAATAAAAATCGCTGTCCTGACGGTAGGGATAATGGATATCGCGGTTGCGTGGGGCCGACGGGGCGGCCGGCAGCACGGCGACCGAACCGGGACCCATGCGTTCCATCAGCGTGCGACGGCGGCGGGCGAAGACGCTGGGCGGTATGGTGCGGGCGAACATCGGCGGCGAGCTCCGGGTGGGTTCAGTGCAGGCGGGCGGAGGAGCGGCTCAGGTCCTGCTGGACGATCAGTAACCCGACCCGCAGGTATTCGACCACTTCGGCGTAGGCGGTTTCATCGGCTTCGGTGGCTTCTTCGGTTTCGAAGCCGACCCGGGCGATTTCGGCCGCGTCGTGCAGAAATTCCCGGCTTTCCTCGGAGAGCGCGCGGTGTCGGTCGGCCTGCCCCAGACCCAAGCCGAACAGCAAACCCTGACACCAGGCGCCGAGCGCGTCGGTGCGCTGCCGTAGGGGGGCCTCGTCTTCGGGCAACAACGGGGTTGCCGCGCAGTCGCTGTCGCTCAACTGGGCGGCGCCGTATTCGAACAGTTTCCGTAGCAGCTCATCGGCGGGTTCGGAGTTTTCGCCCGCGTCGGCCAGTTCTTCGTGGACGCAGCTCAGCCATCGATCACAGTTCAGGTTCGGGTCGGCGCACAGCAGGCCGCACAGCAATCCATGCAACTCGGCGGGGTTGAGGGGATCGAGCAACCGGGTCAGGCGTTCGAATACGGGCGAATGGTTGGCAAGCATCGGCGGAACTCCTGCGCCTTGAAAGCGACGTGTCGGCGGGCAATCCTAACATTCCTCGCTTTGACCTCGAAAGCGGGCGGAAAATTGACCCGATCGGAAGGAGCGATTTATAGTGTTTATTATGGAAACCGATGAACTGTACGAAACTGTGGTGCCCGCCGAAGTGGGCGACCTGGAAAACATCCCTGAAACCGCTGCGACCGGTCTCGCCATCCTTGCCGAACGGCTGGAGCGGTTGGCTGCGTTGTGCGAGCGTTTGCAGGAAGAGAACCGCTTCTTGCGCGAGCAGAATCAGGCATTACAGGCGGAAGGCAGCGCCCTGCGCGAGCAGAACGAGCAGTCACGTTCTCGTATCGAGGCCATGATCGTGCGCCTGAAGGGTTTGGAGCAAACCTCTTGAGCCAGGAAACCGTGAGTGTTGCCGTGCATCTGATGGGCTGTGAGTATCGCTTTGCTTGCCGGCCTTCCGAGCGCGACGATTTGTTGGAGGCGGCCCGCTATCTCGACGAACAGATGCGGGAAGTGCGCGATCACACCAGCAAGCTGCTGAGCTTGGAAGCGGTTGCGGTGATGGCCGCGCTCAATGTCAGCAACGAGTTGCTGCGGCAGAGGCGTTTGTCGGCCGAAGCGAATACGTTGGTCGACCGTCAGGTGGGCGATTTATTACACAAAGTTGACGCTGTGCTTAGCAAAGCTGAGTCAGAAGAGTTATAATCTCGGTCAAGGAAACTCTATTTCAGTTCGGGCGTTCTCTGCGGTGTTCGAGTAATGGGCCGGGTAACCCCTTGATCCTAGATATTTTTACCCAGGGAGCACGGTCGTCGGTGTGGTGTGCATGTCCGCCGTGTTGCGGAAAGCCTGATATGCCGCTCTGTTCCCCCACTTGAGCCGCATGGTTCAAGGGCAAAGGCCCGAGACGGCACAGGTGGAGAACGCCCCCTCCTCAGTCCAGCGACGCATGACGCGTCGTTTTTTTATGGCTCGCAATCCGTGATGATCGACTCGCAATCGCTACGTCGACAACTTCGCGCCTTGCGGCGCGGTTTGTCCCTCGCCACGCGCCAACAGGCCGCGCTGGCCGTCGCTCGTCATCTGGAGTCCTGGCCGTTGGCCCGCGCCGTGCGGATTGCCGGTTACTGGGCTTGCGACGGCGAGTTGGACCCAAGGCCAGTGTTGGAACGGGCCTGGACCGAAGGCCGACAGGTTTTTTTGCCGGTGCTGGTCGGCGAACCGCCGCGCTCGCTCCGGTTCGCGCCCTACCGGGCCGGTGCGCCGCTGCGCCGCAACCGATTCGATATCCCCGAACCCGAGCTTGCTCCGACGGAATGGTTGCAAGCCGAGGATCTGGATCTGGTTCTGGTGCCGCTGGTGGCTTTCGATTCGACCGGTACCCGCCTTGGCATGGGTGGTGGTTTCTACGACCGCAGCTTCGCCTTTCCGCGCGGCGCGAATGAACTGGGCCGGAGGCCCTACCTGTTGGGGTTGGGCTATGAATTCCAAGCGGTTGCCGAGCTGGTCCGGCAACCGTGGGATGTGCCGCTGGATGCCGTGGTGACCGAGCGGGCGCTTTACCAGTTTTCCAATGCTGAAGGACAGGCATGAGCTATTGGCTGTTGAAGTCCGAGCCGCGAGCGTTCGGCATCACCGATCTGGAAAATGCACCGAACCAAATGACCCCTTGGGAAGGGGTGCGTAACTATCAGGCGCGTAATTTCCTGCGGGATGGTTTGCATTTGGGTGATCAGGCGTTTTTTTATCACTCCGGCACGACAAATCCCGCCATCGTCGGGATCGTCGAAGTGGTACGGGCAGGCTATCCGGATGAAACCGCTTTCGATCCCGAGAGCCCCTACCATGATTCCGCCAGCACATCGGACCGTCCTCGCTGGTATCGAGTGGATGTGCGGCTGGTCCGCCGCTTGCGCCGTGCGATTGCGTTGGCCGAGCTGAAACGCCATCAGGAGGTTCTTGGCGATTTTCCCCTGCTGCGCCGAGGTAATCGCCTGTCGGTGCTACCGGTGACCGCAGCGCAGTGGGCGTTCGTTCTGACCCTGGAAACCCGGTCGTCGACCTAAGCGTGCCCGTCCAGAAACAGCCGGTAGGCGGGATTGTCGGTTTCCTCGTGAAAGGGGTAGCCGAGCTCGCGGATAAAGGTTTGGAACTTGGGCCGATCGGCTTCCGGGACCTGGATGCCAACCAGCACCCGGCCGTGGTCGGAACCATGATTGCGGTAGTGGAACAGGCTGATGTTCCAGCCGTGCGCCATGCCGGTTAGAAACTTCAGCAAGGCGCCCGGTCGCTCGGGAAACTGGAAGCGGTAGAGCAGTTCGTCGCGGATGCCTGGTGCATGGCCACCGACCATGTAGCGCACATGCAACTTGGCCATCTCGTTATCGCTCATGTCGGTAACCGGATAACCCTGCTCGCTCAGGGCATCGATGATCCGCTGCTTCTCTTCCTGGCCCTCGGTGAGTTGCACCCCGGCGAATACTCGTGCCTGCCGGTCGTCGGCGTAGCGGTAGTTGAATTCGGTGATGGAACGCTTGCCGATAACTTGGCAGAATTTACGGAAGCTGCCAGGTTGCTCCGGGATGGTGACCGCCAGCAGTGCCTCGCGACGCTCACCCAATTCGGCCCGCTCGGCGACATGGCGCAGTCGGTCGAAGTTGATGTTGGCGCCGCAGTTGATGGCGATGAGGTTGGCGCCAGCGATGCCGGTGCGTGCCACGTATTTCTTGAGCCCGGCTGTGCCCAGTGCGCCGGCCGGCTCGGCGATGGAGCGGGTATCGTCGAAGATATCCTTGGTGGCGGCGCAAATTTCGTCGGTGGACACGACGATGGTATCGTCCACTAGTGCCTGAGCCAGGCGGAAGGTTTCCTCACCCACCTGCCGCACCGCCACGCCGTCGGCGAAAATCCCAACCTGATCGAGCTGGACCCGTTTGCCTTGCTTGAGCGCTTCGTGCATCGAAGCGGCATCATCCGGTTCCACACCGATGATTTTGATCTCGGGCCGTAGAAACTTGATGTAAGTGGCCACGCCGGTGATCAGGCCTCCGCCACCGACCGCGATGAAGATCGCGTCGATCGGATCGGGGTGCTGGCGCAGGATTTCCATGCCGATGGTGCCCTGGCCGGCGATCACGTCCGGGTCGTCGTAGGGATGGATGAAGGCTAAACCCTTGTCCGCTTCCAATTGGCGGGCATGCTGGTAGGCTTCGTCGTAGGTATCACCAAACAGTACGGTTTTGCCGCCGCGATCGCGTACCGCTTGCACTTTAATGGCGGGTGTGGTGCGAGGCATGACAACGGTGGCCTTGACCCCGAGCCGCTGGGCGGCCAGGGCCACTCCTTGAGCGTGGTTGCCGGCCGAGGCGCAGATGATGCCTTTGTCCAGGACCTCGCGCGGCAGGTTGACGATCTTGTTGTAAGCGCCGCGCAGTTTGAAGGAAAACACCGGTTGCAGATCTTCGCGCTTCAGCAGCACCCGGTTATTCAATCGCTGCGATAAGCGACTCATGACATCGAGCGGTGATTCGATGGCGACGTCATAGACGCGGGCGGCGAGGATTTTTTTGATGTAGTCGTGCATGATGGTGTGAGATGACGGATAGGGGAGTAATCGCATGTCTGGCGATGAGATGAAAAAACGTGCCGCCGAAGCGGCGTTGGAGTACGTGGAGGAGAATACGGTCGTGGGCGTCGGCACCGGCTCGACGGTCAACTATTTTATTGAGGCCCTGGCGCGTATCAAGCACCGCATCGAGGGTGCGGTGTCGAGTTCCGAGGCGACCACGCAAAGGCTGAAGGCCTGCAAGATCCCCGTGTTGGATCTGAACGCCGCCGGACCCTTGCCGTTGTATGTGGACGGCGCCGACGAAGCCAACCGTCAATTACAGCTTATCAAAGGTGGCGGCGGGGCGCTGACTCGCGAAAAGATCGTGGCGGCTGCCAGCGAGCGATTCGTGTGCATCGCCGATCAGTCCAAGCTGGTGGACGTGCTGGGAGCATTCCCGTTGCCGGTCGAGGTGATTCCGATGGCGCGCAGCCATGTCGGGCGTGCCCTGTTGAGTCGTGGCGGGCAACCGGTGTTGCGGGAGAACTTCGTCACCGACAACGGCAATCTGATCCTCGACGTTTATAACTTGCAAATCCTGGAACCGGCCAAGCTGGAGGCGGAACTGAACAATATCGCGGGTATCGTCGCAGTGGGCTTGTTCGCGCTTCGGCCGGCCGATGTGTTGCTGCTGGGTACGGTGGACGGAGTACGAGCGATGCGGCTTTGAACAAGATTTGCTGGGAACAAAAACGGGCGCTGCCTTTCGGCAGAGCGCCCGCCGCCCTTACGCCTGTTTTCCCAGGCTATGTATTAGAAGTCCACCCGGGTGCCGATCGAGACGGCATTCTGGTCACCCATGAACAACCCTGTCGAGGAATCGCCCGGTACGTTGTAAAGGCTGGCGCTGCGGCCGATGTATTCAACCCAGACCGAGGTTCGTTTGCTGAAGTTGTACTGGTAGCCCACCACGTAATTGTCGATTTTATCGTCGCCGTCGACACCGGTGTCCAGTTGGCCGTAGGCGGCGCGCACGGTGTTGTTGCCGAAGACGTACTGACCGGTCAAGTACCAGTTGGTGGCGTCGTCACCGGGGAAGAATTGAGTTCCCGCTGCATTTTTAATCCCGGTGAATAGGTTGAGGGAGTAAAGACTACCCTGCTCGTAGATGAAGCCTACGCTGAACGGCCCCGAGTTGTAGCCCAAGCCCAGAACCCAGTTGGACAGGTCAAGATCGAAGGTAACACCAGGAAGGGTTTCGGGATCGAGAGGAATATTGCTCTTGCCTTCCAACTTGATGTAGCTGACACCGGCGAAGAACGGCCCGTTGTTGTATTTGGCGGCTAGGTTCCAGATATCGACATTATTTGATATGTTCGAGCTGGGGCCATCCATGACCAGCATCGCTTCACCGCTGAAGCCATTGAAATCGGGCGTGGAATAATAGACGCTGTTCGACAGCCGAACCAGATCGCCATCCGCTTGGCTACGATTGCCGCTGAGCGAAAATCCGCCCCCTAGCCACTGCGGATAGAGGAAGGTTTTGCCGCTATTGAAAATATCGGTAATGCCGGCGACGTTGTAATAGGGGGTGTCCTGGGTACCGAGAGTCAGGGTACCGAAACCGCCCTTGAGTCCGACATATTTGGGCCGGTTGCTTTCCCAGTTGCCACCTTCGGTTACATCGACGCCGAATTCGTAGCGATAAACGGCGCTCAGACCACCACCCAAATCTTCGGAGCCCACCACACCAAGGCGTGAGGAGTTATTGACCACATCCCAGGCGCCATCAATGTCCACGGAATCAAGGGTCTCGTCGTTGTAATCCACCGACACCCGCGCTGAGCCGTACAGGATAGTATCGGCCTGTGCCGCAAACGGAATGGCAAGAGCACCAGCAACAGCCAAGGTAAGGATGGACTTTTTCATGGTGTGATTCCCTGATTATCTAAATATTGATTTAAATTTTAAGATTTGCTTTCCAATCAATGCGATAACTCGATTGGAAAGCAATCTTAAAGCTGTCTTCTGGGTTATTTATATAATTATTGCGGTAAAAACGCAACTGATTTTTTATAAAAAATACAACTTATTGGTGCCAGCGCAACGAAAGTCCAAGCTTGGATTATTCCGAACCAAAAAACGAAGACGGACGCCCGAGAGCGCCCGTTTTACTTACCTAATCAGCAGCGTGGATTAGAAATCCACCCGCGTGCCGATGGAGAGCGATTGGGCGGCACCAACCAGGTCGCTGTCGGTGTCGCTGTTGGTGTATTCAACCCACGCGCGGGTCCGCTTGCTGAAGTTGTACTGGTAACCCAGCACAAAAGTATTAATGCTGTCCTGCGTGAGGTAGCCAGTCTGAACTCCGCCCGTGTAGAACGGAACCTTACCTTTATCGGGGTCGGTATAGCCGTAGGCACCCCGGATGACGTTGTTGCCAAAAGTGTAAGCGCCGGTCAAGTAGATGTTCGTGCCACCGCCATAATAAAGGGTATTGAGATCGCCGTCTTCGTAGTTCAGGGTGACCGCGAAGGGACCGGAGTTATAGCCAAAGGCCAAGCCCCATTGATCACCATCCTCCCAGTTGGGGGCAGTGTACTTGAAGCCGTCAAAGGTAGGATTATTGTAGTAGCTGCCAAAGCCGGGACCATCTATCGCCATGTAGGCCACGCCCGCGAAGAACGGACCGTTCTTGTAGGTGGCGTTGAGTTGATACATGTCGATGCTGTCGGAAAGATTGCAGGGCAACTTATTATCGGGGTTGCATTTTTGCAATTCAGAGGGATTAGTCGGTTCGTTGGCGCTGACGTCGCCATTCATGACCAGCATGGCTTGGAAGCCGAAGCCGCTCCAGTTGGGCGAGCTGTACACCAGGCTGTTGTCCATGCGGGTGCCGTAGACGGAGCCCAGGTAACCGGTTCTTTGGAGGAAAGTATTGGCCGAGTTGTTAAAGACATCGCTGATACCGAGCACGTTGTAGTAGGGGGTCCACTGAGTGCCCAGAGTGACCGCACCCCAACTGGTGCCTTTCAAACCCACCCACTTCGGTCGGTTGCTGTTCCAGTTGCCGCCTTCGGTCGGATCCACGCCGAATTCATACTGATAGATGGCGCTCAAACCGCCTCCGAGGTCTTCCTCGCCACGCACGCCCAACCGGGAGGAATTATTGACCACATCCCACGCGGTGAAGCCCTTGTAAATCGGAATCAGAGAACCGTCGGGGGTTCTTTGATTGGTGTAGGTGGTGTCCAGATCGGTATAATCGACGGATACCCGGGCGGAACCATATAAGGTGGTGTCAGCGAAGGCAGAGGAGCCAACCAGTGCAGCGGCAACGGCCAGCGCGATAGCAGACT
>DAOTGT010000055.1:0-19612 GCA_035447285.1 Candidatus Competibacter sp.
CGCAGATTCAGTTTGCCGGGCACCTCCTTCCACTGTGCGCCGGGGTTCAGGCCAGCGCCGGCCAGCGTCGCTTTCCAACTGACGGCGGGCGCCCAAGCGGCATCGACGGTGCCTTCGAGGGTGCCTTCCAGCGTCTGACCGCTCCATTGCACCGCGCGCACCGCCTGATCGGAGCCCTGACCGTTCAGGGTCCAACGGCCCTTGGGAATCTCCGGGCCTTGCAGTTCGGCGGCGAGTTGGAAGCGGTACTCCTTGGGCATGCCCTCGGCGGCGAACTCGCCGCTGGCGCTTTCCACTTGGGCGGGGCCGGTTAACGGCCAGACCAGCGATTGCCATTGTCCGCTGGCCTTGAAGCGCAATTCGGCGAATTGCAGCTCGCCCTTGGCGTCCAGTGCCAACGGCCGGTCGACAGCGGCCAGCTTCAATTCATTCAGCTTTACCGCCTTGTCGTCGCCGGCCGCGGTAAAGCGCAGGGTGGCGGGGCCGAGTTCCGGCACGGTGGCCTTGATTTCGCCCTGACCCTTGAAGCGGGCCAGCACGCCTTGCGCGGTGAGCTGGGCAGTCAGCGGTTTGCCGGCCAGATCGGGGACGAAGGGTTTCAGGTCGGCCACCTCCAGCTTGATCTTGGCCGACCAGGCACGCTCCTTGGTCAGCACCTGGCGAACGTCGCCGTGCAGTTCCAGCGCCGCCGCGCCGGCGATTTTTTGAGTCAGTTCCAGATGGTCGCGGAGCGTGCCGCGCAGTTCGCCTTCGCCCCGGAAATCGCCGTAATTTGGGACCGGCGTGTGCCAGTCGAGCCGGACATGCAGCGGATAGTCGCCGGTGGGCGTGATCTGGCCATCCAGCCGGACATCGCCCAGCGGCGAACGCAGATCCAGCACCTCGACCAGCAGCGCCTCGGCCTCGGTGCGGGTCTTCAGGGTCACGGCGTCGATCTGGATGGGTTCGGCGCCGGCGGGTCGGATCTGGAGGTTGCTGCCTTGCAGATCGGCGACGGTGAGTGCCAGCGGCAACCGGATGTCGGGCAGTTCCAACGGCTGGTCGGACGGCGGCGTGTCCTTGCCGGGCGGCAGCGCCAGATCCAGGCCATCGACGTGCAGACGGGTAATGGTCAGCGCGCCGTCGAACAGATCGGCGGGCTGCCAGTCGAGTTCGCCGTTGGTTAGCGCCACTTGCAGTGGACCGTCCTGGTAGCGCAGTCCTTCGATCCGCAGCGGCCCCAGCAGCCGGCCGCTGGCCCGGTCGTAGCTGAGCTGGCCGGGCAGTACCCGTTGCGCCAGCGCCAACAAGCCGTTGAAACCGGTCTCGGTGGAGACCGCGAAGCCGGCAACCAGCAGTCCTAGCAGCAGCAAGATCAGCGGCAGCGCCAGCAGCCAGTACAGGGTACGGCGCAGCAGGCGGGTGGCACTCATAGATCGGGTCCGATGCTGAAGGAAAAACGAAAGGCGCTGCCCGGCGGACGGTCCAGACCGGAGGCGAAGTCCACCCGCAGCGGACCGACCGGCGAGAGCCAACGCACTCCCAGCCCGACACCGGTTTTCAAGTCGGGAGAGGCGCCGTCGAAGGCATCGCCGGTATCGACGAAAGCGGCGATGCCCCAGTTCCCCCAAATCCGATGTTCGTATTCCAGGCTGGCCACCGCCAGATTCTTGCCGCCGACCACGGTGCCGTCGGGGTCGGTGGGGCCGATGCTTTCGTAGGCGTAACCACGCACGCTGGCGTCGCCACCGGCGAAGAAGCGTAGGGAAGTCGGTAGCTTGTCGAAGTTGTCGACTGCCGTAGCCCCAAGATTGCCGCGGACGAGCAGCCGACTTCTATCGTTCAGGGCGTGGATCCAGCGAAGTTGCAACAATCCTTGCAGGAAGTTGGTATCCGATAGCAGCGCTGTCGATGCACCGCGCAACCCGAAACCGAGCAGCAGGCCACGGCTAGGATAGGCGCGGTCGTCGGCGTCTATCCAGGTCCAGTTCAGGCCGGGAATCAGCAGTAGCGATTCCTCGGACGAGAGTCGGTTGCCGATGGTGTATTCTTCATACTGCAGGTTCAAAGTGTAGTTTTTCAACCACTTGCCATCTTGCTGCTGGTAACCGCCACCGATTAGGTAGGTGGTGTAATCTTTGTCGTTGTAGTTTTGCCGGACGTAGCTGGCGGTAAGGGCATATTGGTCGGTAGTCGGATCGTTGCCCGGAATCATGTACTTGAAACCGACCAGCGACTTGATTTGGGAATAACCCAATTCGGCTTCGTAATGGTGGCCTTGAGGGTTGAGCCAGCGCTGCTCGGCGCGCAGCCTGCCGCGGAAACCGGTGTCGGTGCCGTAACCCAGGCCAGCGCTGTATTTACGTTTCTTGCCGGGGTCCAGTTCCACATTGACCGGCGCGGTGTCGGTGCCGGTGTCGGGCGGTGCGTTGACTTCCACTCGGCTGAAATAGTTGCTGTTGCCGAGATCGTTTTGCAGCTTCAGCAGTTGGTTGACGTTGTAGGGGTCGCCAGGCTTGAAGCGGGGGTAGCGAGCCAGTAGTTCGGGCGACAAAAAATCTTGCTTGAAGGCGATGTTGCCGAATCGGTAGCGCCGGCCAGTATCGTAGTGCAGGTGGATGGCCGCGCTGTAGGTTTGCAGATCGACGCGGATGGAGCGCTCGGTGAAGCGAGCGTTGAAATAGCCACGCTCGGTTGCCAGCAATTCCATCGCGGACTTGATCTGCTCGTATTTGGGCTGGTCCAGGGTTTGACCCTGGGCCAGCGGCAGATTGTCCAGCAATTTTTGGAAGGCGGGGTCTTGAGTACCTTCGCCCAGCACCTTGACGTCGAGTTCGGCGATGCGCAGCGGCCGACCAGGTTCGATGCGGTAGCGGGCCGCCCAGCCTTCCGGCGTGCGGGTCAGGGACGACTCGATGGTGGGTTCGAAATAGCCAAACGGTTCCAGCGCCTGACGAATTTCGCGCTCGGCGTTGTTGTGCAGCCAGCGCAAGCGGACTTCATCCGGCGCGGGTTTGTCGGCGAAACGGTTGAGTTCCAGAAAAGCCAGTACGTTATCGCGCAACGGGCCGTCCACACCTTCGACGGTCAGGGTCAGGGAAGGGTTGGCGGTGGGCGGCGATTCGGGTTCCTGAGCGCTCAGCGAGTCGACCGCCAGCGTCAGGCAACAGAACAGGAACCAGCTCTGGAGGAGAGTCAAACCGGATTGAGGCATGATGGGCGTTGGCTTGCTTGCGGTCGGTGAATGGCGCGAGCCGGGGCTGGGGGCAAGGCGAAACGAGGCCGGGTTCGCGCGGTCTCCCTGTATGGTAGCGGTTATAATCCTTATCACATTTGACGGGACAGGAAAATGTTTGATGACGCCTTTTCCCTAAATGGGATGCAAGAGAGCTCCGGGTTTTGCTATCCCGCGCTCGAATCCACGGTTGGCAATACCCCGCTAGTTCGGTTGCGGCGGTTGCCGGGAAACGCCAGCAGTCTCGTTTTGGGAAAACTGGAAGGCAACAATCCCGCCGGTTCGGTCAAGGATCGGCCGGCGCTGAGCATGATCCGGCAAGCCGAGGCGCGTGGCGAGATCCGACCCGGCGATGTGCTGATCGAGGCGACCAGCGGCAATACCGGCATCGCGTTGGCGATGATCGCGGCGGTGAAGGGTTACCGCTTGAAATTGATCATGCCGGAAAACCAGAGCGCCGAGCGGCGGGCGGCGATGCGGGCCTACGGCGCCGAACTGATTCTGGTAAGCAAGGAAGAAGGCATGGAGGGTGCCCGCGATCTGGCCGCGCGGCTGGAGCGGGAAGGGCAGGGGCGGGTGCTCGACCAGTTCGGCAACCCCGACAACCCGCTGGCGCACTACGAAACCACCGGTCCCGAAATCTGGCGCGACACCGGTGGTCGGGTCACCCACTTCGTCAGCGCCATGGGCACCACCGGCACCATCATGGGGGTGTCGCGCTATCTCAAGGAACGCAATCCCCAGGTACAGATCGTCGGCGTGCAGCCGACCGAGGGGTCCTGCATTGCCGGCATTCGTCGTTGGCCGTTGGAGTATCTGCCAAAAGTCTTTGACCCGGCCCTGGTGGATCGAACCCTGGATATCGATCAGGCGGAAGCCGAGGAGGTCACCCGCCGGCTGGCTCGCGAGGAAGGCATCTGTTGTGGGGTATCGGCGGGCGGGGCGGTGGCGGTGGCGCTACGACTGGCGCGGGAGGTCGAGAACGCGGTGATCGTCACCATCATCTGCGACCGCGGCGACCGTTACCTATCCACTGGGCTGTTTTCCGATTAAAAGATCGAATCGTCCCAGTGCCTTACGTTCCCTGTCCTGATCCAAGGCGGGGAAACCCCAACTCATTTTGAGCACGATGGCCAAGAAATCCAAGATTCCGGTGGAACCGTTCGTGGTTCGCGTCGATGACCTGACGCACGAAGGTCAGGGTGTGGCGCGACGGGATGGCAAAGCCGTGTTTGTCGAAGGTGCGTTGCCCGGCGAAGAAGTCCGCTGCGTCTACACCGCCCGCCGGAGTCGTCGCGACGCGGCCCGCACCGTCGAGGTCTTGCGGGCCGCGCCCGAACGGATCGAACCACGCTGCGCGCATTTCGGGGTCTGCGGGGGCTGTGCCCTGCAACATTTGCAGCCAACCGAGCAACTCGCCGTCAAGCAGCGCTGGTTGCTGGACAGCTTGACCCACATCGGTAAGGTCCGGCCGGAACAGGTGTTGGAACCCATGATCGGACCGTTGTGGGGTTACCGGCGGCGGGCGCGGCTGGGGGTCAAGCATGTCGCCAAGAAGGGACGTACCCTGATCGGTTTTCGCGAGCGGCACAGTCCATTCGTGGCCGACCTGCGCCGCTGCGAGGTGCTGGACGAACGGCTGGGCGGTTTGTTGGAGCCACTGGCGCAACTCATCGATACCCTGTCCATCCGCGATCGCTTGCCCCAGATCGAGATTGCCGGCGGGGACGAAACGATGGGACTGAATTTCCGGGTATTGGCGCCGCCGAGCGCCGAGGATCGGGCACAACTCCAGGCGTTCGGCGAGCGGCACGGTTTTGCGCTCTACTTGCAGCCGGGTGGGCCGGACAGCGTGCGGGCATTGTGGCCGGAGCAGCCGGAGCTCGATTATCGCTTGCCGGATTTCGATCTGGACCTGAAATTTCAACCCTGGCATTTCATTCAGATCAACGCCGCCATCAACCGGCAACTGGTCGGGCGGGCTTGCGAGCTGCTGCAAGTCGGGCCGGAAGATCGGGTGCTGGATCTGTTCTGCGGGTTGGGCAATTTTACTTTGGCGTTGGCTCGCCGGGCGCGAGAGGTGGTCGGCGTGGAAGGCGACGCCAGCTTGGTGGAGTGGGCGCGACGCAATGCCGCGCGCAACGATGCCGCAAACGTTATTTTTCACGCCGCCGATCTGACCGGCGATTTGCGCGATCAAGGATGGGCGCGGGATGGTTACGAGCGGGTTTTGCTCGATCCGCCTCGTTCCGGCGCGTTGGAGATGATGCCGTGGGTGGCGGCGCTGGGCGCGCGGCGAGTGGTGTATGTTTCCTGCCACCCGGCCACGCTGGCGCGGGATGTCGGTGAGTTGGTTCACCGTTTCGCTTATCGGCTGGAAAGCGTCGGGGTGCTGGATATGTTTCCCCACACCGCGCATGTCGAGTCGATGGCGGTGTTGGTCCGCCGGGTATAACGGGTCGGTCATGGCGTTTTGTGAAGATCGGCCAAGCCCGCATCGCCAATAACGTTGGGGTCAGGTCTTCCGCTGCGAGAACGCCGCGCGGTTTGGGGGGCCATCGGTTTGGGCTATCCTTCTCCGATGCCCGACTCAAACGGAAGGAAGAATCGTCATGCTGACCCAATCCCTGTCCGGTTTGCCCGCGTTCCTGTCTTACTTCGCCATCGCCATCGGTCTGTTGGCGTTGTTTCTGGCGGTGTACGTCTTCATCACCCCCTACCGCGAAGTTACCCTGATCCGCGAGGGTAACGCGGCGGCGGCGGCTAGCCTCGGTGGCGCCGTGCTCGGCTTCGTGTTGCCGCTGGCCAGCGCCATCACCCACAGCGTCAGCCTACCCGACATGGCGGTCTGGGGGTTGATCGCACTGGTCGTTCAAGTGCTGGTCTATCTGGCGGTGCGGTTTCTGCTGTTGCCCGAGCTCGGCCGCGACATCCCCGCCGGCCGGATCGCCACCGGCGTATTTCTCGGCGCGCTATCGGTCGCCATCGGCATCCTCAATGCCGCCTGCATGAGCTACTGAGCCGGCTGTGTGGGCTAGCGTGGCGGTTCCGCAACCGAGGAAAGCGCGGTCGAAAGCGCGGGCCAGAACCAGTAGAGCAGCAGCACCGCCAGTCCAGCCAGCAATCCGGCCAGAATCCACGGCAACGCCCGTTGCCACGGCGGCGACAACGAAGTGGCGGCCGGAACCTCGACGGAGGTCACGTCGCGGACGGGCGTGACCCCCGTCTTGCGGTGGGACGGGCGCGGCATGATCACGGTTTGATCGGCGGCTACGTCCTGCGCCACCGCCACCTTCCTGGCGGCCGCGTCTTGGACCGCCGCCACCAACTCCTCGGCGTTGGCGAATCGATCCGCCGGCTCCTTGGCCAATAGCCGCTCGATCGCCGGCTGAAAGCGGACGAGCGGTTCCGGCAGGGTCGGCACCGGTTCCTTGAGGTGCTTCAGCGCGATATCGAAGGCATCGGCGCCCTGAAACGGCCGGGTGCCGGTCAGCATCTCGTAAAACACCACCCCCAGACTGTACAGATCGCTGCGCGCGTCCGTCGGCTTGGCCAGCGCCTGTTCCGGGCTCATGTAATTGGGCGTGCCGAGCCGCCAGCCGGCGGCGGTCAACTGAGTCTTGTCCAGCGTGTTCTTGGCGATGCCGAAATCCGATAGCAGTGCCGTGTCCGGATTGCGGAACAGAATATTGGCCGGCTTGATGTCGCGATGAATGCAATGTTGCTGGTGTGCCCGGCCGAGCGCGCGGGCGATCTGGCACAGGATCGTTACCGCCTGGTCTGGCGTCAGCCCCGCCTTGATCCGCTCCTTGAGCGTGCCGCCCTCCAGGTATTCCATCGCGATGTAGTACACATCGTCCAGATTGCCGGCGTCGAAAATGGTGACGATATGCGGGTGGCCGAGCTTGCCGATGATGCGGGCTTCCTTGATGAAGCGTTTGCTGAAGATGGGGTCGCCGGCCAGACCGGGGGACAGCACCTTGATGGCCACGCGGCGGCCCAAGGATTCCTGGAGCGCCAGATAGACGGTGGACATGGCGCCCTTGCCGATGATTTTTTCGAATTGATAGCCGGAAATCCGGGGCATTTCCATGGGGGTCGCGGTACCTTGCGGACATTCCGAAGCGGAATGGAAAAATAATGGGACAGGTCGGTGCAAACGGCAAGCTGGGGTCGGGCTTCCGAGCGAGGGAAATCCGATTTTAACCCCATTGTGTCGCTGTGGGCGTTTATAGCAATGAAATCACAATCTTCGAAGGAAACGCCATGATTCGGTCTCTATCGCTCCATGCCTTGCTGATCGCTGTCCTGCTCGTCGCCTGCTCGCCCGCCACACCGCCGCAAGAAGCGGCCGACAAGCAACGGGTCGCCGGCCAGTCACCCCCGGAAGTTGCCCAACCCGTGGTGGACCAGGTCGTCACCATGCCGGCCACGATCGCGCCATCCGGCGGGGAAGCCGAGCAGTTGGTCTCCGTGCCGGCATCGTCGCCGACCAGCCCGGTGTTGGCATTGACCGAGTCCCGTCCCTCCCAGTCGCCCGCCGCAAGACAGATGGCCCAGGGCTCCGCCGCAATCGCGCTGGCCGGCATGCCGTCCGGCCGCCGGGACGCGGACCAGTTGCGCGCGCCCAGTGAACCAACCGACCGTGAGAATTACGCCCAGGTCGAGGACAATCCGGTCAAGCGCGCCGCCGAGCAGCCGGTGTCCACCTTCAGCATCGATGTCGATACCGGCGCCTACGCCAACGTCCGCCGCTTTCTCAACGCCGGACGGCTGCCGCCGCGCGACGCAGTGCGGGTCGAGGAACTGATCAACTACTTCGATTACGACTATCCGCCGCCGGACGATCGTCAGCCACCGTTTCGGGTCAACACCGAACTGGCCCCGACGCCCTGGAATCCCAAAACCTTACTGCTGGCGGTCGGCATCAAGGGCTACGAATTGTCGAGAACCCAGTTGCCGCCCGCCAACCTGGTGTTTCTGATCGACGTGTCCGGCTCGATGAATTCGGCGGACAAGATCGGTTTGCTCAAGCCAGCGCTGAAACTGCTGGTCCGGCAACTGCGGCCGGAGGACAAGGTGGCGATCGCGGTCTACGCCGGCGCGGCCGGCATGGTGTTGGAGCCCACGCCCGGCAGTCAGCGAGCGAAGATCGAAGCGGCTCTGGATCAGCTCAGCGCCGGTGGTTCCACCAACGGTGGCGCGGGTATTCAACTGGCCTACAACCTGGCCCGGCAGGGCTTCGTCGAGGGCGGCGTCAACCGAGTGATTCTGGCCACCGACGGCGATTTCAACGTCGGCACGGTCAATTTCCAGGCATTGAAGGATCTGGTGGAAACTCAGCGCAAGAGCGGCGTCGCGCTCACCACGCTCGGTTTCGGCGCCGGCAACTATAACGACCGGTTGATGGAGCAGCTGGCCGACGCTGGTAACGGCAATCACGCCTACATCGATACCCTTCAAGAAGCCAACAAGGTGCTGGTCGAGCAGATGAGCGCCACTCTGTTGACCATCGCCAAGGACGTGAAGATCCAGATCGAATTCAACCCAGCGCTGGTCGAGGAATACCGCCTGATCGGCTACGAGAATCGAATCCTGCGCCGCGAGGATTTCAACAACGATGCAGTGGATGCCGGCGATATCGGCGCCGGGCACACGGTCACCGCGCTGTACGAAATCGCCCTGAAGGGCAGTGGCGGCAGTCTGACCGAACCGCTGCGCTACGGCCAGCCGGCGACGGACGGCGCCACGCCGCGCGGCGACGAGATCGCCTTCCTGCGCTTGCGCTACAAACAGCCGGACGGCGAGGTCAGCCAGTTGCTGGAACAGCCGATCCGTCGCGGGCAGGCGGTCGGGGACTGGCGGGAAACCAGCGAGCGGTTCCGCTTCGCGGCGGCGGTGGCCGGTTTCGGTCAGATCCTGCGCGGCGGGCGCTATACCCGCGATTTTGGCTATGACGAGGTGCTGGCGCTGGCCCGTACCGCGCGGGGCGGCGATCCCCACGGTTATCGGGGCGAGTTTCTGACTCTGGTCGGGCTGGCGCGGTCGCTCGATCCCGGTCAGGGTGGGGTGCAGGGCCAGGCGATCCGCTGATTGGGTATCAGGGGACAAGGGACGGATTTTCCTGGAATCTGGAATCTGATCCTCGTTCCCTGATACCTTGTTTCCATGCGGACCGAAGACGATGCCGACGAAACCCTCATGCTGCGCTACCAGGATGGCGATGCCGATGCCTTCGCGGCGCTGTACGCTCGCCACAAAGGGGCACTGTATCGCTATCTATTGCGCCAATGCGGCCAGCCGGCGTTGGCCGAGGAACTGTTTCAGGACGTGTGGCTGAAACTGATCGCCGCCCGGACCGGCTACACCGTGCAGGCCAGATTCACCACTTATCTATACCGACTGGCCCACAATCGCCTGATCGATCACTACCGCGCCAGCAGTCGAGGCCTGCCGCTGTCCTACGCCGAGGATTGCCCGGAGTGGGCCGAGGTGCCGGCACCGGCCGAGATGCAGCCAGAGGCGCAAGACGACCGCCGCCGCCAGGCCGAACGCCTGTTGGAGCTGTTGGCCGAATTGCCCGAGGCCCAGCGCGAGGCCGTGTTGCTGAAGGAAGAAGCCGGATTGTCGCTGGAGGAGATTGCCCAGGCCACCGGCACCGGTCGGGAGACCGTCAAAAGCCGCCTGCGTTATGCCATGGCCCGCCTGCGACAGGGTTTGAGGGGTGCGCGATGAGCGATCCACGCGATACGGAATTCCACGACGAGGATCTGTCGGCCTTGTACCGGGTCACCCGCGACCCCGAGCCGCCGGCTTGGCTGGACCAACGTATCCTGACGGCGGCCAACGCCACGCCACAACCGGTCCCGACGCTGGCGCCATCGCCCTCCCGGCGGCGACGAACCCGGCTGTGGGCGGTGCCGGCCGCGTTGGCGGCGACCGTGGTGCTGGCGGTGGGCATCGTGCGGCTGGCGCGCGAGAGCGGTGAATGGGGTCCGTTGCCCGAGAACAAGACGCTCCATTCCACAGCCGAATCCGCCGCCGAGGCGGATGCCACCGCTGCCGGCCGTGCCCAGTTCAGTGACCATGATCGCCCTTCGTCATCCGCCGTGGAATTACGACCCACCATGCCCTTGGGCGAGGCGGTTCGAGTGGCGCCGCAATCGCTGCCAGCCTTGCCTGCCGCCGCGCCGCCGGTCAAGTTAGAACAGGAGTTGATGCCGCGTCGGACCGCGCCGGCGGAGCGGGAACGACCACAGGATTGGCTTCGGGCCGCGCCGACAGGCCAACGGGTCGACCAGGATGCCGCATCGCAAGATCGGTCGGATCGGTACTCGCCGGAGGAGTGGCTGGCAGTCATTGCCGAACTGCGGCATCAAGGTCGGACGGCGGAAGCGGACGCCGAGCTGGCGGAATTCCGGCGGCGGTACCCGGATTATCCGCTGGAGGCCGCGCCGGAGCCGCCGCGATGAGTGAAGCGCTTCCTTCGCCGTCCGCGCTGGCGGCCTTGGAGGCGCGTTTGTTGGAACTGTTGGCCGCTCATCCCGCTGGACTGAGCGAGTACGAGCTGCTGAAGAGGCTGCACGCAAGCGATCCTTTGTTCGCGGGTTTTAGCGCCCGCGAACCACTCCGGCTGTTTCGCGGTCACTACCTGCTGTTTCACGCGCTCTACCGATTGCGGGACCGCTTGGCCGGCGAGCGGCGCGGTCGCTTGCGGGTGGACCCGCTGGGCGTTGTGCTGGAGTTCGAAGCCTTGCCTTGCGGTGGAACCACGCTCGCGCCGGGTGAGCCCGACTTCGCGCCGTGCTACGCCGATTTGGCCAGGCTGGCAACGGTGACGATCGCCGAGGTCGCTGCACTACTGCGCTATTTCCACGCCGCGCGCCAGCGGGACGAGCGGCGAAGGGCGGCGCTGGCGGTGCTGGATCTATGGGATCCGACCGATGCCGCAACCATCAAGCGGCGGTATCGGCGGCTGGCGATGCGTCACCATCCCGACCGGGGCGGCGATGGCCAGCGCTTGGGCGAGATCAATGCGGCGTTGGCGGTGTTGGAAGAGGATCTCGACCGATGCATCTGATCACATCCCACACCCAGCCAGAAATTGCCGGGGACGGATGGGCTGAGGTGGTCGGTTATTTGGGTAAATACTGAGCGATGACTTCAAGCAGCGTGGCTTCTTCCACCGGTTTGGCGACGTAGCTTTTGGCGCCTTGTCGCGTGCCCCAGATCCGATCAGTTTCCTGGTCTTTGGTGGTGACGATGATGACGGGAATATGGCTGGTGGAGGGATTTTTGGTGATCTGGCGGGTCGCCTGAAAACCGTTGACCTTGGGCATGACCACGTCCATGAGCACCAGATCCGGCAGTTCCGCTTTGGCGACCTCGACTCCCTCCGCGCCGTCTTTGGCGGTCAGAATCTCGTGCCCATGTTTCTTGAGTATCTTGGAGAGACTCAGCGCCTGCGTGGGTGAGTCGTCGACGATCAATATGCGGGCCATGCTGCCACTCCTGGGATAGTCTTGCGTATCGTCCGCGCGTCGCCGGTATAACGTGGTGGTCAACCCGTTCGGGGGAAAATCTGGCGAGTCATACGCTATTCATTGATCCCACCATCATAAGCGAAATTTGCTGGTTGGGGGATGCTTTTGTTGTGGTCGGCGGTTCGCCGGCACATGGTAGGATACCCAAATAACGAGGTTGATTCGTGAGGGGTCGTTGTATGAATGATTCGCCATTGAGCTTTTTAAACCGCCTGATCCTGGCGCTGCGTGCGTTCGGGCGAATTCTGATCGACGAGGGATTCGCGGCCGGTGTGCTGCGGCTCGAAGGGGGCGCGGCGGCACTGGCGCCGGTGACGGCGGAACCCACCAGGCCGGTGCTCAAGGAAACTTCGCCGGATTCCGCCTTGCAATTGCTGGCGCTGTTGCAGCAGGAGGGGCGGTTCGTGGATTTCTTGCAGGAAAATGTAACTGCGTATTCCGATACCGAGATCGGAGGCGCGGCGCGCGTGGTGCATGAGGGGTGTTGCAAGGTGGTGCGCGATTATTTACGCATTCAGCCGGTACGCGAGGAAGCGGAAGGTGTGCGGTTGACCGTGCCGGCCGGTTTCGATCCCACGGCGGTGCGGTTGACCGGTAACGTGGTTGGCCAGCCACCCTTCACGGGGACCTTGATGCATCGCGGCTGGCGGGTGGCCGAGATCAAGTTGCCAAAGGTGGCCGAGGGTCATGACGTTCAGGTGCTGGCACCGGCGGAGGTGGAACTATGAGCACGGCTCGTTACACGGTGGGCATCGATCTGGGTACCACCCACTGTGTGTTGGCGGCGGTGGATCTGACCGCCAGCGACGGCGATGAGGTGGTTGAACGGATCGAACTCATTCCGCAGTTGACCGCGCCGGGCGCGGTCGAGGAGCGGCCGATGCTGCCCTCGTTTCTCTACTTGCCGCATCCCGATGAACTGCGACCGGAAGATCGGGTTCTGCCTTGGGGCGAGCCCCCGTTCGTGGTCGGCGAACTGGCGCGGGCGATGGGCAGCCGGACACCGATTCGCTTGGTGTCCAGCGCCAAAAGCTGGTTGTGTCATCCCGGGGTGGATCGGCGCGCCGCCATCCTGCCGGTGGAAGCGCCGGAGGAAGTGGGGCAGATTTCGCCGTTGCAAGCCTCGATCCGCTATCTGGAACACTTGCGCGCCGCTTGGGACCATCAGCATCCCGACGCGCCACTGATCGAGCAAGACGTGGTGCTGACCGTGCCGGCCTCCTTCGATCCCGCCGCCCGCGAATTGACCGCCGAAGCAGCGGAGGCGGTCGGCTTGCGTCATTTGGTGTTGCTGGAAGAACCGCAAGCGGCTTTGTACCACTGGGTGTTGGCCACGCGGGAAGGGTGGCGCAAGCAGGTCCAGCTTGGCGATATCATCCTGGTGATCGACCTGGGCGGCGGCACCGCCGACTTTTCGCTGATCGCCGTGACCGAACGCGACGGTTCCCTGGAGTTGGTGCGGGTGGCGGTCGGCGAGCATATTCTGCTGGGCGGCGACAACATGGATTTAGCCTTGGCGCACACGGTTCGCGCCAAGCTGGCGGAGCAGGGTATCCAACTCGATCCTTGGCAGTTGCAGGGTTTGACCCACGGTTGCCGGTCGGCCAAGGAAACCCTGTTGAGTCATGGCGAAGTCGAGGCGGTGCCGGTGGTGGTGCCGAGCCGCGGTTCCAAGCTGATCGGCGGTACCTTGCGCACCGAACTGACCCGCGACGAGGTCTCCCACACCTTGATGGAAGGGTTTTTTCCGATCGTGGAAGCGGCGGCGCGGCCGGCGGCGCGGGCGCGGGCGGCGCTGACCAAACTGGGTTTGCCCTATGCGCAGGATGCGGCCATGACTCGGCATCTGGCGGCGTTTCTGGGCCGGCAGGTGGAGGCGACCCGCCATCTGTCCGGTTTTGAGGGGCGGTTGCCGGAACACGCTAGTTTCCTGCATCCGACCGCGGTGCTGTTCAACGGCGGCGTGTTCAAGGCGCCACCCTTGCTGGAGCGGACCCTGACCGTGTTGAACGGTTGGTTGGCGACCGAGGACGCCCCCCCCGCGCGTTTGTTGGAAGGCAGCGATCTCGATTTGGCGGTGGCGCTTGGCGCGGCCTATTACGGCTACGTGCGACGCGGGCGCGGAGTACGGATTCGCGGTGGTACCGCCAAGTCCTATTACGTCGGCGTGGAAAGCGCCATGCCGGCGGTACCGGGGATGGAGCCGCCGATCGAAGCCTTGTGCATCGCGCCGTTCGGCATGGAAGAGGGTACCCAGGCCGAACTGCCGCCGCAGGAAGTAGGATTGGTGGTCGGCGAGCCGGTGCGATTCCGTTTCTTCGGGTCCTCGGTGCGGCGCACCGATCAGGTGGGCGCGGTGCTGGAGCAGTGGACGGCGGACGAGGTCGAGGAACTGGAGGAGATCGAAGCGACCTTGCCCGCCGAGGATCGCCAACCCGGCGAAGTGGTGCCGGTGCGACTGCACGCGGCGGTGACCGAGGTCGGCACGCTGCGGCTGGAAGCCGTACCGCGCGAAGGCGGGGAAGCCTGGAAAGTCGAATTCGACGTGCGCGGGGAGCACTGAACCATCGCCCGTTCCAGCACCCCCCGCTATCTGGTCGGCATCGATCTGGGCACCACCCATACGGTGGTGGCCTATGCTGATCTGAAGGCCGCCGGAACGGCGGATATCCATCTGTTCTCCGTCGAGCAACTGGTCGCCCCCGGCGCGGTGGCGGCTCGCCCGCTGTTGCCTTCGGTGCGCTATCACCCGGCCGAAGGCGAACTGGCGGCGGCGGATAGCCAACTTCCCTGGACCTTCGACGACCCCGGTGGCGTGGACAACGCAGTTCTGGGCGAACTGGCGCGGGAGCGGGGGACACGGGTGCCGGGGCGGTTGGTGGCCAGCGCCAAGAGCTGGCTGTCGCATGCCGGGGTGGATCGTACCGCGCCGGTGCTGCCCTGGGGCGCGGCGGAGGAGATCGCCAAGGTATCGCCGGTGGTCGCCAGCGCTAGCTATCTTGCCCATGTCCGCGCCGCCTGGAACCAGCGCTTTCCCCGTCAGCCGCTGGAGCGACAGGAACTGGTGTTGACCGTGCCGGCCTCATTCGACGAAGCGGCGCGAACCCTGACGGTGGAAGCGGCGCGACTGGCCGGTTTGCCGGAACTGCGGTTGGTGGAAGAGCCGCAGGCGGCCTGCCATGACTGGCTACACCGTCACCGGGACACCGTGGCGGCGGATCTGGGGGAGTCCCGTTTGTTGCTGGTCTGTGACGTGGGTGGTGGCACCACCGACCTGACTTTGATCCAGATCGAGCCGGGGGAGCAAGAGCCGCGTTTGACCCGGATCGGCGTGAGCGAGCATCTGATGCTGGGCGGCGACAACATGGATCTGACTCTGGCTCGAACCGTCGAAGCTCGACTGAGTGGCGGGCGTCTGAGCACCGGCGAATTGTCGCAACTGTTGCAGCAATGCCGGAGCGCCAAGGAACGGCTGCTGGCGACCGACGCACCGGAGCGGGTGACGGTGACCGTGCTCGGCGGCGGTGCCCGGCTGATCGGTGGCGCGCGCGCGGCGGAACTGAGTCGCGACGAGGTACGAACATTGCTGGTGGACGGTTTTCTACCGCTGACGGCGGCGGACGAACGGCCTCGGGGCCGGCGGGCGGCGGTGGTCGAATTCGGCTTGCCCTACGCCGCCGATCCGGCAATCAGCCGCCATTTGGCGGCGTTTTTGGCGCGGCACGGCGACGCGGCCCGGCGGGCGCTGGGCGAACGGGCGCCGGCCGATCGTCCGCTGGCCCCGGACGCGGTGTTGCTGAATGGTGGCGTGTTTCACGGCGCGGCCCTGTCGGAACGATTGTTGGAACTGCTGGCCGGCTGGCGTGGTGAGCCACTGTCGCGGTTGGACAACCCCGAACCCGAACTGGCGGTGGCGCGCGGGGCGGTGGCCTACGGATTGGCGCGGCGGGGTCGGGGCCTGAAGATCGGCGGCGGTTCGGCGCGCGGCTATTTTCTGGTGGTGGAAGGTGACCGTAGCCAGAAACAGGGCATTTGTCTGTTGCCGCGCGGGACCGAGGAGGGACGGGAAATCCGGCTGGATCGAACCTTTTCCTTGCGGTTGGGCTCGCCGGTGCAGTTTCATCTGATGTCCTCCACCGGCGATGCATCCCATCAGGCCGGTGACGTGACGACGCTGGAAGCCAGAGAGTTTCTGCCTCTGCCGCCGATCGTCACGCTGATCGAAAGCGAATCCGGGGCGGACGAAGTATCGGTGCAACTGAGCGCGCAACTGACCGAGGTTGGTACCCTGGAAGTGGATTGCATTGCGGCGGACGATCTGGCGCGACGCTGGCGGCTGGCCTTTCAGTTGCGGGGTGGCGATACGGCGGCGCTGACCCGGCTGCATCCTCGTTTCCCCGAAGCGACGGCACGGATCGAACGGTTTTACGGTTCCCGCGCGGCCGATGTCGAATACAAGGAAATAAAGACCTTACGAACCGATTTGGAACGCTTGCTCGGTAGGCGCGAGACCTGGGAGACGCCGTTGCTGCGCGAGCTGTTCGAGGTGTTGTGGACCGGTGCCCGGCGGCGGCGGCGTTCGGCCGATCACGAGCGGCTGTGGTTCAGTCTGACCGGTTTCTGCCTGCGGCCGGGGTTCGGCTATCCGTTGGACGAGTGGCGGGTCGGGCGGTTATGGGCGCTGTACGAACAGAGGGTGCAGTACCATCGGGATGCCCAGGCGCGGGCGGAGTGGTGGACGCTGTGGCGGCGGGTCGCCGGCGGCCTGGACGCGGCGGCGCAACTGCGGCTGAGCGAGGATCTGCTGGCCGATTTGCGTCCGCTGGGCGGCAAGGTCGCCAAGGACAGGCTACCGGGGATTGAAGACATGGCGCGGTTGGCCGGCGTTCTGGAACGCTTACCGGCGACCCGCAAGCTCGAACTCGGCGAGTTGTTGCTGGCGCGGCTGGCGCGCAAGGGAGAGTCGCCGCAATTGTGGTGGGCGGTGGGTCGGCTGGCGACCCGGGTCCCGGTGTATGGCAGCGCTCATGACGTGGTGCCGGCGGCAACGGCGGCGGCCTGGTTGGAACGAGTGCTGACCCTGGATTGGAAGGCGGTGGCGCCGGCGGCCTTCGCCGCGACTCTGCTGGCGCGGCTGAGCGGCGACCGCCAGCGCGATCTGGACGACGCGGCGCGGGCGCGGGTGATTCAGCGGTTGCGAACGGCCAAGGCGCCGGCCGCGTGGCTGCGGATGGTGGAAGAAGTCGCGGATCTGGATGAGGTTGACGCCGGCCGAGTGTTCGGCGAGGCGTTGCCGCCGGGCTTGCGGCTGGCGGGCTGAACCGGGGCCGTTGTATCCCGGTAACCCGCGAGTACCGATTACTTTCATTCGGCGACTTGAAGGACGATCTTGCCGCGGGCGTGGCCGGTCTGGCTGATGACATGCGCCTGACGGACCTCGGCCAGCGGCAGCACGGTGTGGATCACCGGCCGCATTCGTCCCCCGTCGATCAGGTCGGCGATTTGAGTCAACTGCTCACCGCTCGGGCGGATGAACACGAAGGCGCCACGGACTCCGTGGGTGGCGGCGACCGCTTCCGGCGGCGGACTGACCACCGAAACCAGAATCCCACCGGGTTTCAGTACCTGCCAGGACCGCTTTTGCGTGTCGCCGCCGATGGTGTCGAACACCACGTCCACGTCCGTTGCCACGTCCTCGAAATGAGTTTTGGTGTAGTCGATAAACTGGTCCGCGCCCAGTTCGGTCACGATGCCGGAATTGAGCGCCGAGGCGGTGGCGATGACCCGCGCGCCGCGCGCCTTGGCCAGTTGCACCGCCAAGCTGCCCACCCCGCCGGCGGCGGCATGGATCAGCACGGTCTGTCCGGCTTGCAACTGGGCGGCGTCCACCAGCGACTGCCAGGCGGTCAGCGCGGCCAGCGGTACGGCGGCGGCGTGGAGGTGGTCCAGATGGGTCGGCTTGCGGGCGGCGTCGCTGGCCTTGACGGCGATGTATTCGGCATAACCACCGTCCCGCTCGATGTCGGGTCGGGCGTACACTTCATCCCTGACCTTGAACTCGGTCACTGCGGGGTCGACCTCGACCACCTCGCCGGACACGTCCCAACCGAGAATCAACGGCAGGGTATGGCGCAGGGCGCCTTGCAGATAACCCTCGCGAATCTTCCAATCTACTGGGTTGACGGCCGCCGCCCGCACCCGGATCAGGATATCCTTGGGTTCGAGCGTGGGCAGCGGGACGCTCTCTTCGTGGTGTAGGACTTCGGGTCCACCGTAGGCATGAATGCGTACCGCTTTCATGGTTGCCATATGAGTTCTCCGCAGGGTCAATAATTCTTGTCGTCAGAGTGTAGAATGCGGGCGGCTTCGTTTTTAGTCCGTCAAGCCAGCGCGATTCGGCAAGATCGGCTTGGGCTGGATCGTGGTGATCGACCGCCGGCCGCGTTGACGGTAGCTTTCCGAGAGCCCAGAATGGCGCGCTTTTTACGCCGCGCCAGCCTTGGTCGATCAGCGCGGCCTCGATGTCCCTCAGAACCCGCGATCCTGATCCATGGATACTTATAAGCCGACGCACCTCAAGCAGCTCGAAGCCGAGAGCATTCACATCATCCGCGAAGTCGCCGCCGAGTTTGAGAAACCGGTGATGCTGTACTCGATCGGCAAGGATTCCGCGGTGATGCTGCATTTGGCCCTGAAGGCATTTTACCCCGGCAAGCCGCCGTTTCCGTTGCTGCATGTCGATACTACCTGGAAGTTCCGGGAGATGATCCGCTTCCGCGATGAGCAGGTCCGCCGGCTGGGGTTGGAACTGATCGTTTATGTCAACGAAGAAGGCGTGCGTCAGGGCATCAATCCATTCACCCATGGTTCGCGGGTGCATACCGACGTGATGAAGACCCAGGCGCTAAAACAGGCGTTGGATCACTACGGTTTCGACGCTGCCTTCGGCGGCGCCCGCCGCGACGAGGAGCGCTCACGAGCCAAGGAACGGGTGTACTCGTTCCGCGACCGCAACCACCGCTGGGACCCCAAGAATCAGCGTCCCGAACTGTGGAATCTGTTCAACGGCCGGGTACACCGGGGCGAGAGCATCCGCGTGTTTCCGCTCTCCAACTGGACCGAATTGGATATCTGGCAGTACATCCACCTGGAAAGCATTCCGATCGTGCCCTTGTACCTTGCCGCCGAACGGCCGGTGGTGGAGCGCGACGGCACCTTGATCATGGTCGACGACGAGCGCATGCCCTTGGAGTCAGGCGAGACGCCGAAGCGGGAGTGGGTGCGGTTCCGTACCCTGGGCTGCTACCCACTGACCGGCGCCATTCGCTCGCATGCCGCCACCCTGCCCGAGATCATCCAAGAAATGTTGCTCGCCCGTCATTCCGAACGCCAGGGCCGCCTGATCGACCACGACGCCGCCGGCTCGATGGAAGAGAAGAAGCGGCAGGGGTATTTTTAAGATGTCTCTCCTCGAAACCGATATCCAGGCTTACCTGGAAACCCACGAACGCAAGGACTTGCTGCGCTTCATCACTTGTGGCAGCGTCGATGACGGCAAGAGCACGCTGATCGGTCGCTTGCTGTACGACACCCAGTTGATCTACGAGGATCAGCTTGCCGCCGTGCGCCGCGATACCACCAAGTACGGGACCACCGGCGAGGAGCTGGATCTGGCCCTGCTGGTCGATGGCTTGCAATCGGAGCGCGAGCAGGGCATCACCATCGATGTGGCCTATCGCTATTTCTCCACCGACAAACGCAAATTCATCATCGCCGACACGCCGGGCCACGAGCAGTACACCCGCAACATGGCCACCGGCGCTTCCACCGCGCAATTGGCCATCCTGCTGGTGGA
>DAOTGT010000056.1:0-19274 GCA_035447285.1 Candidatus Competibacter sp.
CGACCATGCGCTGGGGCAGCGCATTGGTATCCGGCTGGACATCGATCATCTGGTGGTGTTTCGGCGGGGTGGTGAGTGAAACTCCTCCCTTTGGAAAAAAGGGGCGCCGTGCCAGCACGTTTGCGTGTCGCTTTTGCTCCCGCTACGCTTGTCACATCAAGATAATTTATTGTCATCGTGAGTATTCGTGTCAAGGGATGTGTCCATGAGTGACGCCGTGAAAGTCTTTGTCAGTTACAGCCACCAAGATGCTGGGTATCTCAATGACGACTCCCTGCTGGGCTTTTTGAAGGGACTGGGAAAGGAGGACATCAAGTTTTGGACCGACCGCCGCCTCCGTCCCGGCGAACCCTGGGATGAGTTGATCAAGGCTAATCTTCAGGACGCACGCATTGCCCTGGTGCTGGTCAGCCAAGCCTTCCTGGATTCGCCCTACTGCCAGAATGTCGAGATCGAATACTGTTTGGCTCGAAAAACCCATCTCTTCCCAATCATCCTGTCACCTTGCGATTGGCGGCGACACGCTTGGTTAAGCAGTCGCCAGTTTCTGCCCGGAGGCGATCAGACCGTCGAGGAGGACTACATTGAGCCGGGTCGTCGCAAGCGGTTGTTTCTGGAGATTCGCGAGCGGTTGCGGGAGCGGGTTGAGCTCGCGCGAAAGCAGGAACCGCCTCCACCGCCACTACATCCGAAGCCTTCGATATCCCCCGGTTCACTTCCCAAGCCCCCTTTTTCCGGTAGGTCCAAGATCGCCGTGTGCGACCACCTCGGCGATGACTGGCGCAAATTGGCCGACTGCTTTGAAATCGCGACCGCCGACCGGGCGCGTTTCGAGCGGGGCGACCAAGCCCGTGGCCTTTGGGAGTGGTTGGAAAACCGCCGGCGTCTGGGCGAACTGCCGCCAGGGCTGATCGCGATCAATCGGCCAGACTTGGTGGAGTTGCTGAAGACCAAAGCGTAAACGGGAAGGAGGCCGAGGGATGCCTGCTTACGATGGGAAAACCAAGCTGGCGTTTTGCGAGCGGTTGGGCAAGAAGTGGCGGGATCTGGCGGATTATTTCGAGATAAATATCGGCGAGCGCGACCGCTTCGAGCAGGGCGGTGAAACCCGCGAGGTCTGGGAATGGTTGGAGCGACGCGAACGGCTGCACGAATTGTCGGAAGCGCTCCGTTACATTGACCGCGAGGATCTGGTGGTCCAGGTGCTGGAACCGCCCCCGCTTCCCGTTGCGCCACCGCAAGCGGCCCGGTCCGGTTCGCCCTATCCCGGCCTGCGGTATTTCTCCGTTGAGGAAACCGACATCTTTTTCGGTCGGGACGAAGAAATTCAAGGACTCCTGAAACGGCTGACCGATCCCCTTCAGCGATTGATCGCCGTGGTGGGGGCGTCTGGTTCCGGCAAATCGTCGCTGGTGTTGGCCGGCGTCATCCCGCGCCTGCCCGCCGGATGGGTTCCGGTCCGTTTTACCCCCGGTGGACTGGGCGATGATCCGTTCTTGGCGCTAGCGGCTAAACTGGAACCGTTGCTGGAACCCCACAGCCTGACCGGACGCGCCATCGCCAAGCGGTTGCGGGCCAGAGGCGATCTGGACGCGTTGGCCCCGTTGGTATTGGAACGCAAGCCGGAATCGGCCGAACTGCTGCTGTTCGTCGACCAGTTCGAGGAACTGTTCACACTGGTCGCGGATGAGCACCGGCGGCGCTTCGTCGCGCTGCTGACCAAGGCGGCGCAAAGCCCGCGCGTGCGTACGATCCTGACCGTGCGCGCCGATTTCTATCCGCAGTGTATCGATGTCGGCCTCGAACACCTGTTGCGAGCGGGTTCCTATCCGCTGGCGGCGCCAAAGTTACGGGCGGTGCTGGAGATGATCACCGGCCCAGCGGCGTTGGCCGGGTTGCGGTTCGAGGACGACTTGCCGGGGCGGTTGCTGGAGGATACGGGACGGGAACCGGGTGTCCTGGCGCTGCTGGCCTTCGCCCTGGCGGAACTGTATCGCCGGAAGGACGGGATGCTGCTGACCCATGCGGCCTACGACGGTTTCGGTCGGGTGCCGGGGGCGATCAGCCGGCGGGCGGAAGCGATCTTCACCGCATTGGATACCGATATTCAGGCCGCGTTCGAGGAAGTTTTCCGGGAGCTGGTCAAGGTGGACGAGCAGGAGGTGGCGACCCGGCAACGGGGTGAGTGGGAACCGATGAGCGATTCGGCGGCCGCGCGCTTGATCAAGACTTATTCCGATCCAGATGTGCGCTTGCTGGTCTGCGGCCAAGCGGGCCAGCGCCCGACCGTGGAAGTAGCGCACGAAGCGTTGCTCAGCTATTGGCCGCGCTTGGAGAAATGGATCGAGATCAGGCGCGACGACTTGTGGCTGCGTCGGCAAATCACCCAACTGGCGGCGTACTGGCACGACCACGACCGCCAGGCCGAACACCGCTGGCCCGACGAACGAGTGATCGAAGTGGTCGCTATGCGGGAACACCTCAAGCTGAAGGAAAAGGACTTCACCGAACGGGAACGAGACTTCCTCGGCCCCCTCGACCGCGAACAAATGTTAGCCGCGCTGGACGATCCGACCAGCTCGCACGAACAGCGCGCCATCATCGGTGTGCGGTTGTCCTTGCTGGGCGATCCCCGTCCCGGCGTGGGACTGCGCGCCGACGGTTTGCCGGACCCCGTCTGGTGCCCGGTGCCCGGCGGCGAGGTGACGCTGGAAGGGGATGCCGGCGCCTTCACGGTCGAGCCTTTCCAGATCGCCCAATATCCAGTGACCTACCGTCAATACCGCGCTTTTCTGGACGCGGAGGACGGCTATCACAACCCGAAGTGGTGGCAGGGCCTTTGGGTGAATCAACCACCCGAAAAACCGGGCCGACAATTCAACCGGCGCGACAACCATCCCGCCGAAAACCTCGCCTGGTTGGAGGCCGTACCTTTCTGCCGCTGGTTGAGCACCCGACTGGGCTACGAAGTCCGCTTGCCCACTGAGTGGGAATGGCAGCAGGCGGCGACCGGCGGCAATCCGGCGAACGACTATCCCTGGGGGCCGGAATGGGACGGCAACCGCGCCAACACTTATGAAAGCGAACTGAACCGAAGCACGGCGGTGGGGATGTATCCGCAAGGGGCATCGCCGGTGGGCGCCTTGGACCTGAGCGGCAACGTCTGGGAATGGTGTCTGAACGAATACGACAATCCCCGGAATGTTGCCCTGGCGGGCGACGCCCGCCGGGTGGTGCGCGGCGGCGCCTGGAACTGCAGCCAGACGAGCGCGCGCGCCGCCTTCCGCAACCACTACGCGCCCGACTCCCGCAACGCCAGCATCGGTTTTCGGTTGGCGTGTTCGTCCCCCATTTGAGACACTGGTCACTGATGGCCGCGTAGCGGCAACAGCGCGCGTAGCGCGCTTCGCGCGCTTTTTCGCCCTTCCCTCTAGAAAAATCAGGTTTCCGGAAGAATGTTGAGAGCGCGCTTGTCGCTTAGGCGATAAACCGAGAAATCGCGGCGATCCAGGGTGAACACGGTCTCGATCTTTTCGTGCTCGGCCAAATATATCAAGCAGGCGTCCGCGAGCTGGGCGCCCAGTTCGCGGTAACGATGCAGGAAGGTGGCGATCCAAGGCGCGGCGGTTTCATCCAGCGTCAACAGCTTCAACAAGCCGGTTTCAAAGCCTTGGAAGAGTCGTTGAATTGCCATAGGTTCTTTTCGCAGCAGCCAAGCGGCTTCGGTGAGGACCGGCCAGCAGGTGAGCAGAGGTGGGCTGATCTCATGGAGTTGTTCGACACAGACTCGGTGATAGTCGTCTCGTCGGGAAAGAATGGCGACGAGCGGACTGGTATCGAGCAGGACTCGGGAAATCATTCCTGGCCGAATCCCTCGAAGTACCGGCGGTTGGTGCTGAGGTCGCCGGGGAGATGGTCCAGCATCCCCACGATTCCTAGCCGCTGGGCAATGTCGTAGCAACTGATCTCGTGGTTGGCGGCTGCTCCGCGCGCGTCGGGAACGGTGACGGTGACTTCCTGGTGTTCCGCCAGTTCAACTGGTTCTAGGGGGCGAAAAACCCCGTTCTCGTAAACTGCTTTCATGCTTTTGCTCATGTCGCCATGCTCTGGACTCGTTGAGTTCCAAGGTAACACGGTGGAGAGTCATCGTCACGGCCGATAACACCGCGCTCATCGCCGAGATGCGCCGCTACGCCCTGGGCAAAGTTTCGACGAGCAGCCTTGCCCGAACTCGACTCGGAAGCCATCGACTTCCGAGTCGCTTCCGAGTCGTTTGTCGCCGTGCATTCGCTCAGGCGCGGCGATATCGCGAAGCGCGCTGCGCGCGCTGTTGCCGCTACGCGGCAATCAGTGACCAGTGTCTCAGATGGGGGACGAACACGCCAACCGAAAACCGATGCCGCTGTCGCGGTAGCCGGGCGCGCGGTCGCCGCGGAAGGCGGCGCGCGCGTGCGACTGGAAGCCGTTCCAGGCGCCGCCGCGCACCACCCGGCGGGCGACGCCCGCCGGGTCTTCCCGGCCGTCGGCGGCGTCGTAGGGATAGGGTTGGTACTTGCTGCCGGTCCAGTCCCAGGTGTTGCCCGTCAGATCGATCAACCCCTCCAGCGTTTCGCCACCAGGAAAGACGCCGACGGGCGTGGTCCGGCGAATGTGACTCTCGAAGGCGTTGCAAAGCTTGGCGTCGAACGTATCGCCATAGGCGTAACGCCGTCCGTCCCGTCTTCGCGCGGCGGCTTCCCATTCCGCTTCGCTCGGCAGACGGAACGGTTGGCCGGTTTGCGCGCTCAGCCAGGCGCAGTAGGCCCGCGCTTCGAACCAGCTAATTCCAACGACCGGTTGGGCCGGATTATTGAACGCTTCGTCGTTCCAAAAAGCCGGTTGGGTTTGCCGGCCGGGGGGATACCAGTCCTCCAGTAAGGCTTCGAATGCGTCGTCATCCATGCGAGCGATGTGTTCCCAATCGTCAGCTTGCTTAGACGTGATCCGTCCTTGCCGCTGCCAATCGCGGATGTCGTCAAACTGTGCCTGAAGCGTTTGGCGATTTTCACGCCACTGCTGCTTGGCGCCTTCCGCCGTGCTTTCACCGCATTGCCAGGCGCGGGCGGCGTCGGTGTCCCACCAGCGTTCGTCCTCGTAACCCCCAGCCTTGATAAATAGGGCATACTCGGCGTGGGTGACCGGGAACTGGCCGAGCTGGAACGGCTGGAGGTCCACGGCATGAACGGGCGCTTCGCGTTCGTAGAGCCCCTCGTCACTACCGATGGAGTAGGCGCCGCCGGGTATGGCGATCAGCGGGGGCAGGAGATAGTCGCCGTGCGGTCCCTGGCATCGCCGCCAGTGCGGATCGCCCAGTTCGCCCAAGGCCAGCCCCGCCGCGATCCGCGCCCGCAGGTCGGCGGCGGGGTCCTGGGTGCGTTCGATCAAGGCTTGGCGGAGGGAATCCTTCGTGCTCTCGGATACCGCCACGTCTGGCTGCGATGCGGCGCGCCCGGCCAGCGCCAAGTTGGCGGCCATCAGGTCGGTGACGAAGGCGTCGGGATCGGGCGCCATCGCCGCCGCCAGCACGGCGGTTTCCTCCCAGCCGGTGCCGGGCAAGGGCGGCATGGGGTCGGCGTCGGCCAGGCCGGCGAGGGTGTCCGGAAGGCTGGGCGAGACCCGGTCGGCGCGCCATTCGACCTGAACCCAATGGGGTTCGGGGTGGGCGGCCAGCCAGCGGGCGGCGAAGTATTCTTGCAGGAGTTGGTGGATGTAGAGCACTTCGTCCCGGCCCAGGTCTTCTTCCAGCACGCCGAGCGCTTCGCCGGCTTTTAGCACGTCGTCGCCGCAAGCGTGAGCGAGCAAGTCGAGGGCATCCGGGTAAGCGATGCGCACTTGGGAGGCTTCGCCCGGCTGGCGACGGGCCTGCATCTCGAAGGCCAGGTGGCTCAGCTTGTCGAACAGGAGCCCTTGCCGGGGCAGTTCGTGGGGTGTTTTCCAGTGCCGAGGCTGGCCGAATCGCTGGCGGTCGCGCTCGCCGAGCAGCGCGCCCGGCTGAAACAACGGGTGATCGGCCTCGATCTCGCGTTGCAGGGCTTGCCGGGCGAAGCCGCCGAACAGGGCGGCGTGGCCCTCGGGGATTTCGCCATGGGTGGTTTGGGCGACCAGCAGTTTCAGGAAATAGGGCGAGCGCAGCACGTCCAGTTGTGGCGAACCGGCCAGGTTGTCCCAGAGCGCGGTGTAGTGATCGGGGCAATAGAGTTCCAGAAATTGCTGGATTTGCGCGTCGGACAGGGCTTCGATGCGCACCTGCGGCACCGGTAGGTCCTTGGAGGACAACGTGGCGCTGTAGTCCAGGCTGCGGCAGGAGAAGAGCACCCGGTTGCCGGGGTAACGCTGGCTCAGTTCGGCCAGGAAGGTTTTCCAATTCCGCAAGGATTCCGGGCCGGTTTGGGGCATTTCGTTGAGGGCGTCCAGCAGCAGGGTGACGCGCCGTTGCTGTAAGAGCGCGTCCAGCGGCGGCAGGTTGGGGTTTTGGGTCTGCCAGCGTTCGCCCAGCCAGTCGAGCGGGCGCGGTGGCGGGTCGGCGCCGCGTGGGCCGTAGCCGTTCAGGGCGACAAAAAAGGTGATCGGCTTCGCGGTCGGGTCGTCCTCGCTCGCCCGCGCGGTGCGGGCGTTGTCCAATTCGAAATGCCGCAGCAGCGTGCTTTTGCCGGAACCGGGCGCGCCGAGCAGCACCAGCGCCGGGTCGGGCACCGCCGCCAGCACCGCGCGCAAATCCTGGAACGTGCGAGACTGCGGCGTCCAGCGTGGGCCTTGCGCGTCCTCGCCCTGATCGAGCAGCAGGGTCAGATGGACGAAGCGTCGGTTTAGTTCGTGGCGCGGTCCCGACCAACGATCGATGCACGCTGAGTAATAGTGCCTGAAGGCAGACCCGCCGGCATTGGCGTCGGCGTCCGACGGGTCTACCGAGGGCGGTCCAGGAGTTCCGCGAGATCATCCCGGTTGATGTAGCGCAGTCCTTCAGCGAGCTGGGCCAGTTTTCCGTGGGCTTCCAGCCATTCCCACACCCGCTGCGGTTCCCAGCCCTTGTCGAAGCAGGCACGCTCGGCGGGGGGAATCTCGAAGTAGTCGGCCAGAGTTTGCCAGTCGGTGACCAGCCGCCGGCACAGGTCGATTTTCACTTGGCCGAAGTCCGGATCGGCGGGTGTTTCCGCCGAGGGTTGCAGGGGTTGCGAGTCCGCAGCCTTATTTCGAGTCGAACGTGGCGGCGCTGGTTGTCGAGATTGCGCGACGATGTCCTCGACCAGACGCTTCACCCGGCGGTAAATCTGGCTGTCCTTCGATGTGGGCTTGCAGATGGAGACGTGATCTTCGTCCATCGGGATGGGGATGACCCCGCCGATCCCCGGATCGGCGGTGGTTTCGTTGACCACCAGGAGGCCCGCGATGGGGCGCTTCTCGCAGTACACCACCGTGGTGAGGCCGAAATCCGCGACGTGGTGGCGATACCAGAGATTGAGTTCGCGCAGGCGTGGGTGATGGGCCTCCAGTTCCTCGACGCTGACCGTGGCGCGGAGTAGGGTGCCGATATGTTTGATCCAACTGGCCAGGTCCGCGCCGGAGTGCGGGGTGGAGAGAAAGACGATGGCCCTGGTTTGAGCGGTGATGGCTTTCCAGACGGGATTGCCGAAGTCGGCGGCGTGACGCAGCAGCTGCTTGACCAGCAGCCCGCCCAGACTGTGGCAGACGAAAACGATGGGTTGGCGACCGATGCCGTCGAGGTCGAGCTGGTCCAGCACATTGGTCGCCCGGTCGGCCAGCGGCATGGCGTGGCCTTTCCAGGCCGAGGCGCTGACCGCGTAACCCAGGGACCAGACGCCGACCGCCGGCAGGTCTTCGCCCAGCCAGGCGGGCCAGAAGGCGTCCGGGCGGTCCTTGGGGTGCCAGGTGGCGCGGGCATCGCCGTCGAGGCCATGGACGAAGATCACATCGGCGACGCGGTCGGGGTCATCGCCACCGCTGATTTTTTGCAGGCCGTCCATTCTTGATGTTTCCAGTTCGGATCGTGAAAGTCGTGGTTTGCGAGCTGCTGAAAGAACAGCTTCAAGTTTAGAGGATTTTTAAATTTCGGACAGATTGTTAAATACAGGAGACATATTCCAAATGGCATTCTCTGGACATCATTTCGAGTGATATTTCGGCGGGGTGGCGGCGGGCATGGATGATGCGGGTGTCCGCTGGGTTCGAGTGCTGGCAGAATAAGCCCTTAATTGCCAGCACCCATGAAAACCCAGCGATGGATCAACCCGGAAGAGAGAGTCATGTCGGAATTGCAAGAACCCATTGCTCAGCCTGAGATGCAAACGTCGCCCGAGCAAAGCGGCGCCGAAATCGCCATCGACGTGCTGAACGAACTCGGCGTCGAGTATCTGTTCGGTCATACCGGCGGCGCCATCATCCCGCTGCACGCCGAACTCAACCTCAGAATGCGGCAGGGACGAAAAGCGCCCCGTTTCGTGTTGTTCCGGCAGGAGGGTGGGGCGGGTCACGCCGCCGAGGGTTACGCCCGGGCCAGTGGTCGGATCGGAGTCGCCTTGGTGACTTCCGGGCCGGGTGCCACCAATCTGGTCACTCCCATCGCCGACGCCTACAAGGACTCGGTGCCCTGCGTGTTCATCACCGGGCAGGTGCCCAGCGCCATGTTGGGCAAGGACGCCTTCCAGGAAGTGGACATGGTGGGGATTACCCGCTCCATCACCAAGCACAACTACCTGGTCAAGGACGCCGCCGAACTGGCCGGCGTGTTGCGCCAAGCCTTTTTCGTCGCCGGCAGCGGCCGACCGGGACCGGTGGTGGTCGATATCTGCAAGAGTGCCTTGGTCGGTTGCGCGACCGACCAGCGGCAAGCCAGAGCCTTGCGTGGTTATCGCCCACGAACCTCCATGAAGCGAGGTGCCGCCGATCGCCTGCTGGCGGCGTTGCGGCAAGCCAAGCGACCGGTGATTCTGGCCGGTGGCGGCGTCGTCAGTGCCGAGACCAGCCAAACATTGCGGCGGTTCGTGGAAAAATACCGTCTGCCGGTCGCGCTGACCTTCATGGGGTTGGGCGCGATTCCGCACGATCACCCGTTGTGCTTGGGCATGCCCGGCATGCACGGAACCGTCGCCGCGAACGGGGCATTGCGGGAGGCGGATTTCATCCTGTCCATCGGTGCCCGTTTCGATGATCGGGTCGCGGTGCGGGAATTCGGCCGAGGCATCGAGCTTGCCCATGTCGATATCGACGCGACCGAGATCAACAAAGCCGTTCCGGTCGAGTATGCGCTGCGGGCCAACGCCCACGATTTTCTTGCCTACGCCAACGATCTCGACCTGGATGGCGCCGACCTGACCGAGTGGCTGGACACGGTGCGGGATTGGAAACGGCGGTTTGCGCCCGGTTATCGGGCGGACGGCGATTTCATCAAGCCGCAACGGTTCATCGAGGAGCTTTCCAACTTGACCCACCGGACCGGCATCGTGGTCACCGGCGTGGGCCAGCATCAGATGTGGGCGGCCCTGTTCTACAACTATCAGGAACCGCGCCAATGGATCAGTTCGGGCGGACTCGGCACCATGGGCTTCGGCTTGCCGGCCGCCATCGGCGCTTGTTACGCCCGGCCCGACAAGACGATCCTCTGCATCGACGGTGACGGCAGTTTCCAGATGAATCTCCAGGAGCTAGCCACCATCGCCGCCAATCGGATTCCGGTCAAGGTGTTCATCCTTAATAACGGTTTTTTGGGCATGGTCCGGCAGTGGGAGGATATGTTCAACCAAGGTCATCATTATGAGACTTGTCTGGTTCGCACGAGTGACTGCGATCCCGCCTGCATCGAGAGCAAGGAATGCCGGATGCCTAATCCCAATTTTCTCAATCTGGGGCGGGTGTTTCCCGGTATCGAAACCGTGCGGATCGCTCGCCCGGAGCAGATCCGGGCAGGCATCGAAAGGGCGCTGGCGCATGACGGCCCCTGCGTGGTCGATGTTTGGGTCGACCGGACCGAGGATGTCAAACCGATGATTCCGCCCGGTGGGTCCCTGGCCGACATCATCCACGATTTTGATGGTGGCGGCGGGTGAACTCAATGAGTTAGGGTGCTGGAATGGAAACCGATCCCCTGATCGCCGCTGGGCGAGGATTCAGGGGTCGGGTCGCGCGGGCAGGAAAGGGAGGCTTCAACCGCCGGCGGCGATGCGCTGTTGGATGGCGTCCACCACGCCCTCGCTGGCGGGAGAATCGACGACCAGCAACAATCCTTCCTGGCGGTAGAATTCAATCAACGGCGCGGTCTTTTCGAAATAGGTGTCAAGACGCTTACTGATGGCTTCATCGGTTTCGTCGTCGCGCTGTATGACCGGGCTGCCGCACTTGTCGCAAACTCCCGCCACCTTGGGCGGATTGCTCCTGACGTTGTAGATGGCTTGGCAACTGGTGTTGGAGCAGGTGCGGCGAGTGGTCAGGCGATTGAGGATTTCCTCGCGCGGTACTTCGATATTGGCCACGACATCCAGCTTGATCCCCAACTTATTCAGCAGCACCTTCAGCGCTTCGGCCTGCGGGATGGTGCGCGGGAAACCGTCCAGCAGGAAACCCTTGGCGCAGTCCGGTTCCTGCAAACGTGTTTCCATGATGCCCATGATCAGATCGTCCGGCACTAGGTCACCGGCTTTCATGTAAGCGTCCGCCTGCTTGCCCAACTCCGTGCCAGCCTGCACCGCGCCGCGCAGGATGTCGCCGGTGGAGATCTGCACCGAGCCGTCGATCTGCGTCAGCAGTTTGGCCACGGTGCCCTTACCGGCGCCTGGGGCGCCCAACAGAATCAGTCGCATGAATTTTTCCTCGTTATCCGAATGACGGGTTCAACTGGTTTCCGGTCGCCCGCAGGCACGCCGTCCAGCATTGCCTGGAATTATAAACCATGGTTTCGGCCGGGTTCGGATAATCGCCGTTCTGTTGGTTCGAGAGCGTTGGGCGTTGTTCAGAAGTGCCAGGTGGGTTGCCGCAACCATTGCATCGCTTCGACGGCCGGTGCTGGTTTGCTGGTGAGAAACCCTTGAATTCCATCGCATTGCAGTGCCTGCAAAAACGCCAGTTGCTCAGCGGTTTCCACTCCCTTGGCCACGACGGTCATCCCCAGCGCGCGCCCTAGATCAATGAGTGTGCCGATGATCACCCGATTGTCGGCATCCTGAGTCAGGTTTTGCAGGAAAGAGCGGTCGATGCTCAGTTGGTGTACCGGCAGGTCGCGCAGGCGGCGCAGATTGAAGGAGCCGGTGCCGAAATCGTCGATGCCGCAGCGCACGCCCTGTGCCCGCAGGTTTTGTAACAACCGCCGCAGGAATCCGGTATCGGCCAGCAGCGTCTCGCCGCGCATCTCTAGTTCCAGGTCGCCGGGTTCCAGCTCGGTTTCCGCCAGGATGGCGGCGATGGTGGCGGGCAGGGCGCGTGTTGAGATCTGTCGTGCCGACAGATTGACCGCGATTGGCACGACCGGTAACCCGGCCTGCCGCCAGGCGCGATTTTGCCGGCATGCCGCGCGCAGCACCCATTCGTCCAACTGGCCGATCAATCTGCGGTCTTCGGCCAGCGGGATGAATTCGGCCGGTGGCAGCAGATCGGGAAAGCCGGGACGTTGCCACCGGACCAGCGCTTCCAGACCGATCAAGCGGCCGCTGGTCAGTTCAACCCGCGGTTGGTAGTACAGCAGCAGTTCGTTGCGTTCCAGGGCGCCGCGCAAAGCCGTTTCCGTTTCCAGCGCCGCTAGCACCGGAGCGTTCAGATCCGAGGTGTAGAACTGATAGCCGTCGCGATCGTTTTCCTTGGCGCGGTACATGGCGGTGTCGGCATTCTTGATCAGCGTTTCGGCATCGTGGCCGTCGTCGGGGAAGATGCTGATGCCGATGCTGGTGCCTAGTCGGAATTCGTGTCCCATGATCGGTAGTGGCCGCGCCAGCGCCTGCTGGATCAGGTTGGCGACCCGCACGGCGTCCCGGCCGTGCCGGGCATCGGGCAGCACGACCAGAAACTCGTCGCCGCCCAGCCGGCCGATGGTGTCTTCCTGCCGTACCGCCGCGCTCAGCAGACGAGCGACCTGTCGCAGGCAGGCATCGCCCGCCGCATGTCCCAGGGAGTCGTTGATTCGCTTGAAATGGTCGAGGTCGACAAAGAGCACGATGACCTTGTGGCCGGCGCGATTCGCCACCGCCAGCGCTTGGTCGAGGCGGTCCAGCAGCAGTCTGCGGTTGGGCAGACCGGTCAGCGTATCGTAGTACGCCAGTTGGCGGATTTGCGCCTCGGCCTGTTTTTGCGCGGTGATGTCGGCATAAGCGCCCAACACGCCGACAATGTGTCCGTTGGCATCGATCAGCGGGGCTTTGCTGGTGTGAAACCAAGCCTCCGAGTCGTCGGCATGGCGGCCCGATTCCTCGAAATCGAGTTTGGCCTGGCCCGACTCCATCACCGCGCGGTCGTCGTCGTGGTGGCGGGCAGCGGTGGCGGGATCAAGCGGCAGGTCGAAGTCGGTTTTGCCGCGCAGGTCGTCGAGACGGGCGAGGCGGGCGTCTTGCAGAAAAAGCTGGTTGGCGCCCAGATAGCGCGATTCGCGATCCTTCCAGAAGATACGGACCGGCACGCTGTCGAGAATGGTGTGCAACATTTGCCGCGATTGTCGCAGCTCTACTTCGGCTCGGTGGAGTTCGAGTAGCAGCCGGGCGGTACCGATCACTTGATCGATCAGGTTCAGTTCGGCTTCGGTGGGTTCGCGCTTTTCGCGGTAGTAGACGGCGAAGGTGCCCAGTACCGACTGATCGTCGCTCAGGATCGGCGTGGACCAGCAAGCGGCCAGCCCGAAGCAGCGGGCGATATCCCGGGTGCTCCGCCAGTACGGGTGGGTGTCGATATCGCTGACGATGATTTGTCGTTTTTGCCAGGCCGCCGCGCCGCATGAACCGGCCTCGGGTCCGATCTCCAGGCCATCCACCTGACGGATGTATTCGGCGGGCAGCCGGACGCTGCCGCTGTGGCGTAGCCAGCGTCCTTCTTCAAGCAGCAGAATCGAGCAGTAGGCGTCGGGCATCCAACGTTCGATCAGCCTGCAAAGTTCATCCAGCGCTTCGCGCAGGGAACGGCCGGTGCCGACCAAGCTAAAGACCTGGGCGATTTCTTCCAGGCGCACTTTCAGGTCGCGAGACCCGTGGGGGTGGGCGATCGAGGGCGGCGAGAGCGGAAACGGTTGCAGTGGGTGCAGCACGATACCTTCTGGCCTCATTTCGGGTGGGGGGCGGCTATTTTAGGTGAAAAAAAGCAGACAGCGGCTATTTAAAGCAAGTGCAGGGTGCAATTTGCGACATTATTCTTACAAACTTTCGTTGCGGGTTTCTACCCGATATTTTGATGGGATATCGGTAAAATTATGCTAGTTCTTCATGGTGCGTTTTACCAAGGGTGCTCGCCTCTTTTGGGCGAGTCGATTTCGTCCGGGAGATCGAAGCGAGTTTCGACGATGAACGAGTTGGTTTGCAGGACTTTTCGGTGGTTGCCGTGGATGATGGGATTGCCCGCCATCTTCAGTTCCATGGCGGTCGCCAGCGACACGCCGTCCACCGAACGGGGCGCGGTTTGCCAGGATCGGTCGGAGTGTCGGATTATCGAGACGCTGGATGCCGGCAATGCCGCCGACGGCACGGCACTGGCCGTGCTACACGTCGCGCTGGGTAGCGAAAATCAGCTCGCCGATGCCGAAGGGCGGCAATGCCGACCCTATCCCGAGAATTACTGGCTCAAGCAGGTCAGCCGGGATGGTAAGGTCACCTACCGGCGCTTGTTCGCCTTTTGCAACGATGGCTATGGAGCCTCCGGGATCGGAGAGGATATCGTCACGGTCGGTCCGAATCGCATCACGCTCGACCGGGTCGGCGGCAGTGCTTGGCGCTGGGAGATCGGCGCGAGCTATCAATTGATGCCGGAACGGCCGTTGTTGCGTCGGGAGGCCAGCTATCACACGTTGGGCGGCGGTTGCCTGGAAACCGAAACCGATTTTCGGGCGCTACGACAGCGCGGCTGGCTCAATCCATCGCCGGCCGTGGAGACGCTGGATGAAGATGCGACGGTTGGTTGCGACCGGAAAAGTGCCACCGGCCGGTTTATCGCGATTCCTCAGCTTGAGCGCGGTGGCGACGAGCCAGCGGCGCTGGAACGACAATCCGTTGGCTTGGGCAGTTGCGCGCTGACGTTGAGAGCCACGGGCAACGAGGAAGATGGTTTTGTCGTGTACGGTGGCCCGGACCCGCAGGCGCGGACCGAAGTCAAGCTACTGTTGTTGTCGGCGACCACGCTGTTGGCGCAGGTGCGCGATGTGGGGCGGACTCCGGCGATGTCTGAAAACTGGATCAACGACGACCGCTTGGAACTATGGCTGGGGCCGGCGCTATATGGAGGTTGGCCATCCGCCGATCGGAAAAAGCAGCTTTATCAGTTTGGCATCCGTTTGGTCGACGGCGCGGTCTTCGCTGGTTACGGTAAATCGAAACGCTTGCCGACGGTGCGGCACTGGCGGCGGGGTGACGCGCATCTGCTGTTGGTGGATTGGGGGGATGTGGGATTGGAGGAGTCGAATTCGATGACGGTGGTGTATGGTCAGGGCGACGGCCGCCGGCAGGAGCGGATGCTTGCCACCAGTCATCTCAAATACGGCGACCCTGACACGCTCGGTCAATTCTGGACCTTTCCAGCCGCTTGCGTGTTACAGGATGGAGTATTGAATGTTGGTAAGTTACAGTCTGAAGCAACTAAGATGGAGAACGAGAATACTGAGGAATAAAGGAAGCCATTGCCTTAACAAGGCCACCGGTGCCATCACTGATATTTTCGATATCGTTGTATGATATAACTGGTAAAAAACCGTGGAGAATTGATAGCTTGTTGGCAAGATCACACTCCGCGCCCGGACTCATGATTTGTCAAGGGGATTGATCAATGGCTGGAAACGAGACAGAGCAGGATTGGGTCATCGAGAATGATTGGAGCGAGGAAGAGAGGCGTCAATACGAGCGCTACAGCGCGGATTTTTATTTATGCGTCTACAAGCAGCATGAAGAGCATCTTCTTGGTCATGTCATTGATATCAGCTTGGGCGGCATAAAACTGCTGGGTGGTGAAGCTCTTTGCGTTGGCGAGGTCATGCCATTGCGGATGGACGCCGCTCTGGAAAGCGGTCGGCACGAGACCGAATTTTACGCAAGGACGGTTTGGAGCAGCCAGGATGAAAGCCTTGAGGGATATACAGCGGGGCTTGAGTTTCTCGATCTATCTCCACAAGCGTCGAAAACCATACAAGATATCATCAATGCGCTTAGCGGTTGAGCGGAACGGGCGAGAAAAGCGCGAGCATGTTGTCAGCGGGTTAACAAACCGCCGGTGAAGAGATGCGGTAAGTCCAGGATGGGTATGGCTTCTTCAGCTTGGCGAAAGCAGGAAATAGCCAGTTCACGCCAACCGTTCGGACATTCTGGCAGGGAACATGCCAGGGTATCAGTGACCTGCGTGCGTTTTGGAATGGCAGCTAGCAACAGCGCGCCATAGCCCAGCGCGACGTTTGGCGCCGGTTGATATGCGACGATACCGGCCAGTTTCCAGTTGTTATTAGCCTTTGGCTGCTTGTGGAGCCAAGCAGCCAAATCCATCGCTGGCAGCAGGAGGTTGTTCCACAGGATCGCTTGCCGGCAGTAGTACGGGCTCAGCGGCACTTCCAGCAGCGTGGGTGCTTCGATCAGGTGGATAAGCTCGCGCTCGCCCACGGCGGCGCGCAGTCGATCGTCCAGCGCCAGCATCCAGGCCGTGCTTTCCCTCGGGCTTTCAGTGGCCACTGGCACCCTCCGCGAGCGAGGCGAGCAATGCCGCCAGATGCTCGGTGTTGGTCACACAACCCAGCCCCTCGTCAAGCGGTGCCAGCGCCTGAATGGGGGAATCCGGCGACCCCATGCAGGCTGGCAACGCCAGCAGGCGCGGGGTTTCGGCGAGCGTTTCGACCTGGTCGCAAATCAAGCCGAAGCGATCGGCGCCATTATCCAGTAACGCACAGATCCGCCGACTGTCCGGTAGTTGCGGCAATAACTGCAATTCGCCGGACAGGCAGTACACTGGCCACCACTCGCCGCCGAGCGCGATGGCACCGATACCTTGCGGCGCTTGCACCTCCCGGTCGATATCCAGAGGCGATTCCAGAGACCTGATCTCCGTTTGCGGCAGTAACCATGGGTATCCGCCCAGGGTCAGCTTGGCCAATGCCCGAATCTCCCGCAGTTCGGCTAGCGTGTTTCGAACGGGTTGGCTCATGCGTGTAATAGCCTGTGTATCTGTTCGAGTAGGTCGTCTTCCATGAACGGTTTGGTCAGATAAGTATCGACGCCGACGGCCTCGGCTTCATGCCGGTGCTTGGCGGTGGAGCGCGAGGTGATCATGATGACCGGTAAGCCGTGGGTGGTCTGGTTGGCCCGCAGATGCGCGGTCAGCTCCAGGCCGTTCATGCGCGGCATCTCCAAGTCGGCCAGCACCAGGTCCGGGAGCTTGTTGTTGATGATTTCGATCGCTTCCAGGCCGTCGCGCGCGGTGCGCACCTCGAAGCCGGCGTCCTGCACGAACTGCGCTAGCGAACGGCGCGCGCTCAGCGAGTCGTCCACCGCCAGCACGATTTGTCGGTGGGGGACGACGGCGGCGGACTTCGCCGATTGGACAGCGGCCGTCGGCAACCGCTGGCCAGCAGTGCGGGCGCGCAACAGCTCGGGCAAATCCAGCACCGGCGCCACGCTGCCGTCGCCGAGGATAGTGGCGCCCACAATGCCGGGAAGTGTGGGGATGTACTGGCCCATGCTTTTGACCACCAGGTCGCGGCTGTCCAACACTTCCTGCACCAGCACGGCTCGAAGGCCACCGGCTTCTTCCCGCACCAGCAGCACCGGCGACATGCCGCGGTCGTGCTCGCGCCGGTCTTGCTGCAGATTGAGCAGGCTTTCCAGCGATGTCAGTTCGTGAATGTCGTTGCCCAGTCGGTAGGTGGTGACTTTGCCCAGCGTCTGTATCTTGCCGGCCCCGGAGTACAGGATCTGTTCGATGCCGCGATCGGAAAGGGCGTAAATCTGGTCCCGCACGCGCAACAGCAGCGCATGGGTGGAAATCAGGGTGACCGGTAGCCGCAATTCCATCAGGCAACCCTTGCCGGCTTCGGTCTGGATACGCAGCGAGCCTTTCATGTCCAGCAGCCGGCTGTAGACCATGTCCATGCCGATGCCGCGCCCCGAGGTTTGAGTGGCCGAGCCACGGGTGGAGAACCCCGGCAGCAGGATCAATCGGGCCAGCTCGTCCGGCTCCAGCGGTTTGTCGGGAGCGAGCAGGCCACGTTCTTCCGCCGTCCGGCGGATCGCCGCCAGATCCAGCCCGGCGCCATCATCCCGGCAGTGGATGGCGATGTTGTTGCCCTCGCGCATGAAATGCAGCTCGATCCGTCCCGCTTGGGGTTTGCCCAGACGCTGGCGCTGGTGGGGCGATTCGATGCCGTGATCGACCGCGTTACGGAGGATGTGCATCAACGGATCGACCATGTTGTTGAGCACGTTGCTGTCCATGGGGGTGTCGGCGCCGCGTACCACCAATTCCGCTTCCTTGTCCACCAGTCGGCAGGTTTGGCGCACGCTGCGCTGCAGCCGGGGTACCACGGTTTGAATGGGCACCATGCGGGTGCGCAGCACCGCTTCCTGGCTGTCCCGGTGCAGACGGCCCTGGTCCACCAGCAGCGAATCCAGCAGTACCAGGTTGTCCTCCACGGTACGGTTCATCTCGCGGGCGTCGATGGCGGTTTCCACCAACCGGTGAGTGACGGTGTTGAGTTCGTTGTACTGTTCCAGTTCCAGGGGGTCGAAATCGCCGCGCTGTATCGACTTGGAGAGTGGCGAGGATACGTTGCGGACATCGACCAGTTGTTCCAGCTCGGCGGTCAGGCTCTGGAACAGCCGATTCTGTGCCGCCACCGCTCGGGTTTGATCGATGGTTTTACGAATCCGCTCCTGCACTTGGCCGGTGAGAATGATGCTTTCACCCACCAGTCGCAGCAGGTTGTCCACTAGATGGGCGGAAACTCGCAAGGCCGGTTCGGTGGTCGAAACGGTGGGTTGCCGCGGTTCGAGCGCGGTTTCTGGCGGTTGCGCGGTGGGAGCTGGAGGTTCCTCCGGTTGGGCGGTCGTCTGGGGCGGGATTTCGTCACTGGCGGGTACTCCCGCCCGGTCGATGCGGTTGGCCCAGTCCAGCACGGTTTGCAGCACGGTCAGCGCCTGTGGCGGCGGCGCGCTCATGCCCAGCAGCGCCTCGCTCATGGTTTCCAGGCAGTCGGCGGCGTTGAGCAGGGTATCGGCCAGTGGTTGGTTGGGCAGCACACCATGTTTGGAGAGTGCTTGCAGGATATCTTCCATGTGGTGGGTCAGAGTGGCGATGCCACGCACCCCGACGGTATTGCCGGCGCCCTTCAAGGTATGGGCGATGCGCCGTGCTACTTCCACATCGGTGAGTTGGCCATCGCCGGCGGCCAGCCGTTGAATGGCGGTGGAAAAGTCAGCGGCCTGTTGGGGCAGTTCCTGAAGCAAACCGTCCAGCAAGTCCTGATTGACATCGGCCGGTAGTTCCAGCGATACATCGCTGGGTTGTGCCTGTTGCGGCCGGGCTTCCACCTCGGCTTCCTCGGTGACCAGCTTCGGCGCAAGCAGCAGATCGCTCAGCGCGGTCGCGTCGGCGGCCGCCAGCGGTTGCGGCCAGTGGGTCTCTTGCAGATGCCGGGTCAGTGCTTCGCATGTCGAGCGGTCGTCGGGTGCTCGTAGGTAGCTGAGTGCCAGCGCGGGCCAAGCGCTTACCACGCGTTGCTGCTCCAGATGCAGGGGGCCATCCTGAGCAGCCAGTTCGAGCAGGTTGGTGTACAGATAGGCACAGGCTTGTTGCAGGCCTGTCAAATTGATGGAGGCTGAAGCCTCTCCCAGTCGCTCCAGGTATTCGGTATAGCCGGCCCAAGCTTCGGCGCGGGCTTCAGGTGTGTTGTCGGCGGCTGAGACCACAGCCAAGGCTTCAGTGGTGGCTTCGGCGATCTGTGCGATTTCCTCGCAAAGGATTTCCAGCAGTTCCTGCTGAGCGGTGTCTGACGTGAACGATGCTGCCGGACTTCCCGTTTCCTCCGTTTCCTCCGTTTCCTCCGTTTCCTCCGTTTCCTCCGTTTCCTC
>DAOTGT010000057.1:0-14537 GCA_035447285.1 Candidatus Competibacter sp.
CCGGCGAAATGGGCGAACGCTTCCAGGCCATTGCTCTGACGCGTGATCTCGACTTGCCGCTGCGCGGTTTCACCATGCGAGACGAACGCGGGCGGCTATAGTTTGCTTAGCTGGACACACTGTTGAGGGCAGCGCGCATGGGTCAGGAGATCTCCCAATCCGAATTTACCCACCGGGATTTCGAGCGGTTTGGGGAACGGCTGCGTCGGGAAACGGCCATCCTGCACGACTGGTTGCGAGAACGGCGTTTCACCCCGGTCAGCGGCGTTGCCGGATTCGAAGTCGAGGCGTGGCTGGTGGATCGGGCTGGCCAGCCGGCGCCACTCAACCAGGCGTTTCTGGAGCGGATGGCTGATCCGCTGGTGGTGCCGGAATTGAGTGTGTTCAACATTGAACTCAATACCCCACCGTTGATGCTGGGTGGCGGCGCGCTGCGACGGATGCACGACAACCTCGAAAGGTTGTGGCGGCGCTGCCAGCGGGTCGCGGCCGAGTTGGACGCCACCGTGGCGCTGATCGGTATCCTGCCGACTTTGCGTGACACCGATCTGACCGTGGAGCACATGTCGGACCGGGAGCGTTACCGAGCCATCAACGATCAGATCCTGCGGCGGCGGCACGGTCAGCCGATGCAATTGGCCATCCACGGCGCGGAAACCCTGTGCCTTTCCCATCCTGACGTGATGCTGGAAGCCGCCACCACCTCGTTTCAGGCGCACTTGCAAGTTGCGCCCGACCAGGCTGCCGTCTTCTTCAACGCCGCGCTGGTGCTGTCAGCGCCACTAGTGGCCGCCACCGCCAACTCGCCGCTGCTGTTCGGCAAGGTGCTTTGGGAAGAAACCCGCATCCGGCTGTTTGAACAGGGTGTGGATCTGCCTGGCGGTGCCAGTTCCAACAACCCGGCCTATCGCCGAGTGACCTTCGGCAACGACTATATCAAGACTTCGCTGCTGGAATTGTTCGCGGAAAATCTGGCGCATTACCCGCCACTGCTACCGGTCGACTTGAGCGCGGAACCGGCCGAGCGACTACCGCACCTGCGTTTGCACAACGGCACGATCTGGCGCTGGAACCGGCCACTGCTGGGTTTCGAGGCCGATGGCACGCCACACTTGCGCATCGAACACCGGGCGATGCCAGCCGGTCCCAGCATTCCCGATTTGATCGCCAACGCGGCGCTGTACCATGGGTTGGTTCATGCGCTGGCACGGGCGACACCGTCGGTACCGGTTGCGTTGCCTTTCGCCATGAGCCGGGCGAATTTCTATGCGGCGGCACGGGACGGGCTGCGCGCCGAGATCGTGTGGTTGAACGGTCGGCGCGCATCACTGCAACAATTGCTGCGGGAAGAGTTGTTGCCGCTGGCTCGGCGGGGACTCCGGGCGTTGGAGATCGACGCGGCGGATGCGGACGAGTATCTGGGTATCGTCGCGGCGCGGGTGGACAGCGGCCGTACCGGTTCGGACTGGCAGCGGCGTTTCCTCGCTCGCCATGGGCCGGACCTGAACGAACTGACTTTGGCGTATCTGGAGCGGCAGCGGAACGGCAGGCCGGTGCATGAGTGGGCAGATTAGGCCCTGCGATTGCCACACACGCCGCGACCCGGGCCATCATCCTGTCCGGCGCTGGTGGTGGAAGCCGCCGCGACCTCAATCTGGCGCTGCGCGGGATCGACGCGACACTGACCCGCCGCTGACGCTGGTTTGCCAGTCGGCGGTGAGTTCGACGATCTCCTCGTTTTCGAGGCCGCCCTGAAACACATCGTTCCAGGCCACGTACAGCAGCGCTCCCAGATAGACCGGTAGCGGCAGCGCCAGCACTTGGGCGGGGATGGAAAAAAAACCGAAAAACGGCAGCACCACCAGCACCAGCCCAGCCAGGCCCAGCACCGGAAACAGCCACGGATTGAGCTGCATGGCCAGCGCGCTATGCCGCCAGCAGGCCGACAACGGCAGTTCGCGGAACAATTTCAGTGGGATGGCAAACCAGGTGAGCAGTACCTGCAAAACCAGCAGGACGCCACCCAGCACGCTGAGCTGCGTTCCCAACACGGTGCTGGCCACGCCGAAGGTCGTTGGAGGCATTCCGGGCGTGCCGTCGGCCAGGGTGGCGAGATCCGCCGGCAGCAGTTGATCCTGTACCCAGTAGACCACCAGATAGCCCTGCAACAGCAACATGAACAGAAACAGGCTGGTCTTACCCAGCGCCTTGAGGGCGGTCCAGTTGAACAGTTGTCGAGGCGCCGGCGGTTGCTTGCGGTTGGCGGCGCGGGCCAGGGCGCAGGCCAAAGTCACCGTCAGGCTCGACGGCAGGCCGTAACAGAATACGGTGGCGATCAGCGTGACCCAGGCGCCCAGCGGCGGTAGCCACCAGTGCCAGATCGGTAGTGCCAGTAGCAAGGCGCTGCCGGCCGGCGCGAACAGGGCCACGACCACGAACAGCCACGGTCGCCGCCGCATCAACCGCCAGGCCTGCGTCAGCCAGTCCCAACCATCGCGCGGCGCCAGCGCCCGCGGCCCGAAACCTCGCATGTCCACCGTCCCGTTGGAAAGTCAGCACGGCTAGTTTAACGTGGACGGCCACGGCACACAGCATTCATGATGCTCGATACTCTCCGGCGCGCGGGCTTTGATCCAGGCCGGATTCATGACATCATCCCCAAGCACACTAGCAAGCGGCGGTTCGCTCTGCTTGCGCGCCTGAAGCCGGCTCCGAACGATGCGCCAATTTTCACGGTCCAAAGTCAGTGAGTTTGAAATGAACGCCGGAACCCTGTACATCGTCGCCGCCCCCTCCGGAGCGGGCAAAACCAGCTTGGTCAAAAGCCTGGTGGAAACCACGCCGGATGTCGTCGTCTCGGTTTCCCACACCACTCGACCGCATCGTCCCGGCGAGCGCGATGGCGTCCACTACCACTTCGTGTCCCCCGACGCCTTTGCGAGGATGATCGCCGAGGACGCGTTCCTGGAACAGGCTCAGGTATTCGGCCACCGCTACGGTACCAGTCGCGCCGCGGTCATGTCCCAGTTGCAAGCCGGGCGGGATGTGGTCCTGGAAATCGACTGGCAGGGTGCTCGCCAAGTGCGGGCACTGTGGCCGGACAGCGCGACGATTTTCATTCTGCCGCCATCCCGGCAAGCCCTGCGCGAGCGTCTTGCGGGGCGCGGTCAGGATGGCCCCGAGATCATCGAACAGCGCATGGCGGCGGCGCTGGACGAACTGTCGCACTACGCCGAGTTCGATTATCTGGTGGTTAACGATCAATTCGCGGTGGCGCTGGACGCACTGCGCGCCATCGTGATCGCCCAACGCCAGCGTCGGGTGGCGCAACTGGAGCGGCAGCGGGATCTGCTTCGGTCGCTGTTGTCTTAATTATTTGTTTTAACTAATATACTCGGTTCCCACTTCCGACATTGAACCCGGAGCAATTGCTGACATGGCTCGAATCACCGTTGAAGACTGTTTGGATCGGGTGGATAACCGCTTTGAACTGGTGCTGATCGCCGCGCGCCGCGCCCGCGATCTGGCGCTAGGGCGGGAAGCGCTGGTCCCCTGGGAAAACGACAAACCCACCGTCGTTGCGTTGCGGGAGCTGGCCGAAGGCAAGATCGATCATCTGATCCAGGAAAAATACCGCCAGATGCACGCCGCTCCCAAGGCCGAGTCGCCGCCTGCCGTCCACAACGAGCCTCCGCCCGAGCCGGGCTGACAGCACCGGTTTCCAACCTTATCAGGAGAACCCGATCTTGCTGAGCGCGACGTTGTGGGAAGTCCGGGACGGCAGCCAGCAGCCGTTGCGAAAACTGGCTGTCGACGACGAATGGCTGGACGATTTGCGTCTTCGCATCGACGACCTCTGCGCCATCGCCGGCGGATACCTCGAACCGGACCAGGTCGAGCGCTTGCGCGACGCCTGCGGCTTCGCCGCCGAGGCGCATTCCGGCATCTACCGCAAGAGCGGCGAACCTTACATCTTTCACCCGTTGGCGGTGGCCCGCATTCTCGCCAACGTCCGCTTCGATTACATCACGCTGCAGGCGGCCTTGCTGCACGATGTCATCGAAGACACCCATTACAGCAAGGAGCAGCTCAGCGCCCGCTTCGGACCGGAGGTCGCCGATCTGGTGGACGGCGTCAGCAAGCTGACCCAGATTCAGTTCAACTCCAAACTGGAAGCGCAGGCCGAAAACTTCCGCAAGATGTTCCTGGCCATGGCCAAGGATCTGCGGGTGATCATGATCAAGCTGGCCGACCGCCTGCACAACATGCGCACTCTCGGTGCCATGCGCCCGGAATCGCGCCGCCGCATCGCCCGCGAAACGCTGGAAATCTATGCGCCCATCGCCGGTCGGTTGGGTATGAACCACTTGCGCCAGGAGTTGGAAAACCTTGGTTTCAGCCACCTGCACCCGCTGCGCTTCCGGGTATTGCAGGAAGCGGTGCGCAGGCTGAGCGGCAACCGCCGCGAGATCGTCGGTCAGCTCGAAGGCCGTATTCAGACCCGCCTTGAAGAGGAAAAGATTCAGGCTCGGGTCATGGGTCGCGGCAAGCACCTGTGGGGCATATACAGGAAAATGCGCGACAAGCGCCTGCCCTTCAAGGATGTGTACGACGTCTATGCGGTGCGGATCGTGGTCGATATCGTGGACACCTGCTATCGGGTGCTGGGGGTGATGCATAACCTGTACAAACCCTACATGAACCGGTTCAAGGACTACATCGCCATCCCCAAGGCCAACGGCTACCAGTCGCTGCACACGGTGCTGTTCGGCCCCAACAGCGTCCCGATCGAAGTGCAGATCCGCACCGAGGAAATGCATGTCATGGCCGAGGTCGGCGTCGCCGCGCACTGGCGCTACAAATCCGGCGACGGCCAGGGTAGCCACACCCAGCAGCGCGCCCGTGAGTGGCTGCAAAAGCTGCTGGACATGCAGCGCCGCGCCGGCAATCCGGTGGAATTCCTGGAAAGCGTCAAGGTGGATCTGTTCCCGGACGAGGTCTACGTGTTCACCCCACGCGGCGAGATCATCGATCTGCCGCGCGGCGCCACCGCGGTGGACTTCGCTTACGCCATCCACTCCGATGTCGGCAACACTTGCGTGGGCGCCAAGGTGGACCGGCGACTGGTACCGCTGCGTACGCCATTGACCACCGGCCAGACCGTCGAGGTGATCATTACGCCCACCGCCCGCCCCAATCCCGCTTGGCTCAACTTCGTGGTCACCGCCAAGGCCCGTTCCAGCATCCGCCATTACCTCAAACACTTGCGGCGCGAGGAAGCGATCCTGCTCGGCAAACGGTTGCTGGAAAAAGCGTTGGCCGGACGCATCGGCGGGTTGGGTGAGCTGCCGGCGGAACGCGTTCAGACACTGCTGCTGGAATTCAACCTGAGCGACTTCAACGATCTGCTGGCCGATATCGGCCTGGGCAATCGATTTGCGGCGCTGATCGCCAAGCGGTTGTTGCCGGAAGATGGCGAGGACGAAGTCCGTCCGCCGGAGGACATCGATGCCCAGCCCTTGCTGATCAAGGGTACCGAGGGTACGGTGGTCAGTTTCGGCAAGTGCTGCCGGCCGTTGCCGGGCGATCCCATCATTGGTTATCTCAACGCCGGGCGTGGCATCGTCATCCACCGGGACAATTGCAAAAACGTCGCCAGCTACAAGAAAAATCCCGAAAAATGGATTGAGGTGGAATGGGAGCAACAATCCGGCGTCGACTTCAGCGCCGAACTGCGGCTCGAAGTGGCTAACAAACGCGGGGTGTTGGCCACCATCGCCGCCGCCATCTCCGCCACCGACACCAATATCGAGACCATCAACACCACGGAACGGGACGGTACCACCACCACCGTTCACTTGCTGCTCAACATTCGCGACCGGGCGCAACTGGCTCGGGTGATGCGCCAATTGCGCACTCTGCCGGAAACGTTGAAGCTGGCCCGGCGCGGCTGACGGCCCCGTCGCGATCTCCTCAAGGAGAGGAGCGCCGCGCTTGAATCCGAGCGCTGTTTTGCCGAAGAATACCCGCCGAAGCATACACCGAGAGACATTCCATCATGCCTCGTGAAATCATCAAGACCGATCAGGCTCCCGCCGCCATCGGTACCTATTCCCAGGCGGTCAAGGTTGGCCATACCGTTTACCTGTCCGGCCAGATTCCGCTGGACCCCGCCACCATGCAACTGGTCGATGGCGGCATGGAGGCACAGATCCGCCAGGTGTTCGACAATCTGGCGGCGGTGGCCCGCGCCGCTGGCGGCAGTCTGGCCGACACGGTCAAGCTCAACGTGTTTCTGACCGATCTTGGCCATTTCGCGCTGGTCAACCAGATCATGGCCGAGTATTTTCAGGAGCCCTATCCAGCGCGGGCGGCGATCGGAGTCGCGGCCCTGCCGCGCGGCGCGCAAGTGGAGATGGATGCGGTGCTGGCGCTGCACGATTAATCGCGGAGTTCGAATCCACTGGGCCGCGATCGTGTGGTGGCGCTGAATCTGGAGAGGCCGCCATCGACGCCATGATCGAAGGATCAACCGTGCGAGACGCGGCGCGGCCGGCACTGATCGAACCCTTGCCGATCACCGCACTGAAGGGCGTCGGACCGAAGCTAGCCGAGCGCTTGCGGCGATTGGGCCTGCATACCGCCGCCGATGTGCTGCTTCACTTGCCTCTGCGTTATCAGGACCGTGGCCGCGTTACCGCCATCGGCCAGTTGCAGCCCGGCATGGAGGCGCAGGTTGAAGCGGTGGTGGCCAGCAGCGAGGTAACGGCGCGCGGCCGGCGTTGCCTGCTCTGTCGGCTGAGCGACGGCACGGGCATTCTGACCCTGCGCTTTTTTCATTTCAGCCCCGCCCAGCGGCAGTGGCTTGGCCAGCCGGACACGCGGCTGTGCTGTTTCGGCGAGGTCCGCCCCAGCTACGGCGGCGGGTTGGAAATGATCCATCCCGAATGCCGTCGGTTCGACGCGGACCCGCCACCAGTGGAAAACCGGCTGACCCCGATCTATCCCGCCACCGCCGGCCTACAGCAGTTCACCCTGCGCGGTCTGGCCGAACAGGCGCTGGAGCAGTTGGATTCGGCGGCGCTGCTGCCGGAGTGGTTGCCACCGGTGCTGCTGGCCCAACTGCAATTGTCGCCCATCGCCGAGGCGGTGCGGCTGTTGCACCAACCGCCGGTCGAAACGCCGGTGGCGGAATTGGAGAGCGGCCGCCATCCGGCCCGGCGGCGATTGGCTTTCGAGGAACTGCTGGCTCACCAGCTCAGTCTGCGCCGGTTGCGCGAAAGCACCCGTCGCCAAGCCGCGCCGCCGCTGGCCGGCGGTGGGCTATGCCAGCGCTTCGTGGAGCGGCTGCCCTTTGCGCTTACCGTCGCCCAGCAGCGGGTGTTGGCGGAAATCGCCGCCGACTTGGCCCAACCTCGGCCCATGCTGCGGTTGTTGCAGGGCGATGTCGGCTCCGGCAAGACCGTGGTGGCCGCCGCCGCCGCGCTGCGGGCGGTGGAAAACGGTGCCCAGGCGGCGCTGATGGCCCCCACCGAACTGCTGGCGGAACAGCACGACCGCAACCTGCGAACCTGGCTGGAACCGTTGGGAATCGAAGTGGCCTGGCTGACCGGGCGACTGACCGGCAAGGCCCGGCGGTTGGCGTTGGAGCGACTGGCCAGCGGCGCGGTGCAGGTCGCGGTCGGCACCCACGCGCTGTTTCAAGAGGCGGTCGTCTTCGCCGAACTGGCGCTGGCGATCGTGGACGAACAGCATCGTTTCGGCGTCCACCAGCGGCTGGCGCTGCGCGAGAAGGGCCGGGTTGGCGGACGCTGTCCGCACCAGTTGATCATGACCGCAACGCCGATTCCACGTACTCTAGCCATGAGCGCCTACGCCGATCTCGATACTTCGACCATCGACGAATTGCCGCCGGGCCGCCTGCCGGTCACCACGGTGGCCGCGCCCGACAGTCGCCGCGACGAGGTGATTGAACGCATCCGCCGGGCCTGCCGCGCCGGCCGGCAAGCCTACTGGGTCTGCCCACTGATCGAGGAGTCCGAAGCGCTGCAATGCCAGGCGGCGACGGTCACCGCCGAACGCCTGACGGAGCGATTGCCGGAACTGCGGATCGGCCTGGCGCATGGCCGGCTGCCCGCGGCGGCCAAGGAAGCGGCGATGGCGGCGTTCAAGGCCGGCGAACTGGATCTGCTGGTCGCCACCACGGTGATCGAGGTCGGTGTGGACGTGCCCAACGCCAGCCTGATGATCATTGAGAATGCCGAGCGGCTGGGTTTGGCGCAATTGCACCAGTTGCGCGGCCGGGTCGGGCGTGGTGCCACCGCCAGCAATTGCGTGCTGCTGTATCGGCCACCGCTGTCGCAGACGGCGCACGCCCGGCTGGCGGTGCTGCGGGAATGCCACGACGGCTTCGAAATCGCCCGCCGCGATCTGGAGTTGCGCGGTCCCGGTGAGGTGCTCGGCACCCGCCAGACCGGCGAACAAAGCTTGCGGGTGGCCGATCTGTTGCGCGATCAGGATCTGTTGAACGCCGCCCGCTACGCCGCCGACCGGCTGCTGCGCGATCACCCCGAACGGGTGGAACCGTTGATTCGGCGCTGGATCGGCACCGGCGCGCGCTACGGCGAGGTGTGAGGATGTACACGGCGCATTTCGGGCTGCGAGAGCCCCCCTTCGCTATCACACCCGACCCCGGCTACGTTTATCCGAGTCGCCATCATCAGGAGGCACTGGCCCATCTGCTGTATGGCACTGGCGAGGACGGCGGTTTCGTGCAACTGACCGGCGAGGTCGGTACCGGCAAAACCACACTGATCCGCGCGTTGCTGGAACAGCGGCTGGAAAAAGTGGACATCGCGCTGTGCCTCAACCCTCGATTGACGGTCGAGGAGTTGCTGGCGGTCGTCTGCGACGAACTGGGCGCGTCATATCCACGCGAACACCAAACCCTCAAACCATTGCTGGACGCCCTCAACGAGCACCTGCTGCGCACCCATGCCGCCGGCCGTCGCACGGTGCTGATCATCGACGAGGCACAGAATCTGAGTCGCGAAGTATTGGAACAGATCCGCTTGTTGACCAATCTGGAAACCGCCAAACATAAACTGTTGCGAATCATCCTGGTTGGTCAGCCGGAACTGCGTCGGTTGCTGGCGCGGCCAGATTTGCGGCAACTGGCCCAACGCATCACCGCCCGCTACCATCTGTCGTCGCTGGATCGCCTGGAAACCGCCGCTTACATCGATCACCGCCTGCGGGTGGCCGGCGGGCGCGTGGATCTATTTGCGACCGGGACGCGGCGAGCGGCATACCGCTATTCTGGCGGTATGCCGCGCCTGATCAATGTCATCTGCGACCGCGCCCTGCTGGGTGCCTACAGCCAGGGCGTGCTGTACGTTACCGCTGGCACGGTTCGCCGGGCAGCCCGGGAAGCCCTATGCGGCAACGACGCGGGAGGTCGGACATTTGCTTTCTGGCCAAAGTCGCGGTACACGGTACCGGCTCGCCCGGAGACATCGAAATCCATACCCGGCGACACCCAACAGCGGCAGGTTCGACCTTGGCTGGCGTTGGGTGCAGGACTGATGAGCCTGATCCTGGTCAGCGGTGGATTTTGGCTGTCGTATGCCAACCAAACGTTGGCCGTGCTCCAATCACCCAGTGCGGAAACCGGCCCGACTTCATTTGGCCAGCAACCGCCCGGGGCAACGCTTGTCGTCCCGACCCGGCCATCAGCCACTACCGACTCCCGTGCGCTGGCTAGTTTATTGCGCCAATCCAAAGGAGACAATGCCAACAATCGGTTGCTGGCGGCTTGGAGCATCACCCAAACGCCAGATGCCAGAGTCGCGTTCTGCGGATGGGTCAAAATCCAGGATCTGCGCTGCTTGGCGGGTCGCGGCAACTGGGACACGCTGCGCCGATTCAATCGCCCGGCTGTGCTTTGGCTGACCGTCGGCGGCATGCCGGCGGCGGCGCTGCTGCGGGCACTGGAAGGAGATAAAGCGATGCTGGAGATCGCCGGCCAGGTAGTGACCGTGCCGCTGGCGCAACTCGCGCCGTTGTGGACCGGTCGATATCTGCTGTTGTGGCGTCCGCAAATCAGCATGCCCCTGATCGGCCCTGGCCATACCGGTGAGGCGGTGCGCTGGCTGCGCCGGCAGCTGGCTCTGGCGACGGGACAGCCGGCAACCGATCCGCTGTCCGCGACCTTCGATAACGCTTTGGGAGAACAGTTACGGGCCTTCCAGCGGAATAATGGCTTGCAACCCGATGGCCTGGCAGGCGGACGAACATTGATACTGTTGAACAACCTGACACTCACCCCCGATACGCCCGCGCTCGATCAACCCACTCAGGATCGGTGAGATGTCTTATATCCTCGATGCGTTGCGCAAGGCGGAACAGGAACGCCATCTTGGCCAAGCACCGACGCTGACCACCGCGCCACCCCTGGCGGAACCGACCCGGAACCGCCGGTTCTGGTACGGCATGACGGTTCTGGCTCTTGGGCTCAATGCCCTGTTGCTGGCTTTCTTCCTCGGCCGGTCCCAGCCGGCGCCCCAGCCCGCGTCCGTCGCCGCCCCGGCGGTGGCCGTTCCAGCCGCCACGCCCGCGCCCCGTTCCCCGCCATCCACGTCAGCGGCATCGGAGAAGGATGGAGCGCCAGCCGTGTCCAGCAAGGAGCCGGTCGGCCAAACGGTCGAGCCCGAAGCCGCGCTTCCGACCGTCGCTCCGGCCAGTCGGGAGCGGCACCAGAAGCCGGCCCGGCCAACCGTGACGCCCGGTTCCGTGACCATCGCGCCCGTACCGGAACTGACGCCACCGGAAACGTTGTCCGCCGCCGACCGGCGCGGCATGCCCGCCCTCAATCTCGATATTCACATCTACAGCGCCGATCCCGATAAACGCTTTGTGGTCATCAATGGTCGACACTATCGGGAAGGCGAGCGGCTGAGCGAGGGGCCGGTGCTGGAAAGCGTGGTTCGCGACGGCGCGATCCTGCGTCAGGACGGTCGGCGCTTCCATCTGTCGGTACGGCACTGATGCCGTGTTTAAACCCAACACGGCCAAGCCCGGTATCAGGGCTCTTACCCAACTTTAGGCTATTGATGGTTTCCAGGCAGGTTGTGCACGCAACCTGTCGCTTTTTAACTTCACGACACCGGGGCGATCGCTTGGAATGTCGAATTAAAGTTGGTGCTTGCAATGCGATTACGTTACGAAGGATGTTTATTGGGATTGGCCGCGGGCGACGCCTTGGGGACAACGGTCGAATTCAAGGTGCCGGGCAGTTTCGTGCCCTTGACGGACATGGTCGGAGGCGGGCCATTCAAGCTGGAAAAAGGTCAATGGACGGATGACACTTCGATGGCGCTTTGCCTCGCGGAAAGCCTTGTCGTTCGCCGCGCGTTCGACGCGCGCGATCAAATGGAGCGATATACCCGATGGTGGGGTGAAGGGTATCTCAGCAGCAATGGTCGCTGTTTCGATATCGGCAATACGGTTTCCCAGGCCTTGCGGCGCTATGCTCACACTGGAGACCCATTTTCCGGTCCCACCGGTCCCTACTCGGCCGGGAACGGCAGTCTCATGCGTCTGGCGCCGGTTCCCCTGTTCTTCGCGTCCAAGCCCAGAACCGCCATCCAGCTCAGCGCGGAGAGTTCGCGAACGACCCATGGCGCCACGACTTGCCTGGATGCGTGCCGATACTTCGCGGGACTGCTGATCGGGGCGCTGCAAGGGGTCGGCAAGGAAGAACTGCTCTCACCGCGATATACGCCCGTTGCCCATCTTTGGGAGCAAGAGCCGTTATGTCCCGAGATCGATAAAGTCGCCGCCGGCTCCTTCAAGCGGAAAAGACAGAATGAAGTCTTCGGGAGCGGCTATGTCGTGGAATCGCTTGAGGCGGCGCTGTGGGCGTTCAACCGGTCTTCGGATTTTCGGGAAGGTAGCTTGCTGGCGGTGAATCTGGGTTATGACGCCGATACCACCGCCGCTATCTTCGGGCAGTTGGCCGGCGCGTATTATGGGGTCGACGATATCCCGCGAGAATGGCGGGAATGCCTGGCCCATGGCAATTTGATCCGGCGCATGGCGAACAATCTTTTCGAAAAACGACCCTGAGTCGGCGTCGTTCCGCAGGGTTTCTCAATCCACCGCCGGCAAACTGTCCAGCGGCCAGCGCGGCAGCACCTCGATCGCCATCCCTTCGCGCTGGCCCGCCGCCAATCGTCGCCAGCCGGCATAGGCGATCATCGCGCCGTTGTCGGTGCAGAATTCCAGCCGGGGATAGTAGACCTGTCCCCCCAGTTCCGCGAGCAGATCGCGCAATCGCTCCCGCAATCGCCGGTTGGCGCCCACGCCGCCGGCCACCACCAGCCGTCGTAGTCGGGTGGCTTGCAGGGCTCGTCGGCATTTGATCGCCAGCGTGTCCACCACCGCGTCCTCGAAGGCGCGTGCCACGTCGGCTCGGTTCGCCGGCGTTGGCTCCAGCCCTCGCCAAGTGTTGATGGCGGCGGTCTTCAGCCCGCTGAAACTGAAATCGCAGCCGGGCCGATCGGTCATCGGCCGGGGGAAACGAAACCGTTGCGGGTCGCCCTGTTCCGCCAGCTTGGCCAGCGCCGGCCCGCCAGGATACGGCAAGCCCAGCAGTTTCGCGGTCTTGTCGAACGCCTCGCCGGCGGCATCGTCCACCGACTCGCCCAGAATGCGATACTGGCCGACACCATCCACTTCCACCAACAGCGAATGGCCCCCGGACACCAGCAGCGCCACGAATGGAAATTCCGGTGGCTCCGGCTCCAGCATCGGTGCCAGCAGATGCCCTTCCATGTGATGCACGCCGATGGCGGGCACGTTCCAGGTCCAGGCCAAGCCACGACCGATGGCCGCGCCCACCAGCAGCGCGCCAATCAGCCCCGGCCCACGAGTGTAGGCCACGCCTTCGATCGCGTCTGGAGAAGCGTCCGCCCGCTGGAGGATTTCCCGTAACAGCGGCAGCAACTTGCGCACATGATCGCGCGAGGCCAGTTCCGGTACCACCCCGCCATATTCGGCGTGCAGCGCGACCTGGCTGTGCAGCGCGTGCGCCAGCAGACCCCGTTCGCTGTCGTAAAGCGCCACGCCGGTTTCGTCGCAGGATGTTTCAATGCCGAGAATCAACATGCCGTTTGCCACCTGATCGGTTTCTCGTGACCTTACTGAAGCAAGTCAGTCAGGGTTGATCGATTCGTGCCCGGTTTTTTTCCAAGGACCGTACTTGCGAGCAAGCCAACGTCGGCGGGGTTAAGGGAGAAACAAGTGCGCGGTGGCCACCGGGTTCGACGGAAAATAAAGGTGCAGATAACTCGCCGTCAGCCGTTGCTGGCGATAGATCGCTTCGCCGGCCCGCCCATGCCGACGAGTCGAGAACGGCGTGGCGTGGGCGATGGGCGTCAGTGACGTGGTTGCCTTCGAGTAGTGGAAGGTGTGGCCGCGAAAATCCCCTTCCGGCAGGGTGACGGTTTGGGTGCCGAGCGCCGACAACCGGGGTTGCATGACCACCTCGCCGGGTAAAAGGTTGCCCAGCGTGTGAACGTGACCACTTTGATCGCGTAACTGGGTAAACAGGCTCATCATGCCGCCGCACTCGGCCAGCACGGGACGGTCGGCGGCGACATGAGCCGACAGCGCCGTCCACAGCCCGCGCCGCGTCGCCAGTTCAGCCGCGTACAACTCGGGATAGCCACCGGGTAGCCAGACCGCGTCGCAGGCGGGTAGGGCATCGCCAGCTAGTGGCGAGAAAAATTCGAGTTGGGCACCCAAGGCGCGCAAGGTGTCGAGATTGGCCGGGTAGAGGAAGCCGTAGGCGGCGTCGCGGGCGATGGCGATGGTCCGACCGGCCAGCAGCGGCGGCACGACCGGCGCCGGGGTGGCGGGGAATTCCACCAGAGGGGGTAATTCCGCCGCGCCGGTGGCGGCGAGATGATCGGCGATGCGATCCAGACGTTGTCCGAGATCGGTAATTTCGCCGGCTTGCAACAGGCCCAAATGGCGCTCGGGCAGCGCCGCCTCGGCATCTCTGGGGATGGCGCCGTAAAAACGCAGGCCGGGCGGCAGACTAGCGCGTAATAATTCGATGTGACCGGTACCGCCGACATGATTGGCCAGCACCCCGGAAAACGGCAGATCGGGCTGAAAGGTGGCCAGGCCGTGGGCTAGTGCTCCGAAGGTCTGAGCCATGGCGCGGGCGTCGATCACCGCCATCACCGGTACGCCGAATTGGCGAGCGATATCGGCGCCCGAAGGCTGGCCGTCGAAAAGCCCCATTACCCCTTCGATCAGGATCAGGTCGGCCGTTGTCGCGGCGGCCGCCAATCGCCACGCGGCATCGGCCACGCCACACATGCCGAGATCGAGGGTATGGCAAGGCTGACCACTGGCGAATTGGTGGATCTGCGGATCGAGAAAGTCCGGTCCGCACTTGAACAGGCGCACGGTACGTCCTTGCCGGGCGTGCAGGCGGGCCAGCGCGGCGGTGACGGTGGTCTTGCCTT
>DAOTGT010000057.1:14637-19273 GCA_035447285.1 Candidatus Competibacter sp.
CGTCCTTGCCGGGCGTGCAGGCGGGCCAGCGCGGCGGTGACGGTGGTCTTGCCTTGACCGGAGGCGGGTGCCGCCACGAACAGCGCGGGACAGCGTGGCATCAGAATTCCAGCCCCGGCATGGCCGGCACGCCCGCCTGGAAGGCGTGCTTGATCAGGGCGATGTCGCTCACCGTGTCGGCGGCCGCGATCAGCGCGGGCGGCGCGGCCCGGCCGGTGAGCAGTACGTGTTGCATCGGCGGCCGGGCATGCAAGGCCGCGATCACCTCCGGCGCGTCCAGCCAGCCGTATTTGAAGGCGTAGGTGATCTCGTCGAGGATCAGCAGATCGAGCGTGTCATCGCTCAGATAATGCACGGCTTGCTCCCAGGCCGCCCGCGCGGCGGCGGCGTCACGCGTCGGGTCCTGGGTTTCCCAGGTGAATCCCGCGCCCATGACGTGCCAATGCACGCGCGGGTGATCGCGGAAGAACAGGGCCTCGCCAGTGTCGGTGCGGCTCTTCACGAACTGCACGACGGCGGCGGTCTGGCCGTGGCCGAGCGCGCGCGCCAGCACGCCGAAGGCGGCGGTGGATTTACCCTTGCCGCAGCCGGTATGCAGGACCACCACTCCGCGCGCTTGAGTAGCTGCGGCTTTCTTGTCGCCGATCACGATTTTCTTGCGCGCCATGCGTTGCGCATGCCGGAGGTCGGCGGTGTCGAATTCATTGCTCATTCGGCTGGCGGCTCCGGTCGATGGGGGAAATGTCGGTTCCGATTAGCAGCGCCAGTATTTTGTCCATGTCGAGGGCCGCTTCGACGGCATCGGCCAGCCGGTCGAGGTCGGCTTGGCGGCGGGCCAGCGGATCGACGCGCAAGAAGGGCGTGGTGTCCCCGGTCTTTGGCGCGGCCCAGCGCAGCAACGCGGCCAGGGCGTCGGGATGATCGAACAGACCGTGGCAATAGGTCGCAAGGATTTGGCCATCGGGACTTTGCGCGCCATCGCCGTGTTCGCCGTCGTCCAGGCACACGGCGGGCTGTTCGAGCGCCGGGCCGTGGCTCAAGCCTTGATGGATTTCATAGCCGATAAACGCTGGTGCGTCCGGCAGGCACAGATGCCCGCTGACTTGGCGCAACTGCTTGATTTCGCCCAAGGTCGTGGTCAAATCGAGCATGCCGAGTCCGGCCACGCTGCCTGCTTCGCCCTCCAGGCCCAGCGGATCGTGCAGCGCCTTGCCCAACATCTGCATGCCACCGCACAGACCGATCAGTTTGCCGCCGTAACGCAGATGGCGCTTCAAATAATCCTCCCAGCCGTGGGCGCGCAGCCAAGCCAGATCGGCGCGCACCGCCTTGGAGCCGGGCAATACCACCACGTCGGCTGGTGGCGGCGTCTCCGAGGGAGAGATGAACCGAAAATCGACCTCGGGATGCAGGCGCAAGGGATCGAGATCGTTGTGATTGGAGAGCCGGGGATAGGCCGGCGCGACGACCGTGAGGCGAGGTGTGCTGGATTCGAAAACGCTGCTGGCGCGCGCATCCTCGGCGTCGAGATAGAGGCCGTGCAGGTAGGGTAGTACCCCGAACACCGGCTTGCCCGTGCGGCGTTCCAGCCAGTCGAGGCCGGGTGTGAGGATGGCCAGATCGCCGCGAAAGCGGTTGATCACGAAACCGACGACGCGCTCGCGTTCGCTGGCGGAGAGCAGTTCGAGCGTGCCGACCAGGTGGGCGAACACTCCGCCCCGGTCGATGTCCGCGACAAGCAGTACCGGACAATCGACCGCTTCCGCAAAGCCCATGTTGGCGATGTCGTGATCACGCAGATTGATTTCGGCAGGACTGCCGGCGCCTTCGACCACCACGCATTGGTAGCGCGCGCACAACCGTTCCCACGAGGCCAGCACCGCCGGCATGGCCCGTGGTTTGTAGGCATGGTAGGCCTGGGCATCGAGCTGGGTGGCCACCCGGCCGTGGATGATGACCTGTGCCTGCCGGTCGGTGCTGGGCTTGAGCAGGATCGGGTTGAAATCGGTATGCGGTTCCAGGCCGGCGGCCAGGGCCTGCAAAGCCTGGGCGCGGCCGATCTCGCCACCATCCACGGTCACCGCCGCGTTGAGCGCCATGTTCTGCGGCTTGAAGGGCGCCACGCGCACGCCGCGCTGATGCAGGATGCGGCAAAAGGCCGCCACCAGTGTGCTCTTGCCGGAGTCGGAGGTGCAGCCCTGCACCATCAGGGAAGGGGTCTTCATGAGGATCGTGATGGGTTGCGAAGAACCCGCACTATAACAATCCGCTTGGCGTTGTGGAAACGAGACGGCCAAGTTCGGACGCTTCGTCACGGGCACGCCGTCGGGTGGAATCGGGCGGTGGTCGGATCGATGAAGTTGACGCCCCACCGCTCTCGGCGCTAGCATGAAACCCACAAACGACATGTGGTTCTCCACGGGCGATCCGCTTAGTGGAGATGAAAAGGGAATCTGGTGCGGTGACTCTCGGGTCGCCAATTCCAGGGCTGCCCCCGCAACTGTAAACAGTGAGTCGTGCCTCTGCTGCGCCACTGGCCCCAAGGGCTGGGAAGGCTGGGCGAACGACGAAGACCTGTGAGCCAGGAGACCTGCCCATGACGGTTGCCAGTTGGATTCCGGGCGGGGTGCTCCGGGATTACAGACCATCTCCAGCCAGTGCGTCCGTCGTCACAGCTTGCGGTGCCGTTTTCCCAGATGCCCTCCTGATCGCTGCTTATTCAGGAAGGTCCATCATGCATATTGCCGAAGGTTTTTTACCTCCCCTGCACGCGGCCGCGTGGACGGCGATTTCCTTGCCGTTCGTCGTGGTCAGCGCCTATCAGGTCAATCGTTTGATGCGGGAACAACCGCAAGTCAAGTTATTGTTGGCGGCATCCGGGGCTTACGCCTTTATCCTGTCGGCGCTCAAGCTGCCGTCGGTGACCGGGAGCTGTTCCCACGCCACCGGCACCGGGTTGGGCGCGATCCTGTTCGGTCCGTCGGTCATGGCGTTGCTGGGCACCATCGTGCTGCTGTTCCAAGCGCTACTGCTGGCCCATGGCGGCTTGACGACCTTGGGTGCCAACGCATTCTCGATGGCCATCGCCGGTCCCTGGATCGCCTACGCAGTGTTCCATGGCGCGCGCCGACTGCATGCGCCATTGGCCGTCAGCGTGTTTCTGGCGGCGGCCCTGGGCGACTTGGCGACCTATATGGTCACCGCCGGCCAACTGGCTTTGGCCTTTCCCGATCCGGTCAGCGGCTTTGCCGGCGCGGCCACCAAGTTCGTCGGCGTATTCGCGCTGACTCAAGTTCCCTTGGCCATCATCGAAGGTTTGCTGACGGTCATCGTCATCAACCTGCTGACTCAGTACAGCCGCGATGATTTGAATCAGTTGGCTTTTGCGCCGGGAGCAAGCCGATGAAACGCACCAATCTCATCTTGTTGGCCCTGGTTCTGCTGCTGGCGATCCTGCCCTTGGTGTTGCCGCTGCCCAGCGGATTGAAAGAACCTTTCACCGGTACCGACGATCAGGGACAAGAGGCCATCGTCGCGGCCAATCCCCAGTATCAGCCCTGGTTCGAACCGTTGTGGGAACCACCCAGCGACGAGATCGAAGGTTTGTTGTTCGCCCTGCAAGCGGCCTTGGGTAGTGGCTTGTTGGGCTATTACCTTGGTCTCCGGCGCGGCCAGTCCCAGGCACGGCGGCAAGCGCGGGACCAAGTCGATGCGGGCGATTGATCATTACGCCTGGAGCAATCGTTGGCGTGATTGGCATCCAGCGGAAAAACTGTTACCCGCTGGATGCCTGCTGATTCTGACCCTGGTTCTGCCGCCCTTGAGTAGCGGACCGCTGATTCTGGCCAGCATGGCTTGGGCCACGGTGTATGGCGCGGGAGTTCCAGCGCGCGCCTTGCTACAGGTTCTGGCCGCGCCGGCGGCGTTTCTGGTGATGGGCGCACCTTTTCTGGCGGTTTCGATCTCCTTCGCCGATGGTTTCCATTGGCAGTGGTCCCCGGAAGGCTGGCGGCTGGCCTTGGAAACCACGGTGCGCGCCTTGGCGGCGGTCAGTTGTCTGGCGTTCCTGACCCTGACCACCCCCTTGACCGATTTGATCGCGCTGTCGCGCCGCTTGGGCGTTCCCGCCGGGCTGGTCGAATTGGTTCAACTGGTGTACCGCCTGATCTTCGTCTTCGCCGAGCGCGCCATTACCGGACAGCAGGCGCAAGCCGCTCGCTTGGGTTATGTCCACTTCGATCGCGGTCTGCATTCCGTGGGTGGATTGGCGGGCAACCTGTTCCAGCGTGCCCTGCATCAGGCGCAACGCATGGAAATCGGCTTGGCGGCCCGAGGTTACACCGGCGAATTGCGGGTGCTGAACACGGAACACGCACTGTCCTGGTCTCGTTTGATGACAGGAATCACTTGGGTTGGATTGTTGGGTCTGAGCGGCTGGACTCTGGGACGCGGCGGGTCATGAGCGGCCCCCTGCTTACCCTTCAGCGGCTGGAATACCGTTATCCCGATCAACTTCTTGCCTTGCGTGGTCTCGATCTGACCATCGAACGCGGTCGTAAGTTGGCGCTGCTGGGCAGCAACGGTTCCGGCAAGACCACCTTGCTGCTGCATCTCAACGGCACCTTGCGGCCCACCA
>DAOTGT010000058.1:0-6553 GCA_035447285.1 Candidatus Competibacter sp.
GCCTTGTTGGCGGCATCTCAAGGGGTGGTCGCGAACAACCCAGCCAGCGCCTGCAACACCAGCCAGGCGTAACCGGCCGCCAGCAGGTCGTCAAACATGATGCCGAAGCCGCCGCCGATGCGTTGATCGGCTCGTCGGATCGGCCACGGTTTGAGAATGTCGAATACCCGAAACAGGACGAAGCCGATCACGATCCACAGCCAACCGGCTGGCGCGGCAATCATGGTGACGAAATAGCCGACCACTTCGTCCCAGACGATAGCCGGGTGATCGTGGACGCCCAAGTCACGCGCGGCGCGGTCGCAGATCCAGATGCCCACTATGAAACCGAGTGTCGTCAGCAACAGATAAGCCCACAGCGGCAGCGGTTGCGCCAGCAGATACAGCGGAATCGCCGCCAGTGTGCCGAAGGTGCCGGGTGCCTTGGGCGCGCAGCCGGCGCCAAAGCCGAGGGCGAGAAAATGGATGGGATCGCGAAAAACGCGGGCACAGGGTTTTTCAGCGTTGTTTCCCCGAGTTGGAGAAGGTGGGGTTTGATTCATGGTTATAGTGACTCCGAGCCTTTGGCGGATGACGATACGTCAGGCTTTAGTGAGGTGTAACAGTCTTTTTCGGTGGATGGGATAAATGATGGGTCCGTTAGCGTGGCTAGGGATTGTTTTCGCTTGAGTGCACACACTTATTTTGCAGTGTGATCATGGAAAAGAACTTCAAGGCCGGGCTGCGTGGTTTTAATGCCTGGTTTGTATAAATAGCAGCTTATTCTTGCGTAATTGTCTAAGTCGCTATTGACAAGGCAGGTCTGCTCGTAGCTGTTACCATCTTCTGTGAATCTAATCCGCAATACTTGTGCATCACCACCGGCCGCAGACTCGATAGATGCCGAACCTTTGACTGATTTTCCGTTGATCTCACGTTCAACAATCAAATGATCTTTGATGGGCCTGATTTCTACTTTGCCGAGATATGTTTTGTCCGTATCCAGTCCCTTGCCTACAAGTATGTATTTCCCTTGGACCAGCATTTCCATGGACGCTGTGTCGCCTAAGGAGAATGATGAGTAAATGACTAATAAGAATATGACATGTTTTTTCATGTTTTATATTTAAAAGAGTGGCGGGTAAACTGTGAGAGTGGAATATCCGAAGGCTTTGACGACCGATGTCGGTTTGATCCACTGGTGTGCTGTGTGGAGTGCTAAATAGCCAGCAGGTTGGAATCTACCGCTCCATTGTTGCGGGCACACTAAGTGCAGAGAGAGGTTAGGAATCGCCGCTCTCATTGTTGCAGCACTTTGCGGGCGAGTTGCTGTGCCAATTGGGCGGACCCTCCAGGTGGTTCCGAAATCGTGCCATGTGCTATGTCATTGCGAGTGGCTTTCAACCTCTTGAATTGGCCAACATCGGCTTCGGTGATGCCACTCCAGACGCACGTCGCGCACCAAACAAACCGGTCAGAAAGATTGCGAAGTTGATCAGCCTGTCTCTGAAGTAGCGCAACGGTGGTGGGTGTTGGATGTAATGCAGGATCGAGCAGCTTGCGGAGCGCTTGCGCATGGTCAATCCGCCTAAAGACAGCGTGTGTTTCTACTTCAAGCGCAAGAAAAAAGTACAAGAACTTCTTTAGTTCATCTTTTTCTGCCATGCCGAGTGTGAAAAAGCGTGCGGCTTTCGTGTTTAGGCACGGCGCAAGCGTAACGGCACCCTTAAGACCGTCAGAAAGTGCGTCTGGTGGAAGGCAGCGAGAAACATACCCATGAGCAGACAGTTCGTGACGAATGTCATGCAAAACTTTGCCGCTGGTAGTTCGACCTACGCTCGTGTGATCGAGTCTGCGTAGCTCTAGGTACTGATTAGGCCCGGCCAGTTGGCATGCTAGCGATGTGATCAATTGAGGTAGTGTGGTTGTTTCAAGCGATGCGAGGTCAGTCCGTAAGCTCGAAAATGAGTCGAAAGTTGTTACGCTACCGTCCGTCTCAATCTTGATCTGACCTTCTGTAATCGTGTACATCTGTGTTGGGCCAAGCTGGATTATCAGAAATGGTCCGGAAGAGCCCTTTCCTTTAGTCCAAGCACTCTCGTCTTCAACGTAGGGGTTGCCCGCGAGTGCGTAGCAAGTTTCATTGAGCTTAGCGCCCACAGCTATATGGTACTTAGCGTTACCAATTGTTCCTGCTGTGATCTGGGGCGAACCAGATTGGAGGGTTATGCCCCGTATCTCGTAGACAGAAAAGCTTACGAAAGACGCGCTAATCGACTCACCAACTTCAAATGGCTGGAAGCCCATTGCGCGCATCACCTTGGAAGAGAGAGTTACAGTCATAATGAGGACTCGGAGGGTGCGAAGCGTCCGCAACAACCAGTAACTATATGGTTCTGCATAACTTAATGGTAATGATATGCGGTAAGGTCACGAATCAAATTTATATAACAGGTAAGCGATTCTACGAGTGGGATGCTGTTCGCACAACGCCAAAGTGATAATATGTAGCAGAACGACGAGTCTATAGCCGACCATCCTGGTTATGTCATTACAACATTCATCCAAGGCGACGGAATACTAAGGCTTTCCGCACCACAGTCGCAAACCAAGCACAATGCCAATGGATGATGGTTTTTTCGTGTTCTGGGCAACGGCTGTCTATCCTTGTTGGCAGGCGAAATACCATAATACACAGGTGGTTGCTATGATTGGTCAAGTCAACTCCAGATAGAAAATCCGTTTCCCTTACGTCGAATGAGCGATTGTCCGAGATGCAAAAATACCTCAAGGCTGAACTTCCCATCGCCGTCGCCTTGGTCGTGCTGGGGCTGGGTTTTGTCCTGGAACACGCGGCGGTCGAACACGGCGGCATCCTGCTATGGGGCCTGCTGCTGGTGATTCTGGTGGCCATCATCGGCGTCGCCTTCCGCATCAGCCACCACGCCGAAGTGCTGGCGGCGCGGCTGGGGGAACCCTACGGCACCTTGATCCTGACCATCGCCGCAGTGTCGGTGGAAGTGATGATTTTGGTGGTCCTGCTGCAAGGCTCGCCCAATCCGACCCTGGCGCGCGACACCGTGTTCGCGGCGGTCATGCTCGACATCAACGGCATTCTCGGATTGGCCGCGATCATCGGGGGCCTCAAGCACGGCACGCCGCAATATAACCTGGATTCCGCCAACGCCTTCGTCGCCATGCTGCTGGTGGCTGTCGGCATCGGCATGTTCATCCCGGACTTCGTGCCGGACAGCCACTGGCGGCTGTACTCCCTGTTCTCGGTGGGAATCATGGCGATCATGTATCTGGCGTTTCTGCGCTTGCAGACGGTCGAGCATCGCCAATTCTTCGAGCATGCGGGAGGACTGGAGGAAGAAGCCCACGATGTGGCCCATAGTCCGAACATGCAGCATATCGCCGTGATGATCGGCGCCATCGTGCTGGTGGGGCTGTTGTCGGAGGTGCTGTCGGTGCTGCTGGATGCCGGACTGGCCGGCAGCAGCCTACCCAAGACCCTGCCAGCGGTGCTGGTAGCGCTGATCTCCGCCAGCCCGGAGATTCTCACCGCGCTCAACGCCGCGCGGCACGATCGGATGCAGACCACGGTCAACATCGCCTTGGGGGCATCGCTGGCGACCGTGCTGCTGACCCTGCCGGTGATCGAAGGCATCGCCCTGTTTACCGGCGAGCGCATCGTCATGGCGTTGACGCCGATGCAGGCGGGGCTGTTGCTGCTGACCCTGCTGACGGTGATGAACAACTCGCACGACGGCGAAACCAACGCCATCGAAGGCATCAGCCACTTTGCCCTGTTCGGGGTGTTCGTGGCCCTGGTGATGATGGGCCTGCTGTGAAGACTACAGCCAGCCTCGGTATTTGAAGTACCAGTAGGGCGCGATCCCCGACAAGATCATCAGGCCAATCGCCAAGGGATAACCCCACTCCCAGCCGAGTTCCGGCATGATCTGGAAATTCATGCCGTAGATGCTGGCGATCATGGTCGGCGGCAGAAACACCACGGCGGCGATGGAAAAAATCTTGATGATCTTGTTTTGTTCGATGCTGATGAAGCCTTGCGCGGCATCCATCAAGAAGTTGACCTTCTCGAACAGGAAGCTGTTATGCGGCAGCAGCGATTCGATGTCGCGCAGGATCTCCCGTACCTCGTCGGCTTGGGCCGATCCCAGCCGCGCCCGGCGCAACAGATAGGTCAAGGCCCGCTGAGTATCCATCAGGCATAAGCGAACCTTGCCGTTGATGTCTTCCTGGCGAGCCAGTTCGTCGATGGAGTCTTCCAAGCTGGCGTCGTTGCTTTCCAGTACTTGGGTGCTCACGGCGTTGAGCGCGGTCTGGACTTCTTCCAGAATGTCGGCCAGTTCTTCCACCTTGGTTTCGAACAAGGTGATCATCAGCGACAAGGCATCTTTCGCCAAGCCCTGCTCGCGGCGGGCGCGCAGCCGAAACATGCGAATGGCCGGCAATTCATGGTCGTGCAGGGTAAACAGCCGCTGATCCTTGAGGGTGAAGGCGACCGTGGAGTTGCTGATGCGCTTGTCCTGGCGATGGAGAAAATACGAATGCAGGTGCAGGCCGTCGGCATCCTCGAAAAAGCGGGCGCTGGCCTCGATTTCCTCCACATCTTCCGGCTCGGGCAGGTTTTGCCGGTACATGGATTCGACCTGTTCCCGCTCCTCGTCGTCGGGCTTGAGCAGGTCGATCCAGATGGCCTGGTTCAGCGTGGTCGAATCCGCTTCGAGGTTGAGTTGTTCGAGACGGTGATTGCGCAAGGTAAATCCGTAGATCATGGGCTCTGGTCTCGCGCGGTCGACGGAAAACAAAAAAGCGGCACTAGGCCGCTTGAATCGAATTGGTGGAGCGGAAGGGGATCGAACCCTCGACCTTCGCATTGCGAACGCGACGCTCTCCCAGCTGAGCTACCGCCCCAAAACTAAAGTAGGTTGCAAATCATACAAACTTCAATCGGCATTGGCTAGATCTCGAATTCGAAAAATCATGTCCCATATCGCCATCGTTTTGCCCGTTCTGAACGAGGAAGCCCAGATCGCCGTCTGCCTACGGGCCTTGCAGCCCTTGCGTGAACAAGGTTGCGAACTGATCGTGGCGGACGGCGGCAGCCGGGACCGGACCCTGGCATTGGCCGAGCCGCTGGCGGACCGGCTGGTGAGCAGTCCCCGAGGCCGGGCCGCGCAGATGAACGCCGGCGCGTGCCAGGCCGGTGGCGAAGTATTGTGGTTCCTGCACGCCGACAGCCTGCCGCCACCGGACGCCGCAAGCCTGATCCGTGCCGCCCTGGCCAACCCAGGCCGGCACTGGGGTCGCTTCGACGTGCGTCTGTCCGGCCGCCAGCCCTTGTTACGGATGGTGGAAACGCTGATGAACCTCCGTTCCCGGCTCACTGGCATCGCCACCGGTGATCAGGGGATTTTCATACGGCGCGCGCTGTTCGAGCGAATCGGCGGTTATCCGTCCATTGCCCTGATGGAGGACATCGCCCTGTGTCGGCGATTGAAACCACACGGCCGGCCGGTTTGCCTGCGACAACGACTTCAAACCTCCAGTCGGCGTTGGGAGCGCGATGGTATCTCGCGCACCATTTTGCTGATGTGGCGATTGCGACTGGCCTATTTCCTCGGCGCCGATCCGGCGCGGTTGGCTCGGATTTATTATCGATGAATCTGCCCCACGACTACGAGTTTCCCGCTGCCCGCTTGCTGATTTTCGCCAAGGCGCCGGTTCCCGGACGAGTCAAGACCCGGTTGGCCGGGTGCTTGGGAGCCCGTGGCGCGGCGGCGCTCTATAAGAAGCTGCTGCGCCGGACCCTGGCCATCGCCCACGTGGCGCGGTTGTGCCCGGTCGAGTTGTGGTGCGCGCCGGATGGACGACATGGATTTTTCACCGCCTGCCGACGGGAGTACGGTGTGCGGCTACGCCGACAATGCGGCGGCGATCTGGGCCGGCGTATGAACCAGGCGCTGAATCAGACACTGACCGTGCATCGATTCGCGGTGTTGATCGGCGGCGATTGCGTATCACTGGGCGCGGCGGAGTTGCGCGCGGCCTTTTCTCGGCTGGCCACCGGGCGGGATGCGGTGCTGGGACCGGCGCGGGACGGCGGCTATCTGCTGGTCGGCCTGCGCCAGCCTCGACCGGCGCTGTTTCGCGGCATCGCTTGGGGTACACCGGCTGTGCTGGCGGCGACCCGTCGCCGGCTGCGTCGATTGGGAGCGGACTGGGCCGAATTGTCGTTGGGCTGGGACGTGGACACGCCGGCCGATCTGCGCCGGTTACGGCGAGTTCAGGCTGGGGAGTCGATCACATCGGCATCGCCGAAATACTCGGCGGTGTAACGCTCGGCACTCAATTCCGGCGACCAGAAATCCAGCGGCAGGCCGGCTTTTTGCTTGAGCTGAGCCAGGAATACGTAGGGGTCGGGTAGCTGTTCCCACACCGCCGGCAGGAAAGTGGCGCGGTAATGGCGGAATTGGATGATCAAGCCGTCCACGCCCGGCCGCAGTTGCGCCAGCAACGCTTCCTCGGAACTGAATGACAAGGG
>DAOTGT010000058.1:6653-19150 GCA_035447285.1 Candidatus Competibacter sp.
CCACGCCCGGCCGCAGTTGCGCCAGCAACGCTTCCTCGGAACTGAATGACAAGGGGTCTGGCGGTGACAGCACCGAGATGTGAATATCCAACTTCGGGAACTCGTCCTCCCGCAGTTCCGGGAAACGAGGGTCTTCGAAGGCGGCGGCGAAGGCGTGCGCGGCGACATCTTGCACCAGCGGCTGACGGGCCACCAGCGCGCCGATGCAGCCGCGTAATTGACCGCCGGTTTCCAGGGTCACGAAGGTCGCCCGCAGTGGGCGTAGGGTTTCCGGATAGTCGGCCGGGTCCACCTCCAGCGCCTGGCCGTGCCGCAAGCCGTGCCGGATCGAGGCGCGCGCCACGTCGAGCAAAGCGGCGCGGTCCGGCTTCGACAGCGTTTCAATGGAAGACATAGGCGCCGTACCCCACCACCTGGTCGCGTGAGCCGGCGGTATCCCCGGAATTGCGCAGATCGATGGTTTCGCCGTGCAGACCCTTGCGCCGGGCCACCCACAACAGACCGTTGACCGGATTGCGCCCGCAGGCTTGTTCATAGCCGATGTCTTCGAGGCGCAGTGCCTCGATGGCCTTGGAGGTGGTGTCGTCCAACAGACGGGCGGTGGCGTAATCGTGATAGTGGCTGAGGTCGGAGCTGATGACGATCAGGGTTTCCGGCCCGCCCCACAGTGCTTCCAGCACCGCGCCGACTTCCATCGGCTGGGCCTCGCCGACCACCAGCGGCACCAACTTGAAGCTGCCCAACACTTCCTGCAGGAAGGGCAGATGAACCTCCAGGCTGTGTTCCCGCGCATGAGCCTGCTCCAGGCAGCCGACTTCGGGTAGTTGCTCCAGCTGTTCGACCGCCGCTCGATCGACGGCGATCCGGCCGAGCGGCGTGGCGAACGCCTCCATGCCGCTCACCGCAATGCCCCGGAAACCGACCCGATGGCTGGGTCCCAGCAACACGACCCGGTGGATGACGTCGCGCGCCGCCCGCAGGCGGGCGTAGGCCGAGGCCGCGATCGGGCCGGAATAGATATAACCGGCGTGCGGAACGATGATCGCCTTCGGCGGCGGCTCGGCCGGTGGTTCGACCTGATTCAGGAATCCCCGAACCTGGGTTTGTAACTCCGCGGCATCCGCCGGATAGAACAACCCCGCCACGGCGGGGGTACGCACGGTTTGCATGACGACGCCCTCCCGATGAGTTTGCCAACATCGGCATATTTAGAGTATAGAACCTGGAATTAGTCACATTAGAGTATAGAACCTGGAATTAGTCGCAAAATGGTAAAATTCAACAAAGGTTTTATGGCAATCGGCGACAAAACCGATTCGATAACGACGAGAGCCTTTGCGAAGGAGGCCACCATGAGCATTACCACCACCAACGAGTTTTTCCCTACCCAGTACTGGCACGTCCTCGACGACGGCCGCGTGCAATGCGATGTCTGCCCGCGTTTCTGCAAGCTGCATGAAAGCCAGCAGGGCTTGTGCTTCGTGCGTGGTCGCCACGACGGACGGATCGTGCTGACCAGTTACGGCCGCTCCAGCGGTTTCTGCATCGACCCGATCGAGAAGAAACCGCTCAATCACTTCCTGCCGGGTACGCCGGTGCTGTCGTTCGGCACCGCCGGTTGCAACCTGGCCTGCAAGTTCTGCCAGAACTGGGACATGAGCAAGTCGCGCGAGATGGATACCCTGGCCGATGAAGCGTCGCCGCTGAAACTGGCTCGGGTCGCCCATGAACTGGGTTGCCGCAGCATGGCGTACACCTACAACGACCCGGTGATTTTCATGGAGTACGCCATCGACGTGGCGACCGCCTGCCGGGAATACGGCATCAAGTCGGTGGCGGTCACCGCCGGCTACATCTGCGACGAACCGCGGCGGGATTTCTTCAAATACATGGACGCCGCCAATGTCGACCTCAAGGCGTTCACCGAGGACTTCTATTGGAAGATCTGCGGCGGCCACTTGCAGCCAGTGCTGGATACTCTGGTGTATCTGAAGCGGGAAACCAACGTTTGGTTCGAGATTACCACCTTGCTGATCCCCGGCGAGAACGACTCGGATGCGGAACTGGAGGCGCTGACGCAGTGGGTGATGGAAAACCTGGGGCCGGACGTGCCGATCCATTTCACCGCCTTCCACCCGGACTGGAAGATGCTGAATCATTCGCCGACCCCGCCCTCGACCTTGAGCCGGGCCCGACGGATCGCCATGAAGAACGGCATCCGCTACGCTTACACCGGCAACGTGCACGACGAGAAGGGCGACAGTACCTACTGCCACCAGTGCGGCCAAAAACTGATCGGCCGCGACTGGTACACCCTGGGAGTCTGGAATCTGACCGCCGATGGTCACTGCAAAACCTGCGGCACGCCCTGCGCCGGGGTATTCGAAGCGCAGCCTGGGCTGTGGGGGGCGCGGCGGCGCCCGGTGCGCCTTCGACAGTATGCCGACTGACCGGCCGGTGTCCGGGTTGCCGCACTGATCCGCGATGCTGAGCTATCGGCACGGCTTTCACGCCGGCAACTTTGCCGATGTGTTCAAGCATGTTTTGCTGACGCAACTGGTCGGCGCGTTGCGACGCAAGGACAAGCCGTTTTGCCTGCTCGACACCCATGCCGGCGCCGGTCGCTACGATTTGGAATCGGCGGTGGCCCGCAAGAACCGGGAACACGCGGCCGGCATCGGCCGGCTGTGGCATCGGCCGGGGCTGGGGCCGGAACTGGCCGAGTATCTGGCTGAGGTCCGGGCCTTGAACCTGGATGGCGCGCTGCGCTGGTACCCCGGCTCGCCGCGCATCGCCCGCGCCCTGCTGCGACCGGGCGACCGGCTGATTCTGACCGAACTGCATCCCGCCGAGTATCCACCACTCAAAGCGGAATTTGCCGGTGACCGGCAAGTCGCGGTTCACCGCATGGACGGTTACGTCGGTCTCAAGGCGTTCCTGCCGCCCCCGGAGCGGCGCGGTCTGGTGTTGATCGATCCGGCCTTCGAACGGCAAGACGAATTTGAGCGGCTGATCGAAGCGATCCGGGTTATTCATCGGCGCTGGGCCGGCGGCATGATCGCCATCTGGTACCCGATCCTCGATCGCGCCCCCAGCCTGCGGTTTCAGCGGATGCTGCGGGAATCGGACATTCCCGCGATCCTGTGCGCGGAACTGGGCCTGTATCCCTACGATGCGCCGTTGGGGATGCACGGCTGCGGGATGATCGTCGTCAACCCGCCGTGGCGGCTCGATGAAACGCTGAACCGGTTGTTGCCGGAGCTATTGGAGGCGCTGCGCGTTGGCGAGCACGGTCAAACCCGACTGGAATGGTTGGCGACGGCACCTTAGAATTCGGCGATTGCGTTAGCCACCCTCTCCCGATATCCGACAACCGGCGCTTCGAAAACCATGAGCCATACCACTCTCATCGATGCCAGCACGCTGCACACTCACCGCAACGACCCGAACTGGGTCGTGATCGATTGCCGCTTCAGTCTGGCCGATCCCGAGGCCGGCCGCCGGGCCTATCGCGACAGCCACCTTCCCGGCGCCCATTACGCTCATCTGGACGAAGATCTGTCCGATCCCATCACGCCGACCACGGGGCGGCATCCACTGCCCGATCCGGAGCGTTTGGCGCAAAAGCTGGGTGCGTGGGGCATTGATCACGACACGCAAGTCGTGGCTTACGACGACATGGGTGGCATGCTGGCGGCGGCGCGGTTGTGGTGGCTGCTGCGCTGGCTGGGCCATACCGCCTGCGCGGTGCTGGATGGCGGCCTGCCGGCTTGGCGGCGGGCGGGCTTGCCGCTGACCGCCGAGATGCCCGCCGCGCGGCCGGCCGCCTTCGTGCCCCGGCCGGACGACCGCTTGTGGATGAGCACGGAGCAGGTGTTGACCCTGTCGGCGACGGAGGTATTGCTGGACGCCCGGGCAGCGGCGCGCTACCGGGGAGAAATGGAGCCGATCGATCCGGTCGCCGGCCACATTCCGGGCGCGTTGAACCTGCCGACGGACGGCAATCTGACGCCAGAAGGGCATTTTCTACCCGTTGCCGCACTGCGGGAGCGATTTGCGGCGGTGCTGGACGACTGGGCGCCGGCAACCGTGATCCACGCTTGCGGCTCCGGGGTGACTGCCTGTCACAACCTGCTGGCGATGGAAGCCGCCGGTTTGCGCGGCTCGCGGCTGTACGCCGGTTCCTGGAGCGAATGGATTCGCGACCCCCGGCGAGCGGTCGCCGTCGGCGCGGTTTGAGGCGCGCCTTTTTCACGTTTTCGACCCAAAGCCGGGAATAACGAAGAATGCCGAAACCCATCCCCGCAATTTTTGCGACACTCTTCATCGCCTTGGGCCTCAGCGCCTGTGCCGCTTGGCAACCGCTGAGCGGTTTGACGGAAGCGCCGGCCGCCGAGCAAGCGGCGACGGTTCCCGCGCCTTATGTGGACTACTGGCAAACCCGCGATCCGTCGGAATACCGGCGCGATGCGGTCGCTGTTCGCCAACCGGTCGCTCAGTCTGGGGATGCCGTCATCCAGGGAAGAAGCCAGAGTGCTGGAATCGCCACTGCCGACCGCCAACCCGTCGCCGTATCTCAGGATGTCGTCATCCAGGGAAAAGACCGGAGCGTCGGAACGGCTGAAAAGAGCGCCGGGTCCAGAGTTCGGGTGGTCGTGCCGGTACGGTCGGGAAAAGCCGCCGATGTGGTGGCGCGCAATCCCCCCAAGAAACCCGAGGCAGCGGTCGTTGAAACCACGCGGGTCGCAACCAGCACGGCCAAGCGGAATTCGCGTTTGGCCAACCGTAAAACGGGCAAGAGTTTGTCTAGATCGGCCGCTGCCGCCGACGGGAAGGATCTCTGGAATCGGGTGCGCGGCGAGTTGCGGTTGGCCAACGTGCAACATCCCCGAGTCGCCGCACAAATCGAGGCGTTCAAGCGTGATCCCGCTTACCTGTATCTGTTTTCGCGGCGTGCCAAGCCCTTCCTCCATTACTTGGTGGAGCAAATCCACCGACGTGGCTTGCCGATGGACCTGGTGTTCGTGCCCATGGTGGAGAGCGCTTTCGAGCCGACCGCCGTCTCCCCGAAGGAAGCCGCCGGTCTCTGGCAAATCATTCCGGCCACCGGAGAGGAGCGCGGTCTGCTGATCGCCGACGGCTACGACGGTCGATTCGACATTCACGCCTCAACCGATGCCGCGCTGGGCTATCTGCGCGATTTGAACAAAATGTTCGCCGGTGACTGGTTGCTGGCGCTGGCGGCTTACAATGCCGGCCCCGGCACCGTCCAGGAGGCCATCAAGGCCAGTAAGGCGGTCCGACCAAGCGCGGAAGCCCAGTCCGCCGCCGGAGATCCCGAGGTGGCCACCGTTTCCGACCCACGGCCGCAATCGCTCTACTGGGATTTGCAACTGCCCAAGGAAACGCAGGATTATGTGCCGAAGATACTGGCGCTGGCCCAGATGGTCGCCGATCCCCAAACTTATGGCGTGCAACTCCCGCCCATCGACAATCGAGCCTATCTGTTCAGAGTTGTGACGACGCCGGACGTCAAGGTTTTCGACAGCCTGGCCTTTACCAGTATCTCCATCGATGAGTTTTTACGCTTCAATCCGGGCTTCAAAACGGAGATCGAGCCACCGGCCCGCGCCTATACCCTCCTGTTGCCCTGGGAGCAGGCCCGGAATTTGGTTGCGAGCGTGCCGGGCGCACGCCTTGTGGGGCCCAGTAAGTACACGGTTAAGAGGGGAGACACCCTGGAAAAGATCGCCAAGCGGCACGGCGTTCCTTCCCGGCAACTGGCGCAATGGAACGGCCTGAGCGCCGGCGGCACTCTGAAAGCCGGCCAACAACTGACCGTATATCCCGCCTCGTAAGCTGGAGTCGCGGGTCAGCCGAAACTCAGCCGTTGCCGTGCTTGGTTTCCGGGACGATTTCGGGAATGGGCGGGACGGTGAAGGAATGGCTGGCCTTGAACTCCTTGAGCCGCCGTTCGGCTTCCTCGATCTGGGCCGCGCTCATCTTCTCGGCGATGTCCCGCTTGGCTTGTGGCGCCTGACCGTCGCCTTGGGAATCGGCCAGCGCGTACCAGAAGTATGCCTCCACTTTGTCCGCCGGCACACCTTCGCCCTGCTCGTACATGATGCCCAGGTTGACCTGCGCCTGCGGCAACCCCTGTTCGGCCGCTTTTCGATACCAGGATATCGCTTGCACGTCGTCTTGCGGCAGACCCTGGCCGTTGTCGTACAACACGCCCAGATTGAACTGAGCGAAGGCGAAACCTTTCTCCGCCAAGGGGCGGATGAGCGCCACCTCGGCGGCGTAGTCGCCACGTTCGTGAGCGGTTCTGGCCCGGTCCCAGTCGCCGTCGGCCCAGGCCGGGGCGACGCTCAGCAGGCTGCCCGCCAGCAGTAGCAATAACGGTTTGTTCATGGATGAATACTCAAGGTCATCGATCGATGTGGATAGGGGTGGAGCAAGTTTAGCATTCCGCCGGCCAGCCGCGCCGCCTTGGTTCGGCCCGGATCGACCGGAAGCGCGATGGCGGAGGCATCGGTGGCCACAGCTACCCTCTACCGCGAGAAGGGAATAACGATGTCCTCGTTCGGGTCCACCGGGCGGCCAGGGCGCTGAAGGGTTGCCCTGTGTTGAGGGTGTGTAAGCCCGCTTCGAAGTACCCCGGCCAGGCTCAAGGGCCGGCAGCGTCGGTACTGGCATCGGCCGCAAGCAGTAAAACCCGGGCGTACGCTGCCGCGAGTGGAAGAAAGGCGTTTCAGGAAAGCCGCAGATCCTCGGCGTTATCCCAGCCGCGAGCCAACGCCGCCCATCCCGCTATCCAGGCATGATACAGATAGCTGTCCGGGACGTAAGGGTTTTGATCCTCGCCTTGACTGGCGGCTTCAAGTCCTTGTCGGAAAGCCCGACGCACCATCGGCGCCAGCTTTTTTGAAGAATCGATATTGCCGTGCATCAGAGAAAGTTCTCCGAATCCAAACCGCTATCTTGGACCCACATGGAACAGGAATGTTGCTTATTAGACAATACAATTATTGATTTTGCAACTTTGTTGTTGACTAACTATGAATTTGTATCTGATACAGGCTGGCGTACAACCCACCGCGAGCCAATAGCTCATCGTGGGTGCCGCTCTCGACAATGTGACCGCGGTCGAGCACCACGATGCGGTCGGCGCTCTCGATGGTGGATAGGCGATGGGCGATGATGAAGGCGGTACGACCCTGGCGCAGGGCATCCAAGGCCTGCTGGACCTTGCGTTCGGATTGGGTATCCAACGCTGAAGTGGCTTCGTCCAGGATCAGGATCGGCGCGTTCTTGAGCAGGGCGCGGGCGATGGCCAAACGCTGGCGCTGACCGCCCGACAGTCGCGCGCCGTTCTCGCCGATCAGGGTCTGCAAGCCTTGGGGCAGTTCACGGATGAATTCCATGGCGTGGGCGCTTTCGGCGGCCTTGAGGATGTCGTCCTCGCCGACCTGGAAGCCAGCGCCGTAGGCGATATTGGCGGCGACGGTATCGTTGAACAGCACGATATCCTGACTGACGTAGGCGATGTTGGCGCGCAGCTCGGCCAGTCGCAGCTCGCGGATCGGCACGCCATCCAGCAGGATGTCGCCGGACTCCGGTTCGTAAAAACGCGGCAGCAGACTCATCAGGGTGGTTTTACCGCCGCCGGAGGGTCCGACCAAGGCGATGGTTTCGCCGGGGCGCACGTCCAGTTCGAGCTGGTGGAGCACCTCACCGCCGTCGTCCCGGTAGCGGTGGCTGACCGCATGAAAGCAGACTTCGCCACGGGCGTGGCCGATGGCGCGGATGCCTCGATCCGGTTCCGGTGGCTCGTCCAGCAGGGCGAAGATGGTTTCCGCCGCCGCCAACCCGCGCTGCAATTGTTCGTTGACCTTGGTCAGTCGCTTGATCGGCGTCAGCAGCATGGCCATGGCACCGAACAGGGAGACGAAACCGCCGACGGTGATCTGATCGGTGGCCGATTGCAGCGAGGCGAAATAGATCACCGCGCCCAGAGCAATGATCGCCAGTAGTTGCACCAGCGGCCCGCTGGCTTCGGACGCGGCGGCCAGCTTCAGATTGAACTGACGAACTCGGTTGTTAACCCGGTGAAAGCGTTGCCGTTCGTAGTCCTGGCCACCGAAGATCTTGATCACTTTATGGCCTTGCAGCACCTCGTCGATGACGTGGGTGAGGCCGCCCATCAGCTCCTGCAACTCGCGACTGAGCCGCCGCAGCCGCGAGCTGACCAAGCGCATGATAATGGTGATGCCGGGGGTGATCAGCAGGACCAGCAGCGACAGTTTCCAGTTCAGGTACAACATCCAGCCCAACAGACCGATCACCGATAGCCCATCCTTGACCAGGGTGACCAGCGCCTGGGTGGTGGCGGTCATTACCTGGCTAACATCGTAGGTCAGGCGTGACAGTAGGCTGCCGGCGGAATGATCGTCGAAATAGCGGGTCGGCAGTGCCAGCAGTCGGGCGAACAAAGCATCGCGCAAATCCGTCACCACTTGGTGCGCGATCCAGCTCATCGCCAGCGTGCCGATGAAACTGGTGATACCACGGACGATGAAGACCGCCACCATCAACAGTGGCATCAACCGGATGGAATGCGGGTCCTTGGCGACGAAGCTGCCGTCCAGCAGCGGCTGGATCAGCGCGGGAATCAGCGGCTCGGTGGCCGCCGCCGCCGTCGTGCCCAGGATCGAGAGCGCGAACATGCGGCGATAGGGCCGGACGTAGCGCAGCAGCCGCAGATAGAGATCCTTGCTGTTCATCGTTTGGAATGTAAGATGGGTCGGGGGCAAGCCAGGTGCGGGCGGGAATCAGACCAAGCTCCATTTTGGACCATGCTATCATGCACCATCGCGCAACATCCCCCAATCGACCCATGAAATCGCAAATTCCCCATTTCGAACAAGCCCGAGTGCTGATCGCCGGCGATGTGATGCTGGACCGCTACTGGTACGGCCCCTGCTCGCGGGTCTCGCCGGAGGCGCCCGTGCCGGTGGTCAAGGTCGAGGAGGTCGAGGAACGTCCGGGCGGCGCGGCCAATGTGGCGGTCAACATCGCTACCCTCGGCGGGCGGGTCCGGGTGCTCGGCGTGACCGGCGCCGACGAGGCCGCGACGGTGCTGGAAACCAAGTTGCGGCGACTGGGCGCCGATTGTGAATTGATCCGGCAGCCCGGCCAGGCGACGATCACCAAACTGCGGGTGTTGAGCCGCAACCAGCAATTGCTGCGGCTGGATTTCGAGGACGGCTTCCCTGGATTCGAATCGGGTGCGCTGGATGAGTGCTTCACCGCCTGGTTGCCGGAAACCGACGTGGCGGTGCTGTCCGACTATCAAAAGGGTGCTCTGCGCGCGATCGAGCGCTGTATCGAGCTGGCCCACGCCGCCGGCAAGCCGGTGCTGGTCGATCCCAAGGGTCGCGAGTTCGACCGTTATCGGGGCGCGACCCTGTTGACGCCTAACCTGAGCGAATTCGAAACGGTCGTCGGCCCTTGCCGCAACGAGGCGGAATTGGTCGACAAGGGTGAGGTGCTGCGTCGGGAGCTGGAATTGGCGGCGCTACTGATTACCCGCGGCGAGCAAGGCATGACCCTGTTGCGGGACGGCGCCGAACCGCTGCATCTGGCGGCACGCGCCCGTGAGGTTTACGACGTGACCGGTGCCGGCGATACCGTGATCGCCACCCTCGCCGCCGGATTGGCGGCTGGACTGGCCTTGCCAGCGGCGACGGTGCTGGCCAATCTGGCGGCGGGCATCGTGGTGGCCAAGCTGGGTACGGCCAGCGTCACCGTTTCCGAACTGCGCCGGGCGCTATATGAACACGACGAACCGCCGCGCGGGGTGCTGGACGAGGGGCAACTGTTGTCGGTGGTGACCGACGCCAAGGCGCACGGCGAGACCATCGTCATGACCAATGGTTGCTTCGACATCCTGCATGCCGGGCACGTGACCTATTTGGAACAGGCCAAGCGACTGGGCAACCGGCTGATCGTGGCGGTGAACGATGATGCGTCCGTGCGCCATCTCAAGGGCGCCGACCGGCCGGTCAACCCGCTGGGACAGCGGATGCGGGTGCTGGCCGGCCTGGCGGCGGTGGACTGGGTGGTGCCGTTCCACGAAGATACGCCGGAGCGATTGATCTGCGCGGTCAAGCCCGATTATCTGATCAAGGGCGGCGACAACGATCCGGCGAAAATTCCCGGTAACCGCTGCGTCTGGGACAACGGCGGTCAGGTGGTGGTGATGGATTATATCGAGGGTTGCTCCACCACCAGCACCATTGCCCGCATTCTCAAGCGACCGTGAGCGCCATCCAACGCATCCTGAACGTGGATGTCGCCATCGGCGGCGGCGGCATCGCCGGGCTGTGGCTGCTGGCCCGGCTACGCGAGCGGGGTTACGGCGTGCTGCTGATCGAAAGCGAGCGGCTGGGCGCAGGTCAGACCATTTGCGCCCAGGGCATCGTTCACGGTGGCGCCAAGTACAGCTTGCACGGGCAAGTCAGCCGGTCCGCCGAAGCCGTCGCCGGGATGCCGGAACTGTGGCGGCGCTGCCTGAGAGGTGAAGACGCGATCGACCTTCGCGGCGCGCGACTGCTGGCCGAACACCAGCATCTGTGGGCGACCGGTGCCCCCATTTCGCGACTGGCGGCGTTTTTCGCCAGCAAGCTGATGCGTAGCCGTATGGACAAAGTGGCGGATGCTGGGGGCGACGCCGTGCCGATGGCGCTGCGCCACCCGGCGTTCCATGGCACGGTGTATCGATTGGACGAGCCGGTTCTGGAGGTGGCTTCGGTCCTGACCGCATTCGCCGAACGTTACCGTGACGCCATCGTGCGCAGCCAGGGGCCAGTGACGCTGAAAGCGGACGGCACGATGACCCTGCACTGTGTCGGGTGCCCGCAGCAAGTGCTCCGCCCGGCGATCACCGTGTTTACCACCGGCGCGGGTAACATTGGACTGCCGTGGGTGGCGCAGCAGTTACGCCCGCTGCACATGGTGCTGGCGCGCGGCGTCAATCTGCCCGGATCGTTGTACGCGCACTGTCTGGGTGCCAGCGATCTGCCGCGACTGACCGTGACCAGCCATTTCGATGCTGACGGTCGGCTCATCTGGTATCTGGGCGGTGGGCTGGCGGAAGAGGGGATCAAGCGTGATCGTCACGAGCAGATCCGCGCGGCGCGGCGGGAACTGAGCACACTGCTGCCATGGGTGGACTGGAATCCGGTGGAATTCGCGACCTTCACCATCCAGCGCGCCGAGGCCCAGCAACCCGGCGACGGCCGACCAGCCGGACCCGGCGTGTTCCGCGACGGGCGGGTGATCGCCGCCTGGCCGACCAAACTGGCCTTGGCGCCACTGCTGGCCGAACAGATCGAGGAGGTGCTGCGGTCACTGGAGGTGCGACCTCGGCCGACCGATCTGCGGGCGCTGACGGACTGGCCACGGCCGGAGATCGCCGTCTATCCCTGGGATCGGGACGATCTGGAATGGAGCTGAGAGCGTTGGGGTCGACCGGATTACGGATCAGTCCGCTGGGTTTGGGGACGGTGAAGTTCGGGCGCAATCGTGGGGTCAAGTATCCCCGGCCGTTCGAGTTGCCGTCGGATCGGGAAGCGTTGACGTTGTTGGAATTGGCCTGGGATCTGGGAATGAATCTGCTGGATACCGCCCCCGCCTATGGTGAAAGTGAGGAGCGGCTAGGTCGCTTGCTGCGGTGGTGTCGGCGGGACTGGGTGATCGTCACCAAGGTCGGCGAGGAATTCCATGACGGGGAATCGCGCTTCGACTTTTCCGCCGCCGCGACCCGCGCCAGTGTCGAGCGCAGCCTGCGACGGTTGGGCGTGGATACGCTGGATGCGGTGCTGATTCATTCCAGCGGCGACGATCTGCATATCCTGGAGCGGGAAGAGGTGTTGCCGGTCTTGCTGGACTTGCAACGAGCAGGCTGGGTGCGGGCGGTTGGCATGTCGACCAAAACCGTGGCCGGTGGGCTGCGGGCGCTGGAATGCTGCGATGTGGTGATGCTCACCTATAACCTGTCCGAGCGCGAGGAATGGCCGGTCATCCAGGCTGCCCGCGCCGCCGGCAGGGGTGTGTTGATCAAGAAAGGTCTGCGCAGTGGCCACTTGGATCGGAGGGCAGGCATTGATCCGATACAGGCATCGATGGAACTGATTTTCGCCGAACCGGGCGTGAGCAGCGTGCTGGTCGGCACGCTGAATCCGGCGCATCTGCGGGCCAATGTGGTGGTGGCGGCGGAAGTGTTGAACCTGTAGGGGTGATCCGTTTACTGGGCGACATTCCTGGTGTGGGTAGGGACCTGGTGTGGGTAGGGAATAGAGCCGAAAAATATAAGACCTGATCCTATGATTCCCGTTTGTCGGATGGCCTACTGGGTCAAATGGCATGCTGATCGCTATTAGGGTGTATCGTCAGTTAGAAGATTCGCAAAGCAGGTAAAGTGTGATGCATGG
>DAOTGT010000059.1:0-1904 GCA_035447285.1 Candidatus Competibacter sp.
TCCCCTTGTACTCGTCGTTCGACCCCGCGACAGCGGCGATGCAGTTTCAGGAATTCATGCCCTGGATTCCGGCCCTCAATGCCAATTATCACTTGGGTGTGGATGGGTTCTCCATGCCGCTGATCCTGCTTACCGCGTTCATGACCCTGCTGGTGGTGATCGCTGGCTGGGAGGTGGTGCAGTATCGGATTGCCCAGTACATGGCTGCCTTCCTGATCATGGAAGGGCTGATGATCGGTGTGTTCGCCGCGCTGGACGCCATTCTGTTCTATGTCTTCTTCGAATCGATGTTGATCCCGATGTTCCTGATCATCGGGATCTGGGGAGGGCCGCGCCGAGTTTACGCCACCCTCAAGTTCTTCCTGTACACATTTCTGGGGTCGGTGTTCATGTTGATCGCCCTGATCTACATGTACAACCAGGCCGGTAGTTTCGAAATTCTCGATTTCCACAAGTTGCCGCTCAGCTTGACCGAGCAGGTACTGATTTTCTTCGCCTTCATGCTCGGCTTCGCGGTCAAGGTACCGATGTGGCCGGTGCATACCTGGCTGCCGGACGCCCATGTCGAAGCGCCCACCGGTGGCTCGGTGATTCTGGCGGCAATTACCTTGAAGATCGGCGGCTATGGCTTCCTGCGCTTCGCCCTACCGATCACCCCGGACGCGGCGAGCATGCTGGACTGGCTGGTGATTACCATGTCGCTGGTGGCGGTGGTGTACATTGGCTTGGTGGCGCTGATTCAGCAGGATATGAAAAAGCTGATCGCCTATTCCTCAATTGCCCACATGGGTTTTGTAACCTTGGGTTTCTTCATCGTATTCGGTATCTACCGCCACACCGGCAGCCTGAGCGGCGCGGCCATGGGTGTTGAGGGCGGCATGGTGCAGATGGTGTCGCACGGGTTTATCTCCGGCGCGTTGTTCCTCTGCGTGGGCGTGTTGTACGACCGGATGCATTCCCGCCAGATCAAGGACTACGGCGGGGTAGTCAACACCATGCCGGTGTTCGCCGCGTTCATGGTGCTGTTCGGCATGGCTAATGCCGGCTTACCGGGCACCTCTGGCTTCATCGGCGAGTTTCTGGTGATCTTGAGCAGTTTCAAGGCCAGCTTCTGGATTGCTTTCCTGGCGGCGACCACCTTGATTCTCGGTGCGGCTTACACGCTGTGGCTGATCAAGCGGGTGGTCTTCGGCGACATTGGCAACACTCATGTCGCCGAGTTGAAAGATGTCAGTAGCCGGGAACTTATTATATTGAGCCTGCTGGCGGCGGCGGTGTTACTGCTCGGCGTCTGGCCCGACCCGCTGACATCCGTGATGCATGCCTCGGTGGAGAACCTACTGCAGCATGTCACTGCTTCCAAGCTGTAAGGCCTCCTGTCGCAGAGAAGAATCGGAGAATAGGGAAACCCCATGAACTTCGTCGCCCCTGATTTCGTGCCGGTGTTGCCGGAACTGTTTGTGCTGGCCATGGCGTGTTTGGTGCTGGTCGTCGATGTGTTCCTGGAACAGCGGCAGCGCCACATTACCTATGGATTGGCGCAATTGACCTTGCTGGGCGCGGCCCTGCTGACGCTGCTGACCTATGCGCAGGCGCCGGTGACCACGATGTTCGGTCACTACGTCAAGGATGCAATGGGCGATCTGCTCAAGCTGTTCATCTACCTGACCACCGCCGCTGGCTTTCTCTACTCGCGCGACTATCTGCGCCAGCGCGATCTGTTCAAGGGCGAGTACTACGTACTGGGTCTGTTTGGTGTGCTCGGTATGATGGTCATGGTATCCGCCCACAGCCTGCTCAGCGTGTATCTAGGGTTGGAGTTGCTGTCGTTATCGCTTTACGCTTTGGTGGCGACCGATCGGGATTCTCCGGTTTCCTCCGAGGCCGCCATGAAGTATTTCGTC
>DAOTGT010000059.1:2004-6215 GCA_035447285.1 Candidatus Competibacter sp.
TGGGTTCGTTGCAGGGCGATTGGCAGCAGATGCTGATCATCCTGGCGGCGCTATCCATGGCGCTGGGCAACCTGGTCGCGATCGTCCAGACCAACATCAAACGAATGTTGGCCTATTCGACTATTTCCCATGTTGGGTTTCTGTTGTTGGGCATTCTGGCCGGTACGCCGGAGGGCTACGCCGCAGCCATGTTTTACGCCATCGTTTACGTGTTGATGGCGGTTGGCGCCTTCGGTCTGATCATCATGCTGAGCCGGACCGGCTTCGAAGCCGAAAATATCGATGACTTCAAGGGGCTGAACGACCGCAATCCATGGCTGGCTTTCCTGATGATGGTAGTCATGATGTCCATGGCCGGTATCCCGTTCATGGCCGGCTTCTACGCCAAGTGGGTCGTGTTGCAGGCGGTGGTTGATGTGGGGCTGGTGTGGTTGGCGATCCTTGGCGTGGTGTTCTCGGTGATCGGTGCGTTCTATTATCTGCGGGTGGTTAAGTGCCTCTACTTCGATAAACCTGAACAGAGCGCGCCGATCGAGCTCAGTCGCGACACTGAAATTGTCATCAGCGCCAATGGGTTACTGTTGGTGGTGTTGGGGTTGTATCCGACCGCGCTGATGAGTTGGTGTGCCACGGCATTGCTGAACTAGGCATCGTTCGGGCGTGTCGCAAGGCTTGCTGGTTGGGTTTTGGCTGGGGTTGGCGGTGGTGGCCGCCAACCTGCCTTGGCTGAGTGAGCGCTGGCTGTTCGCGATTCCGTGTCAGCGGGCTAAACCCTTTTGGTTGAGGCTGGTCGAGTGGGGATTGCTCTACGGCTTGGTCGTTGGTATAGGCTTCGGTTTCGAATACAAGACGACCGGTGTCCTGCATACGCAGGGGTGGGAATTTTATGTAGTGACTTTGTGCCTGTTTGCGGTGAGCGCCATGCCCGGCTTTATCTATCGTCACCAACTGCGGCGCTTATTACGGCAGAGTGGGCAATAAGGCTAAAGCATTTGGATTGAGCATTTCGCTGCCGGATGATGCTTGGCAAACCCACCTGACGCCTGATCTTCTCTCCGATATTCCTTGGTTTTCACCGGTTCTTGCTATCGTCGTTCGTCAAACCGACAGTTTCGCTAGTTTGGAACAGGTCAACCCCCGAGCGGATGTCTCCGCATTGATTTGTTGCGATACAATATAGACGGGGCTGTCATTCGGTGCTTTTCAGTCACTGCTGGGGCAGTCATGTCAAAACAGCATCCGATTATCGCCATTACCGGTTCGTCTGGCGCCGGCACTTCGACGGTTCGGGTTGCGATGGAGCATATTTTTCGCCGGGATGGGATCAATGCCGTCATCGTCGAAGGCGACAGCTTCCATCGCCATGATCGGCTGGAAATGCAACGACAATGCGAACAAGCTTACCGGGAGGGCCGCAATCTTAGTCACTTCGGCCCCGAGGGAAATCTGTTTGACCGCTTGGAAGCGCTGTTCATGGAGTATGGCGAGCGTGGCAGCGGACTACGCCGCTATTACCTGCACAGTCGGGAAGAGGCCGAGCATTATGGCCAGGAGCCGGGAACGTTTTCGCCTTGGGTACAATTACCGCCCAGGACCGACCTGTTGTTCTACGAAGGCTTGCACGGCGGGGTGGTGACCGACAAGGTCAATGTAGCCCGCTATGTGGATCTGCTGATCGGAGTGGTGCCGATCGTCAATCTGGAATGGATCCAGAAGATTCACCGCGATACCGCTGAGCGGGGCTACAGCGCCGAGGCGGTGACCGACGCCATTCTGCGGCGGATGTACGATTACACCCACTATATTGTGCCGCAGTTTTCATGCACCGACATTAATTTTCAGCGGGTGCCGACGGTGGATACTTCCAACCCCTTCACCGCGCGCGATATCCCCACGCTGGATGAAAGCTTTGTGGTGATCCGTTTCAAGGACGCCCGTAAAACCCAGCCGAATTTCCCTCATCTGATTCACATGATTCACGATTCATTCATGTCGCGCCGCAACACCATTGTGGTGCCGGGTGGCAAGATGGGTTTCGCCATGGAAATTATCCTGCAACCGTTGATCGAACGGTTGGTTCGCCGGGAACTATGAAGGAAGGCCCACTCAGGCGGTACGCACGCCCTTGCGGCTCGGTAGGGATATGGTGATGCCGGCGATGCCGGCCAAGGTCATCGCGCCGCCCAACGCCAGCTTCCAGGTCAGGATGTCGCCCCACAGCAGCACGCCGAAGGCGACCGCCAGCACGGGGTTCAGCAGCAGTAGTGGCGTGGTGACCCCGACCGGATAACGGCCGAGTAGGTAATAAACGATGCCGTGACCGATCAGGGATGCGCCCACGGCGGAATAGACCGGCGCGGCCAGTTCCAGGGTGCTCGCCGTGCGCAGGGCGTTCCACTGTCCCTGTTCGAACAGTAGCGAGAGCAGCGCTAGTGCCGGAGTAGCGCACAGCGCGATCCAGGCTTGCAGCGTGAACACGCCGACCCTGCGTAATCGCCGCATCTGGATGGTGGCGAGCGCCATCGCCGCCGCGCCAGCGGTGACCAGCAGCAGGGCATCGAGATGGCGGAATACCACCGGATCGAAGCCGATCACCAGCACGCCGCCGAATGCCAGGGCAATACCGACCACCCGCCGGGCATCCAGGGTTTCGCCCAACAGGAATAGGGCCAGCACGGTTGAAAACGGTACGTAGAGCTGGCTGGCGATGGCCACCGAGGCGATGTCGCCGCTAGCTTCCAGACCGGCGAAGATCAGGCTGAAGTGCAGAACGCCCTGCACCAGGGCAATGCCCAGTACGCCACCCATCTGACCCGGAATTCGGCGCAGAAACGGCAGCAATAGCAGCAACAGGACAGCAAAACGCAGGCTGGTGAATAGGAAGGGCTGGAAGTGGGTGACTCCTGCCTTGCCGGCGATGAAGTTGAACGCCCAAGCGGTGTTCGCGAGCAGCGCCAGCAGCAGATCTCCAGGCTGCATGCCGTAACGAGCTGGAGCGTCGTCGCCGGACGACGGGTTCAGGCTTCTTCCTCCCGCTGCCACCAGACCCTTGCGGCGTGCAGGAATCGGCTATCCAGTTCCGCCGCCGCTTCAGCCGGCAGCGCGCCGGTGAGCCACCACTGTTCCTGCAATTGACGAGGATCGTAGAGTGTTTCGGTTTTGACGGCGCCGCCGGCCAGCGAGGCCGACAGGCGAGCGACCTGATACTCCATCCGCAGTGACGCGAACTCGGGCGGTGAGTCCACGCCGGCCACGATTTCCATGCAGACACACCAGGTTTGCTTGCGCTCCAGGTTGTGCGACAGGCGCGCGCGCGCGGCCTGCATTTGCTCGGGAGTACCCTCCAGTGCCTGACAGACGGCGTCGAAGCGCTGTTGCAGCGTCGCCGCCAGTGTCGTCGGTGGATCCGGCAAGGTCACCCACTCCTGGCGGGCCGATGGGAGCAGGGTATCGTCCCGCTGGCTTTCCAACGCGGCTTCCAGCCGGGCACATAGCTGGCCGCGTTGTTGCAGGTGCTGGAAGCTTTCCTGGACATTGGCCTGGCGCAGGAGTTTTGCCCGTTGGGCGAACTGCCGAACGGCTGCTTCGAAGCGTTGGTCGATCGCGCGTTGTTCGGTTCTGGGAATCGGTCCGATGATCTGCCACTCGTGTTGTGCCGCCTGCAGTCGGGTGTTCGCCTGCGCCAGTTGCTCGCGGTCGATCAGGGCAAGCGACTCGATCTCTTCGCACAAACCTAACTTGTGTGTCAAATTGGCTTGACGTTCGGCGTCGGCGGCTTGCTGTTCGGTGTGACGGCGGGCAAATATCGCATCGCAGGCGGTGCGGAAAGCCTTCCACAACGCTTGCTCTTGCCGGTAAGAGCCTTGCACGGTGGGCTGCCATTGGGCTTGTGCGAGCTTGGCGGTTTCGACGGCGACGCGCAGATCGGGGTTGTCCGCGAGGTCCTGAACCTGTTGGATCAACTGCTGGCGCCGTGCCAGCTCCCGTTGGCGTTCGACGTCAAGGTGCGCGTCCAAGCGCCGCAGGATTTGTTGGAAACGACGGTCGATGGTTTTGCGGTCGGCGCGGTTGACCGGTCCGAGTTGGTGCCATTGTTCGCGGGCACGGCGGCACAGTCGATCGGCCTCGCGCCAGTCCACTTGCCGCCAGTCGGTTGCCGCCTCGAACTGTTCCAGTTGCTCGCAAAGCGCCACTTTCTGGTCGAAATTGTG
>DAOTGT010000059.1:6315-19062 GCA_035447285.1 Candidatus Competibacter sp.
CCGCCTCGAACTGTTCCAGTTGCTCGCAAAGCGCCACTTTCTGGTCGAAATTGTGTTGGCGCTCGCGGGTCTGGGCCTCGAAATAGGCTTGGCATGGGGCGTAGGCACGCTCGCAGGCGCTGTTGAAACGTTTCCATAGTCCCTTGGATGCACCGCCTTCGTGATGATCCAGTTCTTTCCAAGCCGTACGGACTTGTTGGATGCGCTGGGCAATGTCGGCCGGATCGGCGTCAAGGCCAATTAGGTTCTCGGCGGTGACGCAAAGCTGCTCCCGAGCCTGGCTGGCACCCCAGCGCCGCCAGCCGCGCAGTTCGCCGATGCGCGCGGCGCAGGATTGCAGCCGTTCCTCGATCGCCGCCATTTGTCCCCGACTCAGACCGATGTTGTGTTTGATCTGGTGGCGAACTTGCTCCTGCAATTGGGTGGCCTGCTGCAATTCGCCATCCTCGACCGCCGTTTCGAGTTGGCTCACCCGGTCCTGGATGTCTTGCCATTCCTGATCGCGATGCTGAGCCTGTCGTTGTTGGCGGGCGCGCAGTTTGTCGAGTAGGCCGTCGAAACGGCTTTGCAGATCGTTGGCGAGGGCCGACGACTCCGGGTGTTCCAGTCCTTCCCAGCGCTGCCGCAGTTGCTTCAGATCGGTATCGCGCACTTCGCTGGGTTGCTGGAGCAAGGTTTCACCTTGCTCCAGCATTTCGCGTAAGCGTTCGGTGCGAACATGGTTGCACCGCAGGAGGCGTTCTTGTTCTTCGATGTCTTGAACCAGCTGTTGGAACCGCGTTGTTTGCCGTCGGCTTTCGCTGTCTTGGGCAGGGCCGTGATGGGTCCAGGTGGTGGGTGCCTCGGTGGTGGCGTATTGGATCTCCGCGTCCAATTCTGAGTTGGATTCGCTGTGCTGGCGCAGCCGTTCCAGCAAGGATTCCAGCGTGGCGAGCAGTTCCAGCCGTTGAGTCCGGCGGTTGGCGCTGGCTTGGCGTTCGGCCAGAAACCGGCCGCGAGCTTGCGTGTAGCGTGCCTGAAGTTCGGGTGAAGCGCCGATTTCCTGCTCACGCCATTCCTGTTCCAGTTTGGGAAACCGGCCCGCGTTGAGGCCACTTTCGCCATCCCAGTTCAAATGTTCCATTTCGATGCACAGTCGCTCCAGGCTCAAGGCGCGCGCCTGTTCGGTGTGCAGGGCATCCAAGCGTTCCCGTGCCCGGCGGTGCAGGCGCTTGTCACGGTTACGGCTCTGGCGGGCGATCCGATCGAGCAGTTCAGGATCATGCACGCGTTCCAGCGCCGCCAGCCGCAAGTCTGGATAGGAATTCTGCGTGGCGATGTCGGCCAGTGTGGGTTCCAGGTCAATCCGCTCCAGCGCCGCCAACCGCAATTCGGGCTCGACCGCCTGTTGCAGTAAGAATTCCACCAGGTTGACATCCGGGGCGCTCCGCAGCCGTTCCAAGCGGCTGGCCAGTGTCGGGCCACCGGCGACTTTGCCCGCTAACAACGCATGGTAGCGCGTCTGGGCGGCATCCCGAAGGTCCACGTCGGCATCCTCGTCGGCGATGCGGCGCAATAGCTCAAGATCGCCGAGCCGTTCCAGCGCGGCGCGGCGGACGGCCGGATCGGGGTCCTGTCGAGCCAGATCGAGCAGTTTCGGATCATTGCTGTCCAGATTCCGCAGGGATTGCTTACGGCTTTCAGGGTTGGCTTGTTGCCACTTGGGTTTGAGGAAACGGCTCAGGATCATGAGGAGATCGATATGGCTCGGGGGTGTGGTGAAGCCCTGCCGGTTCGGGTGGGTTCGATCGATATCCGGCAGCTAATTTTGCCACCTACTTTAGCATACCGGCTCGGATTTGGTGCTGCGGTGCGATAGGTATTGCCGTATCGCAACCCTCTTAAGGTCGGCGTGGCGCCGGATGTTGGCTTTAGGATGTTTGCACTACTTGCGTTTGCTACAGTGAAATCCACGGAAAGTGCAAAGCGAAATGATATTAAGGCAATAGCCGATTAAGGAGCATGTCATGAGCGAGCAGACCCACACGAATGAGTCCGACTCCATGACCAGTCAGGTCAGGTCAGCGATAGACAAGGTACAGCGGGAAACCAGCAATTTGATGGATTCGTTGGTCGGGGAAGGCGAGAAATTCCGGGGTCAGGCGCTGAAGATGGCCAAGGAAAAGACCGACGAGATCAAGGAGCGGGTTGCCGAGGTCCGCGATCAGGTTGGAGATATCAAGGGTAAGGCGGCCAGTACGTTGGATAGCCTGGAACAATTGTTCGAGGAGCGGGTGGCGCGGGCGCTGACGCGGTTAGGCGTGCCGACCCGCGATGAGTTGCAGGTTATCGCCAAGCGTTTGGAGGATATTAATAAGCGTATTCAGGCCATCGCCAATCAGCGGAAAGTGGTCGTGATGACCACCCGTACGGAGGGGGAGAAGGACGATCTTCAGATGATCAACGGCATCGGTCCGGGGCTGGAAAGCAAGTTGAACGCTGCTGGCTTTTGCGCTTATCGGCAGCTCGCCAATTTAACCGATGCCGACGTCAATCGCTTGGAAACCGAGCTGATCCACCTCAGGGGCCGGATTCACCGCGATGACTGGATCGGCCAGGCTAAGGCGTTACACGTTCGAAAATACGGGGACAAAGCACTCTAGGGCTTGGTCCGACCGGGGCGCCGATCTTGGACGGAACGACCCGCTCGGCGTGAATCAGCTTAAGCGGCGGGAACCAGGACCGCCCCGAGCCGATGGCGAGGCGGTCGCATTTGACGGAACGAGATCAGGCATTGAGGTCGGGAATGAGCCTGCTTTCCAGATGTGCGATCATGTCCTTGAGCATCAGCTTGCGCTTTTTCAATCGCTTCAATTCAAGCTCGTCGACCAGCGGATCCTTGGCCAGGCGGGCGATCACATCGTCCAGATCGCGATGCTCTGTCCGCAGTTCGACGAGCCGGTGTTTGTAGTGTTCGATGTCACTGCTCTCCATTGTGGTGTTCTCCGAAGCAGGGCGGGTTTTTTGTCAGGCGCGGCAAAGCGGGACCGGGCAGGCTCCCGACGCGCGGCGCTGATCGTGATCACAACCGGGGAGTCTAGTCCTACGCCGAACGACCGGCAAGATGTCCGACTTGGCGCAACCGTGTCGATTTCAGGTAAAGTCGGCGCGCTGAACATGGTTTCCGAGGTGATGGGGCGATGACGGTTGCGGTCAAGAAACAGCAGGTCAATTTCAACAAGCTTCAGAAGCGGTTGCGGCGGAGCGTCGGTCAGGCAATTCAGGATTTCAACATGATCGAGGATGGCGACCGAGTGATGGTCTGCCTGTCCGGCGGCAAGGATTCCTTTGTCATGCTCGACATCCTGCGCAAGCTACAGGCACGGGCGCCGGTGCGCTTCGAACTGATCGCGGTCAATCTCGATCAGAAGCAGCCCGGCTTTCCCGAGCATGTGCTGCCGGTATATCTCCAAGGCATCGGTGTGCCGTTCCATATCATCGAGCAGGATACCTACAGCGTGGTCAAGCGGGTGGTCCCGGAGGGCAAAACCACTTGCGGCTTGTGTTCGCGGTTGCGGCGCGGGACCCTGTATACCTTCGCCAAGGAGCATGGCATGACGCGGATCGCGTTGGGTCATCACCGCGACGATATTCTGGAAACCCTGTTCTTGAACCTGTTTCACGGCGGCAAACTCAAGGCCATGCCCCCCAAACTGCTGAGTGACGACGGTCGACATGTGGTGATCCGGCCGTTGGCCTATTGCCGGGAGCGTGATCTCGCCACCTACGCTGAAACTCAGCAATTTCCGATCATTCCCTGCAACCTGTGCGGTTCGCAACCCAACCTGCAGCGCCAAGCGATCAAAGCCATGTTGCGGCAGTGGGAAAAGCAGTTTCCGGGACGGATCGAGAACCTGTTCGCCGCGCTGCGGAACGTGGCGCCTTCGCATCTGGCCGATACCGGCTTGTTCGATTTCGCCGGGTTGGGCGCGCGCAACGGCGGCCGGGTACCGGAGTGGTTGCCCGGCGGAGGCGATGGCGCTGCGGAAGAATGGAATGAGGAGGAAAATGAGGCATTGCTGGTCGATGGGAGTGCGAAATCGCGCGTCAAGGAAGTGCGATTGCCCTTGCCGACCCTGCGGCGGGTTTGACGCTGTTTGAAATTCGCTGCTATGTTTCACCGATTATGACACGCCGGCTTGGCCTGATCGCATCCTTCCCGCCCCGTTAGCCGGTTCCACACAAGGAGATCACCCTCTATGAAGCAGCAACTGTTGGCATTGGTCGCGGCGCTCGGTCTGGCCGTGGGCGGCATAACCGCACAGGCGGCCGATACCGTCAAGATCGGTCTGATGGCGCCGTTGACCGGATCCTGGGCTAGCGAAGGCCAGGGCATGAAGAAGATCGTCGAACTGCTGGCCGAACAGCAGAATGCCAAGGGCGGTGTGTTGGGCAAGCAAATCGAGGTAGTAACCGAGGATGACGGCGGCGATCCGCGCACCGCCTCGCTGGCCGCGCAACGCCTGACCACCCGGAACGTGGTGGGGGTGGTCGGTACCTACGGTTCTTCGGTGACCGAAGCCAGCCAGGCGATTTACGATGAAGTCGGGTTACCCCAAATAGCCAACGGTTCCTCTGCCATCCGCTTGACCGAAAAAGGCTTCAAGCATTTCTTCCGTACCGCGCCGCGCGACGACGAGCAGGGCCGCATGGCGGCGCGGACCATCGACAAGCTGGGTTTCAAGAAGGTCGCCATCCTGCATGACAATACCTCTTATGCCAAGGGTTTGGCGGATGAAGCCAATGCACTGCTGAAGGGTCAGGGCGCGGAGGTAGTGTTTTTCGACGCGCTGACTCCCGGCGAACGCGATTACACCGCCATTTTGACCAAGCTGAAGGGTGCCGATCCCGACGTGGTGCTGTTCACCGGTTACTATCCTGAAGCCGGCCTGCTGCTGCGACAGAAGAAGAACATGAATTGGACGGTGCCGTTTTTGGGCGGCGACGCCACCAATAATGTCGATCTGATCAAGATCGCCGGCAAGGAGGCCGCCGAAGGTTTCTACTTCCTCAGTCCACCGCAGCCGCGGGATCTGGATGCGCCGGAAGCAGCGGCATTTCTAGCCGATTATCAGAAAAAATATAATGACTTGCCTCCTTCGATCTGGGCAGTGCTAGCCGGGGACGGTTTTCGGGTGATGGTGGCCGGAATCGCCGGTGCCAAGTCCACCGATGGCGACAAGATCGCCGAATACCTGCATAAGGATCTCAAGGATTATCCAGGCTTGAGTGGGCCGATCTCCTTCGACGCCAAGGGCGACCGCGAGGGTGAGGTGTATCGGGTCTACCAGGTGGATGCCGAAGGTAATTTCGTGTTGCGGAAACTATGAGTCTCTGTCGCGTGGTTCCTTCCCAGCTTGGGGGGAACCGCTATGACCGCGCGAATATTTTTCGTCATTGCGACGTTCCCTGCTCTCCAACCTGAATCCCCAGTGACCTCGTGGAAGAATTTTTCCAGCAACTCACCAATGGCCTCGCCGTGGGTGGTATCTATGCCCTGATCGCCCTGGGCTACACCATGGTTTACGGTGTGCTCAAACTGATCAACTTCGCCCATGGTGACCTGTTTACCTACGGGGCCTACCTGGGGTTGACTCTGCTGACTTCGCTGGCGCTTACCGATCACTTGGGTTTCGCCCTAGGCGTGCTGGTGCTGGTACTGATGGTGATGGGGTTGGTGGCGATTCTCGGCGCGATTCTGGAGCGGGCCGCGTATCGTCCCTTGCGGGAATCGCCCCGCTTGTCGGCGGTGGTGTCGGCGCTGGGTGCATCGATCTTCCTGCAAAATGCATTGATGCTGCTGTACGGCGCGCGTTTCCAGGTCTATCCCGACAACATCCTGCCCACCGCTACGCTGAATGTTTTCGGCTTGTACCTGCCGTTGATGCGGGTGCTGATCGTATTGGCCTCGGTGCTGATGATGGCCGCGTTGTACCTGTTCATCCAGAAGACCCGGATCGGCGCCGCTATTCGCGCGGCGGCGATCGATCAGGGCGCGGCGCGGCTGATGGGTATCGACGTGAACCGGGTGATCCTGTTGGTATTCTTGCTGGGTCCGGCGCTGGGTGGCGCCGCCGGGTTGATGGTGGGGCTGTACTACGGCCAGATCAATTTCACCATGGGTTGGGTCTATGGTATGAAGGCCTTCACCGCCGCGATTCTGGGCGGTATCGGCAACATCCCCGGCGCGATGGTGGGTGGGCTGTTGCTGGGTGTGATCGAAGCGCTCGGCGCGGCCTATATTTCCATCGCTTGGAAGGATGCCATCGCTTTCCTGGTATTGATCCTGATCCTGATCGTTCGTCCCACCGGTTTGTTGGGCGAACGGGTGGCGGACAAGATATGAAAGGGACAGAGGGGCGGAGCATGGCGGATAAAGCCGATGAAGCACGGTAAGCCGTTCGCCGTGGTGATGTTTGCCGTGCTATTGGTTGCCGCGCCGCTGTTTCTCAACGCCTACCAGGTGGACGTACTCAACAGCATCGGTCTGTACGGACTGCTGGCACTGGGTCTCAACCTCATTCTGGGTGAGGCTGGCTTGTTCAATATGGGCCATGCCGCCTTTTACGCGGTGGGCGCCTATACCGCCGCCATTCTGAACACTCGCTATCAGATTCCGATCTTGTGGACCCTGCCGCTGAGCGGCTTGACCGCCGGGCTGTTTGCGCTGGCGGTGGCGCGGCCAGTGGTGCATCTGCGTGGCGATTACCTGCTGATCGTCACCATCGGCGTCGGCGAAATTGTGCGCATCGCCCTGGTGAACGACATCTTCGGCATGACCGGTGGCGCCAACGGTATTTTCGGCATCAGCCGCCCTCAGCTATTCGGTATCGTCATCCGCCGGCCGCAGGAGTTTTTCTACCTGATTTGGGGTTGTGTGGCACTGACCATTTTTCTGTTTCTGCGGCTGAAGCAGTCGCGGTTCGGACGGGCGCTCAACTACCTGCGCGAGGACGAGGTGGCGGCGGAGGGCAGTGGCATCAACACCGCGTACTACAAGCTGGCCGCATTTGGCCTAGGCGCGGCTTGGGCGGGCATGGCTGGCACCCTGTTCGCGGCCAAAATGACCATCATTTCTCCGGAGTCGTTCAATTTCTGGGAATCGGTGGTGCTGTTTATGATCGTGATTCTTGGCGGAGCGGGCAATATCGTCGGCGTCCTGCTGGCGGCCTTCCTGGTCATCGGCTTGCCGGAATTGTTCCGCGAGTTCGCCAGCGCCCGAATGCTGGTGTTCGGCTTGGTGATGGTGGTGATGATGGTGTTCCGGCCGCAGGGCTTGCTGCCGGCGGGAGGAGGACGGTTTTCGCCGGTGACCCTGGCCAGAGGGCGCGGATGATGGAGGCACCATCCGGTGTGCCCGGTCGGTCGGCCGCCACCGCAACGCCGTTGCTGACGCTCCAGGAGCTGACCAAAACCTTTGGCGGTTTGACGGCTGTCGATGCGGTGTCCTTCGCCGTCGAGGAAGGTTCGGTGATTGGTCTGATCGGCCCCAACGGCGCCGGTAAGACCACGGTATTCAACCTGATCACCGGCAACTATCGACCCGACCGGGGGCGAATTGAATTCGCCGGTACCTCGCTGGCCGGGTTGCGCACCCATCGCATCATCGCCCTTGGCATTGCCCGCACCTTCCAGAATATCCGGTTATTCCAGCGCTTGACCGTGCTGGAGAACGTGCTGGCCGGTTGCCATTACCAGATGCGAGGTGGGATTCTCGCCGCCATGTTGCGGTTGCCATTCCAGCGACGCGAGGAAAACGACGCCATGGGCCGGGCCTTGAAGGAACTGGAATTTGTTGGCCTGCGCCAGCAGGCGCTGACCTTGGCGAAGAACCTGGCTTACGGCGACCAGCGGCGGTTGGAAATCGCTCGGGCGTTGGCGACCCGGCCACGATTGTTGGTGCTGGACGAACCGGCCGGCGGCATGAACGAGCAGGAAACCGAGGCGTTGATTGGCTTGATCGCCCGCATTCGAGAGCGTGGGATCACCATTCTGCTGATCGAACACGACATGCGTCTGGTGATGCGCGCCTGTGAAAAATTGGTGGTACTGGAAAACGGCGGCAAAATCGCCGAAGGCTCGCCGGAGCAGGTACGCCGCGATCCCAAGGTGATCGAGGCTTATCTGGGCACTGAGGACGAGGCGTAACGCGAACCCGTGAAGGAGCTCTGAGCATGACCGCAACCGCCTTCAAATTCGCGACTTACGAAGACCTGTTCGACCTACCCGAAAATTTGGTGGGCGAAATCATTCACGGTCAATTGATTACGCAACCGCGCCCCGCGCCGAAACATGCCTTGGCCAGTTCTTCCATGGGCGGCGAATTGATCAGCCCCTTTCATAAAGGGCGTGGGGGTCCCGGCGGTTGGTGGATTCTGTTTGAGCCGGAGTTGCACTTGGGACCGCATATTCTGGTGCCCGATCTGGCCGGCTGGCGACGGGAGCGCATGCCGGAGTTGCCCGATTTGGCCTACTTTACCCTGCCGCCCGATTGGGTGTGCGAAGTGCTCTCGCCGGGTACGGCCCGAATCGATCGGGCCGATAAGATGCCGATTTATGCCGAATACGGCGTGTCGTTTCTCTGGTTGGTCGATCCGGCGTTGCATACTCTGGAAGCGTTCGTGCTGCGCGATGGACATTGGTCGCTGGAGCACGTTTATCAGGAAAACGACGAGGTGCGCGCCGTCCCCTTTGACGCAGTGGCTTTTTCGCTGGCGGGCTTATGGTCATGAAACGCATCCGTGCCGGATACTCACGACATGTTGCTTGAAGTCGAAAATCTGCATGTCCGCTACGGCAACGTCGAGGCGCTGCACGGTATCGATCTGCATGTCCGGCAAGGCGAAATCGTCGCCATTCTCGGCGCGAATGGCGCCGGCAAAACCACTACCCTGCACGCCATCAGTGGCCTGCTGCGCCCTTCGCGGGGCGAAATTCGCTTCGAGTCCCGACCCATCCACAAAATGCCCGCGCATTGCCTGGTCGGCATGGGGATCGCCCATGCGCCGGAAGGTCGCCGCATTTTCGGTACCCTGACCGTTCAGGAAAACCTGAACCTGGGTGCGTTTACCCAAGCCGACCGGACCCGAACCACCAAGACCCTGCAATGGATTCACGAGCTGTTTCCGGTGCTGGCCCAGCGCCGCGAGCAACTGGCCGGCACCCTGAGCGGCGGCGAGCAGCAAATGCTGGCCATCGGTCGGGCGTTGATGGCCAACCCCCGGATTTTGTTACTGGACGAGCCGAGTCTTGGTTTGGCGCCACTGCTGGTTAAGGTGATTTTCCAGACCCTGTGGGAGATCAACGGGGCCGGGGTCACCATCGTCTTGGTTGAGCAGAATGCCCGCGCCGCGTTGAAGCTGGCGCATCGCGGCTATGTGATGGAAGTCGGCCGCATCGTGCTGGAAGACCGCGCCGAGGCGCTGTTGGCTAATCCCGAGATTCGTAACGCCTACCTGGGTGGCCAGACGGTCGAGGAGTGACGGGTTGAACGAATCGCCGTCGGCGCCGGCATCGCCGATTGTCGCCGTCGAGCCGCCGCCGATTGCCGTGCCGCCGCTGATCCCCGAGCCGGAACTGGCGGAGGTGTTGCGGCCAGCGACGGCCGCGCCCGAACCCGCCACCGTCCATCGCCGCGCCGTGCTGATGCTGCTGGCGGCGGCGATCCTGTGGAGTTCGGGCGGGTTGTTGATCAAATGGATCGAGTGGAACCCGGTGGCCATCGCCGGGATGCGCAGCTTGATCGGCGCGGCGATGATCGGGGCGGTGTTTCGCCGTGAGTTGCGATTTGACTGGTCGTTCGAGCTGATCGGTGGGGCAGTGGCCTACGCCGGTACCGTGGTGCTATTCGTGGTCGCCAACAAGATGACCACGGCGGCGAACACGGTGCTGCTGCAATACACCGCACCGGTTTACGTCATCCTGTTCAGCCCGTGGTTCCTGGGGGAACGGGCCAGTCGTCGCGATTGGCTGATTCTGCTGGTGATGATGAGCGGCATGGTGCTGTTCTTTCTGGATAAACTGACCCTGAGCGGCTATTGGGGCAACATCATCGCCCTGGTCGATGGGTTTTGTTTTGCGTGGATGACCTTGTTCATGCGCCGGCAAAAAGATGGTTCCGCGCTGTCCTCCCTGTTACTCGGCAACTTGCTGGCAGGCGCCATCGGTCTGCCGTTCATGTTTCAGTCCATGCCCGATCTGTCGGGTTGGATCGGTTTGTCGCTGCTGGGCGTGCTGCAATTGGGCGTGCCCTATATTCTGTTTGCGCTGGCGCTGCGCCATGTCCGGGCGGTCGAGGGCATTCTGATTCCGATGATCGAGCCGGTGCTCAATCCGGTCTGGGTATTCCTGTTGTTGGGAGAAACGCCAGGCATGTGGGCGGTGGTGGGGGGAGCGATCATTCTCGGCGCGGTCGTGTTTCGGGCGCGGCGCTGACGGGTGCGTGGCGGATGCCACCAGCTTAATATGGTTGCCCCGATAGCTTTGTAAAGGATCCGACCCATGGAACTCTCCGCTCTGACCGCGATTTCCCCCATCGACGGGCGCTATGCCGACAAGACCGCCGAGCTGCGGCCGATCTTCAGCGAATACGGCCTGATCCGCCATCGGGTACGGGTGGAGGTGTGCTGGTTGCAAGCGCTGGCCCGTCATCCCAGCATTCCGGAAGTGCCGCCGCTGAGCGAGCACGCCCTCCATATCCTGAGCGGGTTGGTCGAGAACTTTAGCCTGGCGGACGCCCAGCGAGTCAAGAACATCGAGCGTACCACCAACCACGACGTGAAGGCGGTCGAGTATCTGCTCAAGGAAAAAATCACCGGCAACGCCGAACTGGAAGCGGTCGGCGAATTCATCCATTTCGCCTGTACCTCCGAAGACATCAACAATCTGGCCTATGCGCTGATGCTGCGCGAGGCGCGGACCCAGGCGCTGCTGCCGGCGCTGGACGAGAGCATCGACGCCATCGCCCGATTGGCACGCCAGCACGCCGACCAGGCCATGCTGGCGCGGACTCATGGCCAGCCGGCCTCGCCGACCACGCTCGGCAAGGAGATGGCCAATGTCGCCTATCGTCTCAAACGTCAGCGAGCGCAACTGGCGGCGGTGCCGCTGCTGGGCAAGATCAACGGCGCGGTCGGCAACTACAACGCCCATCTGGCGGCATACCCGGAACTGGACTGGGAGGAGTTTGCCCGCCGCTTCGTGACCGAGGATCTGGGGTTGGACTGGAACCCCTATACCATTCAGATCGAGCCGCACGACTACATGGCGGAATTTTTCCACGCGGTGATGCGAGCCAACACCGTGCTGTTGGATTTCTGCCGCGATCTTTGGAGCTACATCGCCATCGGCTATTTCCGTCAGCGAACCGTGGCCGGTGAAATCGGTTCCTCGACCATGCCGCACAAGGTCAACCCCATCGACTTCGAGAATGCCGAAGGCAATCTGGGAGTGGCCAACGCCCTGCTGGATCATTTGGCCGCCAAACTACCGGTGTCGCGCTGGCAGCGGGATCTGACCGACTCCACCGTGCTGCGCACTCTGGGCGTCGGGCTGGCGCATTCGCTGGTGGCCTATCAATCCTGCCTGAAGGGCATCGGCAAGCTGGAGGTGGATACAGCGGCGCTGGGTGCCGATCTGGATGCCAACTGGGAAGTGTTGGCCGAACCGATCCAGACCGTAATGCGCCGCCATGGCATCGAGCAACCCTACGAGCAACTCAAGGCACTGACCCGTGGCCAGCGGGTGGATCGGGAGACCCTGCGCGCGTTCATCGCCGATCTGGCGATCCCCGAGGAAGCCAAGCGGCGCTTGCTGGCCTTGACGCCAGCGAGCTATGTCGGCAATGCCGCTGACCAAGCGCGTCGGGTCTGAAGCCGTCATGATGCCGAAGGTGTTGGGCGAACTCGATCCGGCGCAATTTTTGGCTGAGTACTGGCAGAAGCAACCGCTGTTGGTGCGCGGTGCCTGGCCGGGTTTTCAGGACCCACTGACGCCGGAGGAGCTGGCGGGGCTGGCCTGCGAGGAGGGCGTGGAGTCGCGGCTGGTGCTGGAGCGGGGCGGAGAAAAGCCGTGGGAGTTACGGCACGGGCCATTCGTGGACGACGATTTTCTCAAGCTCCCGGACAGTCATTGGACCCTGTTGGTGCAGGATGTCGAGAAGCACGCGTCGGATTTGACGGCATTACTGGAACCGTTTCGTTTCATTCCCGACTGGCGCATCGACGATCTGATGATCAGCTACGCGCCGCCGGCCGGTTCGGTCGGGCCGCATGTGGACGATTACGACGTGTTCCTGCTGCAAGGGCAGGGCCGGCGGCGCTGGCAGATCAGCCATCGGCCGGTGGAGTCGGACAATTGCCTGCCCGATACCGAGTTGCGCATTCTGCGCGAGTTCGTACCGGAGCAGGAGTGGGTACTGGAGCCGGGCGATCTGCTGTATCTGCCGCCGCGCGTCGCCCATTACGGGGTGGCGCTGGAGCCGTGTCTGACCTACTCGGTCGGGTTCCGCGCGCCCAGCCATCGGGAACTGGTCGGTGGATTTCTGGAGTTTCTGCTGGACGGCATCGATCCCGAGGCGCGCTACACCGATCCTGACCTGAGCGTGCAGGACCATCCCGGCGAGATCGGTCCGGCCGCGCTGGCCAGGGTGCGGAATCTGTTGCACGAGGTCATCACCCTGGACGATGAGACCATCGCGGTCTGGTTCGG
>DAOTGT010000060.1:0-17795 GCA_035447285.1 Candidatus Competibacter sp.
CTCCGACGGCACCACCGTCCCTGCGAGAAATAGTCCGTCTGTTGGCCCAATTAGGTGGCTTTCTGGCACGTAAAGGCGACGGTGAACCCGGACCGGAAACCGTGTGGCGGGGCTTCAAGGTGTGGCGGCAGTCCATGCGGGCCTTAGAGATTATGGCCGCCCTCGGTCAGCGAGAATGACTTGTGGGTAAGGACCAGCGCTTGGCCTCCGCCATCCTGAACAAAAGCCACGACTTTCTTCCGAAGATAACGCCGTAGGTCATATACCAACAAATCACCGCTTCTTAAAAAGAAGAATTATGGAAATTATTGCCCATGACTATAAATATTCCACTATTTGTATAGGAAAACAATATCGTTCTGTTCTGTCCTCGAAAACTCGAACATCGCGTAGCTATACTTTTTCATCAATGCCATGACCACGGTTTCGGCGGTGGTCTTCCTCCGCTCGCCGAATACCACGCTGGCTTCGGTGGCGGTGCTGAACATGGACGACGCGGGCGATACTGCGCCGGCTGCGGCCATGGCGATGCTGATCGTCGTCACGGCCGGTGCGGTGCGGTTGCTGCACACGGCGTTGAGCCACTGGTTGCACCGACGGACCCAAGGTTGGCGGCGCGGCGGCTGATCCGCATGCATCGCCCTTGGCTTTGATTTACGGCGGCTTGATGCCGTACTTGCGATAGATCTGCCGCAATTCGCTCTTGGCCGCGTGGATCTCCCGGGCACGACTGCTGGCGCTGCCCAGGGTCGAGGAAGACAGACGCCGGATGTCGCTGTTGAGATTGTCGATCTTGGCTTGATCCTCGTAGCCGATATGCGTGGGCGTGTTCTTCTTGCGGCGCGAGGAACGGGGGCGGTCGAGTTCGCGTACCGGGACGCCTCGATTCACCGCGCGCAGTTCGCGCAACTCCCGAGTGGCCCGTCGCATCGAACTGACGTTATCCACCTCGCCCTCCGGCGTGGGTTGAGACTGAATATCCAGGGTCTGCGAGGGTCGATCCGCGGCGGGCGGAGCCCCGCCGTAATGGACCTGCCCGTCGGCGTCGGTCCACTTATAGACTTGCGCCCGAGCCGGTAGGACCAGCGCCAGCACCATGGCGAGCGTCAGCGTGGGTTTCATCATGCTCGACCCTCCCGACGACAGCACGGCGGCAACCCCGCCGGTTTACGAATCACCCGCGCCGGAGCCGGCGGGGGCCACCGTCGCCTTGATCAGCCTGCCCACCGTCAAGCCCTGCACCAGAATCGAGAACAGCACCACGATATAGGTCAACGCCAGCACGATCTGACGTTCCGGTCCCAGCGGTAGCGACAGCGCCAGGGCCACGGAAATGCCGCCGCGCAACCCGCCCCAGGTCATGATCTTGATGGCATGGGGTGAAAACACGAAACCGAACCTGCGTCGCATGACGTGCACGGGCACGCCCACGCACGCCAGTCGGGCCAGCAGCACGATCGGGATCACCAGCAAGGAGGCCAGTAGATGATCGCGTTCGAAGGTCAGGATGATCATTTCCAGACCAATCAACACGAACAACATGGCGTTCAGAATCTCGTCGATGAGTTCCCAGAAGGTGTCCAGATGCTCCCGCGTGGTGTCCGACATGGCCAGACTGCGGCCGTGATTGCCGATCATCAGGCCGGCCACCACCATGGCGATGGGTCCGGAAACATGCAAGTGAATGGCCAGCGCATAGCCGCCCAGCACCAGTGCCAAGGTGATCAGAATCTCGACATCGTAGCTATCGATACTTTTCAGCAGCAGATAGGCGACATAACCGATCGCCAGGCCGAACACGATGCCGCCCAGCGCTTCCTCGGTGAACAACAGGGCGACGCTGCCGAGCGTCACCTCTTCGCCGCCCACGGCCAGGCCGAGCAGGATGGCGAACACCACCACGGCGATGCCGTCGTTGAACAACGATTCCCCGGCGATCTTGATTTCCAGGCTCTTGGGCGCCTTGGCGGATTTCAGGATGCCGAGCACGGCGATCGGATCGGTGGGCGAAATCAGGGCGCCGAACAGCAGGCAGTACAGCAGGGAAATCGAGATGCCGAACAATACATTGAGAACGAACCAGGAAGCGATGCCCACCAGGAAGGTGGATGCCACCACGCCGACGGTCGCCAGGATGCCGATCGGCCATTTTTGCTGGGCCAGTTCCTCTAGATTGACGTGCAGGGCGCCGGCGAACAACAACAAGGAGAGCATGCCCTGCATCAGTACCTGGTTGAAGTCGATGCCGCCGATGATGGCCTCGGCCCGTTGTTCGATCGGTGCGTATCCCAGTTCGCCCAGGCTCATCAGGATCAGGCTGAGCACCATGGCCAGCACCATGACCCCGATGGTGGTGGGGAGTTTGATGAAGCGGTGGTTGATGTAACTGAAAAGAGCGGTCAAGGTGACCAATAGTGCGACAAGATTCAGCATTATGACAGTCCTGACATCGGGTTCAGGCCAAAGTATGGCTTTGAATCGGAATGCTGTCATGCTGGGGAGTGGCGACGCGGCCATGAAACAACCGGCGAGGGCCGGGATATCGCCCGAAACTTTCCGACCAGATTGCGCCTCACCTACAATTTGCGACATCCATTCTTGACGACAACCCCCGCCCGCCAACGAACCGGTGAAATCGCATGCCCTTAACGCCTGAATCGCGTCTTTTCCCCTTCGCGCGCCTTACCTCAGCGCTATTGGCGCTGGCCGCGCTGCTGGTGGTTGGCTGCGCCTCCAAACCCGACAGTGAAACCCCGGCCATCCCCGCCGGCTCGCGGGAAAACGGCGTGCTGGTGCTTACCCGCGCCGATGATCAGCGCACCGCCGAAGTCCGGGTCGGGGAACGAATCAGGGTGCGCTTGCCAGAAAAGCATGGCACCGGCTTTGTTTGGGCTGTCGATGAAACCGATCGGCAACGGCTGGCGCTGGACAGCACCGGCTTCGAAGAACCGACGGAGGGTTTCATCGGCGCACGCGGCATGCGCACCTTCACCTTTACCGCTCGCCAACCGGGCGAGGTTGTGCTCAAGCTCAAGCACTGGCGGATCTGGGAGGGTGAGGGCTCGGTGACCGAACGGTTCATCGTTACCCTGCGCATTCAAGAATAGGGAGACCGCGATGAACGCAACGTCATCCTGTCCCTCCAAGCCGCGCGTCGGCCTGTTCGTGACCTGTCTGGTGGACGTATTCCGCCCGACGATCGGTTTCGCCGCCGTGAAACTGCTGGAAGACGCCGGCTGCACGGTCGAGGTTCCGGCCGCCCAAACCTGCTGCGGTCAGCCGGCCTACAATTCCGGCGACCGCATCGACGCTCGTGACTTGGCGCGACAGGTTATCGTCGCGTTCGAGGACTTCGATTACGTGGTCGTGCCGTCCGGTTCCTGCGGCGGCACCATCAAACGACACTACCCGCATCTGTTCGACGGCGATCCCGCTTGGCAAACCCGCGCCGAACGTCTGAGCGCCAAGACCTTCGAACTGGTGTCGTTTCTGACCGACGTGCTCGGCGTGGAGCGAGTGATTGCACGGTATCCCGATACCGTGACCTATCACGACTCCTGTTCCGGGTTGCGGGAATTGGGCATCAAATTGCAACCGCGCCGCTTGCTGGCCACGGTTGCGGATCTCGACTTGCGGGAAATGGCCGAGAGTGAGGTGTGCTGCGGCTTCGGCGGCACGTTCTGCGTCAAATATCCCGAATTGTCCAATCGCATGGTCAGCGAAAAAGCCGCTCACATCCAGGCCAGCGAAGCCGGGACTTTGCTGGCCGGCGATCTGGGTTGCCTGCTGAACATGGCCGGCAAACTGCAACGCGAAGGCGCGGCGATCAAGGTTCGTCACATTGCCGAAGTACTGGCCGGGATGGCCGACGGACCGGCCATCGGCGAACCCGACTGAGGAGACCCGCCAATGCAAGTGACTAGCCAGAGCTTCAAGAGCAACGCCGGTGCCGCCCTGCGCGACGCCGCCTTGCAACGGGCCTTGAAAAACCTCAAGGCCGGCTTTCCCGGCAAGCGGGCCGCCGCCATCGCCAAATTACCCGAGTTCGATCAACTGCGCGCCGCCGGCCGTGACCTGAAGAACCATGTGCTGGAGCATCTGGATTTCTATCTGGAACGGTTCGAGGCCAAGGTGATCGAGCAGGGCGGCCAGGTTCACTGGGCGCGCGACGCCGCCGAGGCCCGGCAAATCGTGCTCGACATTTGCCGTTCGGTCGCCGCCCGGCGGGTGACCAAGGGCAAGAGCATGATCAGCGAGGAAATCGGTCTGAACGAATTCCTCGAAGCCCACAGCATCCAGCCGGTGGAGACCGATCTGGGCGAGTACATCATTCAACTGCGCCACGAGCATCCCAGCCACATCATCGCCCCGGCCATCCACCTCAACCGCGATCAGGTGGCCGATGCTTTTCATGCCCATCACGGCCCCTACGGCTTCACCGAACGCGACGAGAACCCGCGCGCGCTGATGAACGAGGCCCGCCAGGTGTTGCGCCAGCAATTCCTGAGCGCCGATGTCGGCATCACCGGGGCCAACTTCTGCATCGCCGAGACCGGCACCACGGTCATCGTCACCAACGAGGGCAACGGCGATCTGACCCAGATTCTGCCGCGCGTCCATATTGCGCTGGCCAGCATCGAAAAGATGGTGCCGACCATGGAAGACGTCAGCACCTTGACCCGCTTGCTGACCCGTTCCGCCACCGGCCAGGAGATCACCGTCTACACCACCTTTTCCAGCGGACCGCGCCGCCCGGACGACTTGGACGGCCCGGAACAGTTTCATGTGGTGCTGCTGGATAATGGCCGCAGCGGCATGTTGGGCGGCGAGTTCCAGGACATGCTGCGCTGCATCCGCTGTTCGGCCTGCATGAACCATTGCCCGGTGTACGGCGCCATCGGCGGCCACGCCTACGGCTGGGTCTATCCGGGACCGATGGGTTCGGTGCTGACCCCGCAATTGGTCGGCATCGACGCCGCTGGCCAGTTGCCGAACGCCTCCACGTTCTGCGGTCGCTGCGAGGAAGTCTGCCCGATGCATATCCCGCTGCCGAAGATGATGCGCCACTGGCGCGAGCGGGAGTTCGAGCGGCATCTGTCACCGACCGGAGTTCGCTTCGGTCTGGGCGCATGGGCCTTTTTCGCCAAACGTCCCAAGCTTTATCGGGTTGCCGCCGGTTTCGGTGCTTGGCTACTGCGGCGATTGGGCGGCCGAAAGGGACGGATCGAGCGCCTGCCGCTGGCGGGCGGCTGGACCGCTTGGCGCGACCTGCCGGTGCCGCAGGGCCGAACTTTCCAACAGCAATGGGCGGCACGCCAGGGAGCACGGTCATGAGCGACGCGCGCGAACAGATTCTGAATACGCTTCGGCGGGGTTTGCAACGCGGTCCCGTGGCGGGCGAGCGGCGGGCGGAGCTGGAAGCGCGGCTGGCGCATCCGCCGCGCAACGTGATTCCGGCGCGCGCCTTGCATCCGCACTTCGAACAGGTGGATTTGTTCGTGCAGATGGCCCGGAACGCGGCGGCGACCGTGGACCCTGTGACCCATCCGGCGGATGTGCCGGTGGCGGTTTCGGCGTTCCTGGATTGTGAAGGCTTGCCCGCTGAACTGGTCATGGCGCCGGACCCGGAATTGGCGGCGCTGCCGTGGTCGGAGGAGCCAGCCCTGCATATCGAACGACGCGCGGCGGTGGACGGCGACCAAACCAGCGTGTCGCTCGCCTTCGCCGGCATCGCCGAGACCGGTACACTGGTGCTGCTGTCCGGACCGCACAGTCCGACCACGCTGAATTTCCTGCCGGATACGCATATCGTGGTGTTGCGCGCTGACCGCATCGTCGGCGCCTACGAGGACGCTTGGGACCTGCTGCGCGCGCGTGGCCAGGGGATGCCGCGCACGGTCAATTTCATCACCGGCCCTTCGCGCAGCGCCGACATCGAGCAAACCGTGCAGATGGGCGCGCATGGCCCGCTCCGGCTGCATATAGTGCTGGTGGGTGGCTGAACGATGCCTCAGGGCGGGCGGAAATGCCAACCGAGGCGCGAATTAGTCAAACCGCGTGGATCATGTTAAAGTCGCAGATAAGTTTGTCGCGGCGCGGTCCGGTGCGCGCCCCGAGGTTCCAGCCGTTCCTCTCGGAATTGTCGCCCGCGGGTTTTCCGATTCCCGTTCCTCCCGCAAACCTGTCGTGGTCCACCCCTTGGCTGGGTACGCCTCGATCACCCTCAATCTCATTATCATTCTGCCTGGACCGGTTCCATGCGCCGCGCATGGGCAGGCGGATTCAGGAGTATTCAATGCCGTTTGCTTCTCTTGGCCTGGTCGATGACCTGGCGCGCGCCGTTGCCGCCCGGGGTTACACCACGCCAACCCCCATTCAATCTCAAGCGATTCCCGCCATTCTGGCGGGGCGCGACCTGCTCGCCGCCGCTCAGACCGGTACCGGCAAGACCGCCGCCTTCACCCTGCCATTGTTGCAGCGTCTGCAAACCTGTCCCGAAACGCGGATGCCGGCCGGTCGGCCGCGTGCCCTGGTGTTGGCCCCAACCCGCGAATTGGCCGCTCAGGTCGCCGACAGCGTGCGCGTCTACGGTCGCCACGTCGCACCGCGCACCGCGCTGGTGGTCGGCGGCGTCAGCATGAAGCCGCAGTGCGACGCGCTGCGGCGCGGGGTGGATATTCTGGTGGCCACGCCGGGGCGGCTGCTGGACCACCTGAGTCAGAAGACCGTCAGCTTGGCCGGTGTCGAGATTCTGGTGCTGGACGAGGCCGACCGCATGTTGGATCTGGGCTTCTTGCCGGCGATCCGCCGCTTGCTGGCGCTACTGCCCCGGCGACGGCAAACCCTGCTGTTCTCGGCCACCTTCGCCGATCCGATCCGCCAGTTGGCCGGCGATTTCCTGCACGAGCCGGCGGTGATCGACGTGGCTCCGCGCAACGCGCCCGCCGACCTGGTGGAGCAGCAGGTGCATCCGGTGGAGCAGACCGACAAGGCCGCTCTGCTCGGGCGCCTGCTGAGCGCCGGCGAGCGGGATGCGACCCTGGTGTTCACCCGCACCAAGCACGGCGCCGACCGGCTGAGCCGCCAGCTCGAACGCGAAGGCATCCGCACCGCCGCCCTGCACGGCAACAAGAGTCAGTCGGCCCGTACTCGGGCCCTGGACGATTTCAAGCAGGGCCGGATTCAGGTGCTGGTCGCCACCGATATTGCCGCTCGCGGTTTGGACATCGTCCAATTGCCTCGGGTGGTGAATTACGAACTGCCACATGTGCCCGAGGATTATGTCCATCGCATCGGCCGCACCGGCCGCGCCGGCCGCGCCGGCTTGGCGATCTCACTGGTCAGCGCGGACGAGATGCCGCGTCTGCACGCTATCCAGCGGCTGCTGGGCCGCAAATTGCCGTCGTCGGTGGTCGAAGGATTCGAGCCCAGCCCGGCGAAACGGACACGGGCACCGGTCGCGGCCCCTTCGGCCGGCGCGCGCCACCACCACGCCCATCGCGCCGCTGGAGCATCGACCGGCGAACGGCCGGCCGCTCACCGGCCCGCCCGCCCGGAAACGACGGCGCACGATGCGTCCCGGCGGCGAAATAAAGCTCACCATCAGACCCGGAGGGTCGCAACTACAGGAGACCGTGCATGAAAACCGTCTTCATCGGTAATCTACCCTCGGATACCACCGATCAAGAAGTCACTGATCTGTTCACCGCCTACGGGCGGGTTCACGGACTTCGGCTGACGCGGGATGTCTTTTCCGGCCTGTGCCGTGGCTTTGGCTTCGTCAAGATGGAAGGCCACGAGGCGCGCGCCGCGATCAGCGCGCTCAATGGCCAGGAACTACGCGGCCAGCGCCTGAAGGTGAACGAAGAGCGGGCGCAGGGCGCGCGCGGCGGGCGCCATCGCTAGCGGGTCTTCACGCTGAGCCGGTGGTCGCGCTGGTTGAATCCAACGTCTCCGTCAGCCGATGGATGCCTGGAGTCGGCTTGATCCGCATGGTTGTGCGGCGCTTTGCGCCAAGCAACCAGCGGATTGCAATCCGCCGTTCCGTTTCGCGGGCGCGAAGCGCGTCCGCTGGAACGAATTGTTAGGAGCCATATGCGTCGATCTCCTCGCGCAAATCTAATCGTGACTGCCTAAGATAATCTTCGATATTGACAGACTCTCCTGCGAGAATTCTGGCATAGATTGATTTCATCACATCAAGCGGTGTGTCTTTGTTGAGAAGGCGAAATGACGAAGCGGCGACATATTCAGGCAACGCTTCAAATGCCATCCAGCGGCGACCTTCTTGCTCCGCAACCTGCCCCGTGGTGTTTGAACCGCAGAAAATATCCACAACGAGGTCATCCGGCTCTGTGAGCATCCGAATGAAGAACTCCGGCAACTTCGCCGGGAAGCGCGCCGGATGGCTCTTGATTCCTACCGCTTTGCAGCCGGACAGGTATTGGCCGTTGGATTCCGAGTTGGAAATCTGGAGCAGGTTTGGCGGGATGGCTCCTCCGTTGTCCTTTGAGAACCCCTTACCGATGTCGTGCCCAGAGGGGCGGACCTTGGGCGTGTAGAACTTGTCCGGGTCCTCAATCAGTTTCTTCATGCGGTCGCTGTAAGGGGCGAGGACCTTGGTGATGTCGGACTTCGGCCACCCGGTCTTGCTGAACCACCACACCGTGTTGACTGAGTCTTTCACGCGCAATTTGCGCTTATTCACCCACTCAATCGGGCTTGGCAGCTTCGACGGGTTGAACCAATAAAAGTCCTCGGCGAGGAAGAAGCCCAGTTCATCGACCATGCGGATGAGAACGCGGAAGTTGTAGAGGCTGCGGGCAGGGAGACCCTTCATGTAAGCCCCGCCGAAGTCAACAACGAAGCTGCCGTCATCGCGCAGCTTGCGGTGGGCGATCCGCCCAAACTCCAGGAACCAGTCAATGTACTCGTGCTGGTCGAGGTTCCCGTATTCCTTCTGACGCTGTAGGGCGAAGGGCGGACTGGTGATGACGAGGTTCACGCTTCCGTCTGGCAGCTCCTCCAGCAGCTCCTGCGAATCTCCGATAAATGCGGCCCCCTTGGACGTGTAGTAAGCGGGCGCGGTCTTCGTCGTCATTAGCATAAAGTGCTACTCAAAGTCTGTAGATTCATTGTCATCATGCGCCCATTATCCCGCGCGTGAACAAGAAGTTAAAGCCCTCAGCCACAAGAAAGCATTTCGCTCTCAATCTGAGAAAGACGCGGGAGCGGCTCGGCCTGTCTCAAGAGGCGCTGGCCGATGCTGCGGGCCTCCATCGAACCTACGTGGGTTCCGTGGAGCGCGGGGAGCGGAATATCTCCATCGACAACATCGAGCGGTTGGCAGCGGCACTTGGAGTTTCTCCAGCGTCCCTACTGGCGGAACCGAAGCAGTGACCCTGACCCCGCACGACGATTACGCGCGCCTTCTCGAAATCTGGCCCGCTGTCCAGGAATATCAAGCCCTTGCCACGAAGCACGGGATTCATGACATCTTTCAGGACAACGGCGGAAAGCTGCTTCAGGTCCTCTTGCTGATGGGTCTGACGATCCTTCCGGGCCGCGAGGGTAATGATGCGGTGGACGCCTCCGGGCGAGAGTATGAACTGAAGTCGGTCAATATCGAACTGACCAAAGGATTCTCGACCCATCACCACATGAACCCGACCATTATCGCCAAGTATCGGCAAGTGCCTTGGGTTTTTGCTATCTACCGACACATTGCGTTACAGGCGGTGTACCTGCTCGAATCGGCTGACCTTGAGTTCTATTTCACGAAGTGGGAACAGAAGTGGCATGCGGACGGAGGGAAGGACATTAACAACCCGAAGATTCCGGCTGTCCATGTGATGGAGCACGGGAAGCTGCTTCATGGTGAACCGCCAATTCTCAGTGTACGTCGCAAGCATGGCGCCTAACGGAGCGGCGGATAAGCCGCGAGGACGTAAAATCTAGGCGGCGGTTTGCAGTGACAGGCAGTAGAATTTGGTGTCTACCGACATGACCGGGAACGAGTCAGGTAGGTCTGATTTCGCGATTTGGAGAAAGCCGTTCTTCTCATAGAACCTGTGTGCGGCAAGGAACTGCTCCGTGGTGCCAAGATAGACGCGCCTGATGAGTTGCTTCTCTCCGGCCCACTTCAGCAACTCTTGGAGCAGGCGTTGCGCCACCCCGTGCTCCTTTCCGCGAAATGACTCCGAGACGAACATCTTTCGCAGCGCGGCATCGCCATTGCCAATATCGAGGAGGGCAATGGTTCCGACGATGCGACCCTCGACCTCTGCAACCCAGAAGTTGCCGCTCCCGTGTTGGTAGAACTCTTGAACGTTTCGTAGATCCGGCTGCGCCTCTATCGTGATTGGTATGCCAAATTCATGCTGCTGAATCGGCAGGATCACCGCTGCAATAGCGTCAGTGTCTGTTGGGGAATATGGTCGAAGTTGAATCATAGGGTCGGTGTGCCGCATTACGCCTGAATTAAGCCGCGCCGCGAAGTGGTGTCGGCTCGGATGAGTTGTTAAGTATGATTGGATTTCCCCACTTTCTGAGTCGTCCGGTAATTCCCTCATCAACGCGGCATCAGCGCGAACACGCCCCAGCCCAGGTATTCACGCGTATAAGCGGCGTAGCGCTCGGGTTCCGAGGTCAGTTGGGCTCGAACCTCTTTCGCGAGTTCGTCGTTGGGATTGGCTTCAAGCCATCGGCGCATGGTGAGCCACTTGGCCGCCTCGTATCGATCCCAGCTGTCTTGGTCAGCCAGAACCATTTCCACGACATCGCAGCCAAGGCGGCCAAAAGACGCGAGAAGTTCTGGAAGCAGGAGAAAGTCGGAGATTGAGCCGGCAAGACACCCTTTGGCGACCTCTTCCGTTGGCGGTAACTGCCGCCAGTAAGGCTCGCCGATGAGGATGATCCCTTCGGTGCGCAGGCTCCGCGCCAGAAGCTCGATCGTGCCGGCGACTCCCCCGGCGATCCAAGTAGCACCGACACAAGCTGCAACATCGACCTTCTCGTCAGAGACGTAGCCGGCCGCATCGCCATGGATGAACGTGACTTGATGGGCGACGCCAAGTTCTACAGCACGGCGTTTCGCTTGCTCGGTGAACAATTGGCTCATGTCGATGCCGGTGCCGATGACACCGTGATCGCGTGCCCAGGTGCACAGCATCTCGCCCGAACCGCTACCGAGGTCGAGCACTCGGGTCCCGGTTTCCAGACGCAGCGCCGCGCCGCGCCGAGCGTGGCGAGCTTTTCGGCTGTGATCGGGTTGTGGATGCGATGAGCACTCTCAGTGATATTGAAGATCCGTGGGATGTCCACTGTGGAAGATTTCCTTTCCGGTGAGCTACTGGTTAGGCCCATTTGTACTCACTTTAGATAAAGTGATCGTTCCGCCACGGAATTCATCACTGAAATACCGACCAATTAACGTAGCATTATTTACGCTTTTCTCGAAAATCAGACGTGTATAGCCGTCGCTGTATTGGTGTCCAGAGCCAGCGGCATCATTTGGACGCTTTTGGTACGAATAACATAATTCGATATGGTCTGGATTGTTTACAAACAAACCCGCCACTTCAGACCGTGAGATCGAATGAGTACCCTTAAAAACGACATCAATGCGCGTCCAGGTTTGCGTAATCTTTGCTGTGACGTCCGCCATTTTACCTTCAGTTTTTCCTGGCTCAGTACCTCGATTGATTTTTCCTGACCAAGACCCTGAAATATTCGGGATTCCGACCCCCGGAAAGTATTTCCAAAGAAATCTATCAAATAGGTAATAGAGGATTCCGAAAACGCCGAGAGCTGAGAGCGGCCCAAATTTTGAAGTAAAGGCAGGAAAAAAGCTACTTGGAATATATGTAATCCCGAGAGCGATCAGCGCAAGTATCGCTGTGATTTTTTCTAGGATCTGTATCAACAGAATAGTAAATCATCGCTATATTTGTCCGTTTCTTTAAGGCCTAACGCCCAGGTAAGCGGCACTCAGCATGGAGCGCTTGTTCGGGCGGCAATGGCGAAGCCAAGCCCGAGCAAGTGCGGAGTGCTGAATGTCCGAGTGAGCATAACGAACGGCTTGACCGCCTTGTTAGGCGAGGCATTTTTGAAGCTCTCTGACATTCCGCCACCATTTTCGATTTTTCTCATATTCAGCCCAGTTCGTTTTCTTTGGACATTCGTCTTCCCTCGCTAAGTATGTGCACTCATATACAGTGAATGGCTCTTTCCAGTAAACAAGGCTTGAAATCACCTGAGCATATTCGAGCTCTGAAACAGGAATGCCTAAAAAGCCGCTTTCAGCATAGTACGCGGATGATTCGGTTAGGATTTCTGGAGAAAATGCGCGAATTTTCGCTTTCCAAATGCCTTCTTCTTTCGAAAGCTCCTGACTGTCATCGATATAGCGGCCCCAACTTGGTTTTCGTTCGGACTCCCATAACTCGCCTCCTTTCGCTGTAAGTCCGAAATACTGGGTTTGCTTGCCGTGATGATTATGTTGCTCAGAAAACAGTACATCTTCTTTCGAAAACTTTATTAGAACGGCATCTAGCTCACGTGTGTTGAAGCCGTGTGAATATGGTGTGTTGTTGTGAATTGGGAAATTTTCATCGTCAATCATTGCGCGAGGCGCGATTGCATCGAATAGAAAATCGAGAAGAAAAAGCTCCCTGTCTGACAGATTGCTCTCATGTGATCGTGCTAGCGTTTCCATTCTACGCCTAACTAATGATTATATAGTTTCTGTATATCTAGCCGAATTCATGGTGATTGAAAACAACCTTTTGATCTAGCTAGTCTTTATTAGCAGTATAACATTCAATGCTGGCCTCGCCACCCTGAAAATCCCACCAAGTTCGCCGTTCCCCCGGAACTCACCTGCTGCTACGAAGCACGGTTCGGTTGGCGCGGCGGAATCTCCTGGTTGGACAGCATCCACCTCATCACCCGTGACCGCACTATTACCTGGACTTCTGTCACAAGTATAACCTTACCTAGACAGTTTGCTAGAGCTTGCCCACTTTTTCGGGAAAACTCGATGAGCAGCCGCTGCATGACTTCGGCATCGCGGTTGTTCACTCCATCATCACGCCCAAATTACCTATGCCATTACATCTTCCGCCAGCCGGCGGAGGCCCGGATAATCGGGCTTGCCGGAACCTAGTAATGGGATTTCCGGTACCGTCAACACCTGGCGGGGAATGTACAACTCGCTCAGGCCCATGCGCCGCGCGGCCTCGATCAATTCCTGGCGATCGGTATCTTGGCGAGTGCTAAGCAGTACGATGCGCTCACCCTTGACCGGGTCCGGTCGGCTGAGAGCGGCGTGTTGATGCTCGGGCCAGCAGTTGGCGGCCAATTGCTCAACCGTGGCCAGCGAAATTTGCTCGCCGCCCAGCTTGGCGAAGCGCTTGATCCGGCCGAGAATGATCACGAAACCGTCGGCGTCGATCCGCGCGATGTCGCCGGTATCGTGCCAGCCCAAGCCGCGTTCGGTGCGCGGCGGGTACAACTGGCCCGGCTGTTCGGGCAACAGATAGCCCAGCATGACGTTCGCTCCCCGCACGCATAACAAGCCCCCGTCGGCGATACCCTCCACCGTTTCCATGGAGTGCTCGATGCCGGGCAACAGTTTGCCGACCGTGCCGTTGCGATGGTGGCGGCGGTTGTTGACGGCCAGCACCGGGCTAGTCTCAGTTAGACCGTAACCCTCGTTGATGCGGATACCGAATTTCTCGGCCCACAGTCGTTGGGTTTCCTCACGCAAGGCTTCCGCGCCCATCACCACCAGCCGCACATTGAAGAAATCGTAAGGGTGGGCGTGGCGGCCGTAGCCCATCAGGAAGGTGTTGGTGCCGAACAGCACCGTCACATGGCGTTCGTAGGCCAGCTCCGGGATGACGTGGTAGTGCAGCGGCGACGGGTAGAGGATCAGCCGGGTGCCCAGCAGCAGCGGGGTCAGGGTGGCGGCGGTCAGGCCGAAGGCATGGAACAGCGGCAAGGTGTTCAGGACCACATCGCGCGGGGTGATGTCGAACACGGCGCGGACCTGAGCGACATTGGCCAACAGGTTGCGATGGCTCAGCACCACGCCCTTGGGTTCCCGCTCGGAACCGGAGGTGAACAGGATCACCGCCGGATCATCGGCTTGCACCGTTCCCGCCAGGCGCCGAAAACTTCGAGCCGGTAGCCGTGTCCGCAGCAACCCGCGCAGCCGTGTCGGCAGAGTCGCCCGTGGCTGCAAGTCCTCTAGAAACAGCACCGTAACCTGTGCCGCCAGCGCGGCAATGTGCGCATCCAGATTGGCGGTGGCAACAAAGGCGCGCGAGGTGCAGACCGTCCGTACTTGGGCGGTACGGCAGGCGGCGAGCAGGTCGTGGCTCCCAGCGGTGAAGTTGAGGAGCACTGGCACCTGTCCCCGCAGATGCAGGGCCAGGAGGGTGACGACTGCGGCGGCGGCGTTCGGCAACAGCAGACCGACGTTGCGTTGCCCCGCGCAATCCGACTCCAGCAGTTCGGCGAGAATGAAGGCGCGGGTCAACAAGGCGCGAAAATTGAGACATTGCCGCTGGGCATCTTCCAGCACGATGCGACCGTCGCCGTGCCGCTCGCGGGCTTCCAGCAGCGCCAGGAACAAGGGTTGATCGATGTTCATCCCGGCGTAGGCCAGTTCGACCATCAATTCGTCCAGTTGCCGGCCAAGCTGTTGGCGGCGGACGCGGCTGGCGCCGGGAGGCGCGCTCAAGCGGCGCGGCGGCAACATGGTCAGGCGGATGCGCGGGAACAGACGGCGGCGGGCGATGCCGCCCAGCCTCGACAGCAGGCTGTATTGCGCGCCTTCGATGTACACCGGCAGCAGGGCGGCGTCAGCCTTGTCGGCGGCCAGCGCCGGCCCCTCGTAAATTTTCATCAGCGCGCCGGTTAGGCTGAGTCGTCCCTCGGGGAACACCGCCACCCGTTCGCCGGCCTGGATGTGCTGGATCAGCGTTTTCAAATAGTGCGGGGTGGTGGGATCGACGCTGATGTGGCGGGTGATGGCGATGAACGGCTTGACCCACCACTGCCGGGCGACGTGAGTGTTGATCACGAAGACCGGCAGGTCCGGCAGGAACGCCGCCAGCAGCATGCCGTCCAGATAGGACACATGGTTGGCGACGATCAGCAGGCGAGGTTCGTGGTGGGGATAATGCTCCCAGCCGCGTAGTTCGACCCGAAACAGCCAGCGGCAGAGATATCGGGTCAGGCGTTGCAGGACAAGACGCATCTTCAATGTCGCCCGTGTTCGCGGGTGGCGGCGAAGCGCACTTCCGGCCAGCGTTCCTGCGTCAGTTGCAGGTTGACCCGGCTGGGGGCGATATAAACCAGCTCGCCGTGATGATCCAGTGCCAGATTATCGTGGAGCTTGGTTTTGAACTCCTCGAAGCGCTTGGCGTCGGCGCAACTCACCCAGCGAGCGGTGGTAACGTTGACATTCTCGAAGCCGCACTCGACGCCGTACTCGCTGCGCAAGCGGAAAGCAGCCACGTCAAATTGCAGTATGCCGACCGCACCCAGAATCAGATCGTTGCTGTTGAGCGGCCGAAAAAGCTGGGTCGCGCCTTCCTCGCAAAGCTGCTCAAGCCCCTTTTGCAGCGCCTTCATCTTCAAGGGATCGCGCAACCGGGCGCGTCGGAACAATTCTGGAGCGAAATCGGGAATGCCGGTAAAGGTGAGGTCCTCGCCCTGGGTGAAGGTGTCACCGATACGGATGGTACCGTGGTTGTGCAGCCCGATGATGTCGCCCGGATAGGCGGCATCGGCATGCTCGCGTTCGGCGGCCATGAAGGTGAGGGCATCGGCGATCTTGACCTCGCGGCCCAGCCGGACATGGCGAAGTTTCATGCCGGGCTGGTAGGTGCCGGAGCAGACGCGCAGGAAGGCGATGCGGTCGCGGTGCTGCGGGTCCATGTTCGCCTGAATCTTGAACACGAAGCCGGTGAATGCGTCTTCTTCGGGCGCGATTTCGCGGGTGGCGGTGGTGGAGGGACGCGGCGGTGGGGCGTTTTCGACGAAGCCGTCCAGCATTTCCTGGACACCGAAGTTGGTCAGCGCCGAACCGAAGAACACTGGAGTCAGCCGGCCAGCGCGGTAGTCGTCGAAGTCGAAGGCGTGGCTGGCACCGCGCACCAGTTCGATTTCCTCGCGCAGGGCGTTGGCCCGGTCCGCGCCCAATTCCTGATCCACCGCCGGGGTGTCGAGACCCTGGATGGTGTGGCCGGTGTTGATGCGGCCGTCGCGCGAGGGGTCGTAGAAGTGGATGAAATCCTGGTCGAGGTGATAGACGCCCTTGAGATCCCGGCCCATGCCGATGGGCCAGGTGATCGGCGCGCAACGGATCTTGAGGATGTTCTCGACTTCGTCCAATAACTCGATCGGTTCGCGGCCGTCCCGATCCAGTTTGTTGATGAAGGTGAAGATCGGGGTATCGCGCAGGCGGCAGACTTCCATCAGCTTGATGGTGCGTTCCTCGACGCCTCGGGCGCAGTCGATCACCATCAGCGCCGAGTCCACAGCGGTCAGAGTGCGGTAGGTGTCTTCGGAGAAGTCTTCGTGGCCGGGGGTGTCGAGTAGGTTGACGATATGATCACGGTAGGGGAACTGCATCACCGAGGAAGTCACCGAGATGCCGCGTTGCTGTTCCAGCGCCATCCAGTCGCTGGTGGCGTGACGGGTGGCCTTGCGGCCTTTTACCGTGCCGGCCATCTGGATCGCGCCGCCGAACAGCAGTAGTTTTTCGGTGAGGGTGGTCTTGCCGGCGTCGGGGTGGGAGATGATGGCGAAGGTACGCCGGCGCTTGAGTTGGTCGAGGAAGGTGGTCATCGGGGGCGAATGGTTGATTCAAGTTGAAGTGTGACGCGATTTTACCCCAAGACGGGCGTGTTTCCGCCTCTCGACGGGTCTGATCGCTGCATCGACCTGCGCTGATGGACATCAGTTTGTTTTGTTTTTGTGACTAAATGCGTTTTATTTTGTCATTTTTCCAGATTGTTGGCTGAAAGCGTGTCCTGTTTCTACTTCGTTTTTTAAGAATCTTTGAGAATAATCGGTATTGCATTGTAACAGCGAGATTTGTCACGATAACTTCATGAATTTTCGAGCTGAATGAAGCGATTGATGCTTGTTTTCGGGATCAGGTCAGTGTTGAACAGGATACTGTAATTGCTCAGCCAGACAATACTGGGTGAAGATGGATATTGCCGCGAGGCGATTTGCATTGTAAGCCGCTTCCATCCTATCTACCGTAAATTTCGCCATGATGCAGTATATACGAATACGAAATAGTATAATTACCGATAGTTGTGGACGCTTCGCGCCCGCGACTACAGGGCGGCGGATATCCATCCGCAGGTTGCTTGGCGCTCCGCGCCGCACGACCACGCGGATCAAGCCAACATCGACCATCAAAGCCTTAGGTTTTCCGCCCTCACAGCTTATTCGTCCGCCTCGTTAGGCGTAATACTGAAACTAAGATGTAAAGATGAAATATAGAAAAGTAATACCACCGAACACGATAAATCTTGATGATTCATTAATTATGGAAGGAGACGCCTTACACGCCCTTCGACTGCTACCATCAAGTTCTATCCAGTGTGTTGTTACTTCGCCCCCATATTGGGGGCTACGCGATTATGGGATTGATGGCCAAATCGGTTTAGAAGCTACCTTGCCGCAATTCATTAATCACTTAGTTGCTATTTTTAACGGGCGTAACCAGTCGAGCGCGCCCCTGGTTCAGGCGACGAGTCGAAGCCGGG
>DAOTGT010000061.1:0-2887 GCA_035447285.1 Candidatus Competibacter sp.
CAATATCTTCATGGCTTCCTCGCTTCGACGATGCGCAAGGTCTCGCGAGCATGCGCTAGGATCGGCCTGAAGATCAGTGGCGCATCCTTGCCGTAGCTGAGGTTGAGCACGATCGTGCGTGATGTGGTCGGAACGCAAATTTGAGCTTGCTCGAAGACAGTCCCCTCCGTATCCACGATCCGCATCTTGAAACTGATTCCCAGCCAATCACCGATCAGCTCTCGGGAAAAATCGGCAAGCGGCAACAGCTTGAACCCTTGCGCCTCAATGCCTCGCCGGGCTTGCTGCGTGAAGACACTGGCCCATTCGTGCAATTGTGCATCGTTAGCGGTCCGCCACTCCTGCTGAGGCAAGGACACTGGCATGCTGATCACAGCGATACTGACCCCCTCGACGGCTGTTGGCGGCTGAAACACCCTCACATTTTCAGTCTTGGAGATCCCTTGGCCGATTCCGTAAACAGCTTCGCTCGCTGTAACCAGTTGCTGAGTTTCTTTGGAGTCGACGACCTGCCAGTCGCGTGGTACGGAAAGGCTGACCCCTGGAAACGCCTCAATCGTGACAAACTGACTCTCTAGAATGGATTGTTTAGCCGATGTTGAACTTGAATTTTCCCAAGGTTTCAATGCCGGCTTTACCATTTCATCTGAGAATATGAAGTTCCGTGACATGGTCAAAGGTGATTCGCTCTTCCGCTGCGGTAGGGATTCGATCAAGAGCGACTTTGGAACTGACGTCGAAGTTGAGGGCACCAGAACCGTATGCGCAGCCGTTTTGTCTGACGGCTGTTTCACCAAGGCCTCGAACAAGCTGCCGTGCGGCGGGCGATCGCCGCCGAGGCCAGTTCCCTTCAAACCGGAAGTCTCCAGCGATTCGCTCTTCTGCTGCGGTAGGGATTCGATCAAGAGCGACTTTAGAGCTGACGTTGAAGTTGAGGGCACCAGAACCGTATGCACAGCCGTTTTGTCTGACGGCTGTTTCACCAAGACCTCGGACAAGCTGCCGTGCGGGCGATCGCCGCCGAGGCCAGTTCCCTTCAAACCGGAAGTCTCCAGCGGTTTGCTCAACAGCAATGGAATCTCCGACCGCCGTTCCGGCCCGCCCGATATCGTGATCCTGGATAAGTCCAACAATGGGTTGTTCGACAATGTTGGAGAGGACGGTCGTAGCACCACATTTGGCTCACAATGATAGCCACCCAGCAGGTAATCTCGCACCGTCATGTCGCCTTTGACTAACGTCGAATAAAGGTCCGGCAACCATTGCACCACGTTGGAACCCACCTGCCATAGAAAGTGGGTGTCTCCCGAGTCGCCACGCTTCCACAAAGTATGTTTGACGATACCACTACAAGGTGGCTCGAACAGCTGGTTCAGGCTGAACTGGGTCAAGCCGATGACGACACCGATAGTGAGATAACTCGTAACGGCAAAATTGATCTTATCGCCTGTTTTCATGCTCGTGACCTCGCAACGGATAGAGTTTTCGTATCGACCTGCTATACGGGACGCTGGGAGCGGCGATTCTCTCCACTCCGCCCCAAGATTTCGTGACCGGTGCTGCTACTGGATCGGGCTTTGAAGGGAGGGTACCGGCTGCGGTGATCGACGATCAAAGGAAACCAGATCCGTAACCGACTCATTATGGTCAGTCGGCAGCGAACTCCAGTAAGGAACGCAACGCTCGAACGTGTTTTTGCGCGGTTCGACGCGTCATTTTTCTGGTTTGAGCGGGTTCCGCAACAGTGTTATCGCCCGCCTGTTCATCGACCAGATCTTGCAGCACCTCAAACCGGTTTCGAGCGCCAACCATAGAACCACAACCAAGAAAATCAGAGTGGTAGGTCGTGTTCTTGGCTTGCAGCACATTTAGCGGAAACGACAGATAACGCAAAACAGCCAGCGAACAATCGTCGTCGGTTCGCGCCCGCACCTGCTCGCGCAGGTTGACCTCCAATTGGCGGGCAATTTGCGATGCCGGGTATTGCTCCAGCCAGCGCGATACCTGTTGCACGCCCCGTCCGAGCGTTTTGTCGCGACGCTGATAAAACGCTTCCGCCGCGCCGTCCGACATCAGGGAAAACGCGGTTACATCCTGGCTGTCCCCTTTTTTAATCTCGAAACATCGGGCGGCGAAATCGGAAGTCAAGAAATAAGTTTGATTGGCGAATTCCCCGCGTCGCGGATGGCACAACACATCTAGTTGCCCCCGACGCTCGCAACCGATCACGCCATCTCCCAGATTGCCCACGATATAGCGTTCCCGCTTGACGGCGACAAAGGCCAGGGTGCTGGCCAAATCCCGGGGCGCGGCGGACAACTCCCGAGCCAGCGGCTGGAGTCGTTCGAGCGCTTGTTGCACGACGGACACCGCTATTTCGGCGGGTTCCATGTCCCACAAAGCGTCAAAGGATCGGCTGATCCAGTCGCACGCGCAGCGGGTGGCGCATTCCGCTCCCTGCCTGGCATACCGCACCGAACCGGCACCGTCGGCCAGCGCCAAGACCGTTACACCATCCTGCCGAATCGTATGCACGGCGTCCTGGCAGGATTCCCCATTTTTTTCGTGGGACACGCCCGGCACGGCGGCGGCCACCGTCATCCAGCGGGATACGAATGCAGGCATTTGGAAGGACTCTCGAACGACTGGATTATTTGAACTTGATCACCCCCAAGGGCGAGACCGGAGAGGGTTGCGCGGTGGCTGCCGGAACCGCCGGCGTTGCGGAAGGTGGTTGGCCTTGCTGATGACTGCTCAATACTGTCCCCGGCTGATGCGCCTGAACGGTGGAAGGCGACGAGGCGAGCTGGGCCGGCGGCGTGTGGTATCGCGGCTGGCTCAGGGCCAGGCCGGGCTGTTGCGTCTGAACGGTGGAAGGCGACGAGGC
>DAOTGT010000061.1:2987-14983 GCA_035447285.1 Candidatus Competibacter sp.
CCGGGCTGTTGCGTCTGAACGGTGGAAGGCGACGAGGCGGGCTGGGCCGGCGGCGTGTGGTATCGCGGCTGGCTCAGGGCCAAGCCCGACTGCCGCGACAAAATTGGTGTGGGTGACGAAGCCGAACTCGCGTTCTCCGAGTGATCCATATCAGCTTTAGTTGCTTCAATCGAAGTGTTCGTTGACCTCTGTTCAATTGCATCGTAGAGCCGTTCTACATCTTGTTCTATATCTGCTTTGCTTGCCCTAGCCAAAGGCTTGGTTAATTTTTGCTCATATACAGTGACAGGGTCTGTAGTTGCTTTCTCACCTTTTAATACATTATTTTTCTCTACTTCTACATTTATTTTAATTTTATTGTTTGGAATCAGGCCAAGATCTCTATTCATGTCCTGAGAGGGTTCTCCAAAATCCAAGTGGGTGGCCTCTTTTATTTTCTCATCAGTAAGATTTTTGAGATCATGGGTTGGCAAACCAACTTTTTCCCGGTTTTCAATAGCAATATCCCTGGCTTCCCGCATCCTTCCTTCAGCGGCGTCGAAACTCATTTCGCTTTTAAGATGTTCCGAGGCTTCTTGAACCCCTTGGATAACTTTTTCAGTTTCTCTGATTAACTGCATATCCGACATATGCGTCTTCAGGGGACCATGGGTTTTAAGATTGGCCATATCCTTGGGAATTGTCAGAGTATGCGTGTTATCATAAGCTTTTTGGTCGTATGAATGTTCTCCTGTATTAGGGTCAGTCGTTTGTTGCTGTAAATTTTTCTTCGACAGGATATGTTCGTTTTCTGATTGCCTCACTCCATCTTTCCAGATCGCTTTTCCATGATTTTTGTGTGTATTTAGATCACCAATCTGGGCTTGTTTCTTGGTCATTTTCCTGCTCCTGGGTCTTTACTTTTGCTGTGGAGATTCAGACAACGTTTGCTCGAAAAAAGCATTGCTCATATCGACCAGAAACGGGCTGCGCCGGGGTTGATCGTTGATATAGACTAGCGCCGGCCATTCTCCGGCGGGCAACCGATACAACTCGTAGGTGGTGAAATAATCGACCTTTTCCTGCCCCACCTGTTCGGATTCCGATTTGCCGTCGCTGCCGAACGAGGCGGTGCGCGAAAAAGTCGGGCGGGAGCGCTGCGGCAAACTTTCGATAAAGTAACGCGCCGTGTTACCCACCAGCGAGCCGAGGTATATCTGCGTACCGATGTTCTCCAGCAACGTGTTGATTTTTTCTCGCTCGCCGATCTGGTCGAGCGATTGATACACCAGCACGCAACCGGCCTTGGCCTCGCGGGCAAACGTGACGTAATCGCCGACATCGAACCCGCGAATCCGTCGCGTTTCGTCAAGCAATAGCAACATCGGCCTTAATTCCGACTCGTCCTTGTCGAACCGGTCGAACAGATAATGCTGGAGTTTCTTGATCGCCATCGACACGGCGGCTTTGGAGCGTTCGGCATCCTGTTCGCGGGCAGCGAAGATGATCGTGACCTGTTCCTTGCCCAAATCCTCCAACGCAAACGATGATCCGGCTCCAACGTCCCGGACTTTGTCCCGGAGCGTACCGGTGGCGAACGATTCCAAAGCCAATACCATGCCTTGGGTGTAGTCGTTGTAGTTGAATTCCGCCCGTCGCTGTCCAGTCACCGCCGGCAGCACATTGCGCATGGCGTCCGGACTCAGCAATAACGCGATACGCTGCGCCCAGTATTCGGCCGTCAATTCCTCCGGCAACGCTTCACCGGCTTGCCGGCGTTTGCCTTGTTCGTTTCCGACCTGTCCCAAAATGGCATACAGCACGTTTTCGTCGAGAACCAACCGGTACAGATCGCTCAAATCGGGGGTTCTGTGCTGTCCGGCAGCATCCGTGAAGTCGCCGCCGTGCGCGAAATAGAAGTAATACAGTTTCAGGATATGGATAAAGGCCGTCAGCCAGACCACGCGGTTCAGATAATGGAATTCGTTTTCACCGCCTTGCTCGGTCCAACCCTGATTCGGTAGCAGCGCACCGACGAATTCGCGTATCCGCTCGCTTTCGAACGGCGTCAGCCAGTCCTGTAACATCGGACACCACGGTGGTCCGGCCAGGAAATTGATGCGCCCGCAATCGTCCTGTCCGAGTTTGACGTTAGGACTGGTGGAGAAATGGTGGAGTTTGCCCTTGAGGTTATATGGCTTGAGTTTTTTGTACAGATTGCCTTTCACGTCGACCAGAAAGACGCTGTAGCCGTGCTGGTTGGCGGCTCGCGCCCAGCGAACGATGAGTTCGGTTTTGCCGGAATTTTGCGGGGCGACCACCAGCGTGCCGTTGTATTCCATCGGCTTGCCGGTCCGATAACGGGAAAGATAAAGCATCGGTGGCTGGTCGATTGACTGGTCATCGAAAGCGTACACGCCCAAGGGCAGCACTTTGCCGTCGCCAGGCCGTTTGACCAGATCCCGCACTTCGGCCAAGGTCGCGCAGCCGGAATAATCCCGGAAACGACCCCAAAAGGCGGTCTTCAGTTCTTCTCCTGGCCCCAGCACTTTATTTTTTTCGAAAGGATCGAGCCGGGTTACGGCCCGCTTGGCGAGTTCCGCCGCCAGCGCGGTTTTCAGTTCGTCGACCCAGGTGGGGAGATAGTGCGACAGCCGCAACGTGACTCCGCTGTCTTCGGTTACCGTTACCAGGACTTCGAACGTGAGATCCAGCCACTCGCTGAGCAAACCCTCGACCGTGGCGAACCAATCCTCGTTGCGGCCATAACGGTGTTGCAGCTTGGCCTGGATTTGCCCGCGATCGTAATCGATGCCGCGTCCGCAATCGAAGCCGTTGTAGCTCAGATAGCGCCCCAGCACCTCCAGTATCGAATTCTGGGAATGAGGTAACCGGAACCGTGTTTCCTGCCATTCGCGAGGAACATCGCTCAGGAAACTTTGCACGTATAGCCGCCATTTGGCACGGTCGAGTTGGCACTCTGCGGTTCGTCTGATATGTTCCAGCAATTTATCCACGAGTCATACCCGGCATCAAATGCGGTCTCCCAGAAATTCGGTCCCTTTGGCGCGGCCAATTTCTCCCAGCACATACGCGAGAGACGGAGCGGGAATCGCCGAGCTGAGCAGTTGGCCCAGTTTTTCGGCCAGCAATTCCAACAGTGGCAGCGCTAAGGTGGATATGGTGAGGTCCATACGGGTTATGTACTTTGTCGGCGCGCTCAAGTTACAGATAGCTTCCATTTCGAGTTCTACCGGCCGCTCCCAGCGCGGATTACACTGTTGAATTTGGAACCATTTGCCATAAGGCTCGGGTAATTGTTCGACTTTGCATGAGCCAGTCGACACGAAAGCCGCGCTGCGAGCGAGCCGACTCGGCGGATGACCACGAAAACCACATTGTTCAAAGACGTGCGGTAGTTGGGACATCAAATCGTCCACTTGCACACCCTGAAACGGCCCAAAGGGATCGTGCAGGGTAAATCGGCTTTGCACATTGCGCCGGCCCCGTTGAGTGAAGCTGTGCACCAATCGGTAAGCGAACTCCCACTGGCTTTCATCTTCATATAAAGGGCCTTCCGCCACACTGTAATGGGCGATCAGCCCCAATTCGAGCGGAATGACGCTGTGCCGCACACGCGGCTTAATAAACTTGCCTGAATTTTCGTAAGACTTGAGCAGACCGCGCTGGATCAAATCCTGCAATGAGTCTTGACAGAGGCTACGGGCATCGAGAGGCATAATCAGGTCGAAGCCATTCAGTAACCGGATTGAAGTAAGGTCGTTTCCAGTTCGATGCCCAAATTACCGATTAGGTCGAGGCTGGAATCCACGTAGAAATCCCGGTGATTGAAACTCGGCACGGGGTCGATTTCCTCTCGCGTAACAGTTTTTACCAAGAGGTTGGCTTGACCTTTCTCGCGCTGTCGGAATTCCACTCGAAAGGTGAAGCGAAAAAGAATGTTCTTGTCATATTCTTTGCTTCCTTGGTAGCTGATGAAGCCACTGCACATATTTCCCAACAAGGTTTTTCCTTGCATTTTCCGCCTGTGGCGCAGCTCTCTGACGTAAATATAGTTTGTCCAGAGACAACCGTCTCCTTTCAAATCCCAGATTGCCTGTTGTTGTTTCCACTCTTGCAAGTGCGTCAGGGTAACAAAATGCTCGAAAGCCAGCAGCACCCGATAGGGATGCCGCCGGAGGTAAAAATCGTGCGTCAAAGTGGTTTCGAAAGAATTCATCGACGCCGCTCATGTTGGTGGTTTTTAGTACTGAACCCAACTGGGTGGTGTCAGGGGTACATCCTGACCAGGAACGCTCTTGCTTTTATTGATGGCGTTTACCGAGAACCAACCGAACAACTCTCTGAACTTGTAACCTTGTAGGCGCTGCGGCGCGTTCACGGGAGAAAATCGCTGCAAAGCGGTCAAGCTAGCTTCCGCTCCAATGGCGACGGGAAACACGGTCAGCTTCTTGTTCGACGCGGTTTCGGCGGTCCGACGCGCGGCGGTTTCCACGGTCTGAGGCGGGTCAGTCGGTATGCCGTCGGTCATCATTATCAGCCAGGGTTGGTAATAATCGATCCCATTCTCCTGATACAGTTTTTTACGCTGTTCGAGAAGATCTAGCGCCAGATTGACTGCCTCGCCCATCGGTGTTCCACCGTTAGCCGTGAGCATCGGGGGCCGAGTCTGTTGATCGAGAGGTTGAAAATCTCGCATTTGTTTTGCTTCTGGTCCAAATGTCACAATAGCGATTTCCAGGGAATACTTGGAATTGGGATCTTTCTGGACTTCCTCGTAAAACGAGCGCACACCCTCATTCAATTCATCCATGCAAGGCATCATCGAGGCGCTGGTATCCAAGCACAAACAGACTGCGAGCCGTGGGGTCGGGTTGTCCGAGGCAAAATCTGTTTCCTCGAACTTCAGTTCTTCCTCAGGAGACTTTGGGGATTCATGCTGCAGAAACTTGGGCAGTTCCATTACTGCTCTCCTCATTCAGTGGGGAAAAGGAATTGTATAAGCCTGTTCCATGCCGGTTAAGGTTTTACTCTGATAGCGTCTTTACACTTTTCACACAGCAATCTCTTTTTGCCTCGCACGATATAATTCCGCAACTGAGTTCGGATTACCGCTTTGCAGCGAGCGCAAGGAACCACGATCCGCTTGACGAGACAAGTGGGGCAGTAACCCAAGTCTTTTTCTTTTTCACCGGGCAGAACACCGTACTCGTGGCCGCCACTCTTGCAGGTTTGCCAGGTTCCGCCTTTGCGCAGCACAGCTTCTTTGGACAGCGACTTATAACTTTTTGGAAACAACTCCAGACCGCCCTCTCTCAACCGACCACTTTCGAGATCGCCGAGATAGCGGTGCAACAGCTTCAACCAATCGTGGGTGCTTTTTTGGACTTGGCCGGTGAAATAATCGTGTAAATCCTGTTTGACGTATTTTGGTAAATGGCTCCAAATGAAACGCCAAGGTCCTTGCGGCACGCCTGCCCCTCTTTTTTCCCCTAGCGGATAAGGGAAATGCCCTTTGAGCACGTTCACGTTAAGACTTTCGCCACCCTGATGCGAGTAAGGAGGTTTACCAGGCATGAGCAGCATAAACACCAGGGTAGCGACGGCAAAATGCTCATGTTCCAAAGTTCGCAGCAGGTGACCGAAATCTTGTCCCATCAAATCGGGATGAACAAACGGCACTTTGCCCACGGGGCAGGGAAATTCCTCGATCTGGAAACTGTCCCCGTCCACGAAATACACCGTGGTTTCGTCCTCGACCAGAATATTGCTCGGATTCAGGTCACCCAGCAGCACGTTATTTTTATGCAGGTGGGAGATCGTTTCCAAAATAGTAATGGCGACCCTCACCAGTTGCAGGCGGTTCCACTCTGGGAAAGTCTCTTCCAGCAGCTTGGGGTGCATGACCGAGTGTTGTAGCTCGTGTCCGCCGGCTTGGGGCATCAGATAGCCAGCAAACTCGCCCCACTCGTTGAAAACCAGTTCCAGCGGCCAACAGAGACCGGGATACTGCAAGGGATGCGCGCACATGCGTTCCAGCTTTTCCCGCGTGGCCCGTGTAGGTGGTTTGGGTCCGTAGGTCTTGCAGACCAGATCGGTATCGGTGAGAAACACGGTGCCTTCGCCGCCCCGGCCCAGCGTCTTGCCCAAGTGCAGGGGTTTTTGTCGCGCCGTGAACAGCAAATCCCCTTCCGCCGCTGGTCGGGTCAACGGTAGTGGCGCGGCATCAATCCGGGCAACTCCAGAACGAAGCTGAAAAGCGGGTGTTGACTTTTTTTGCGCTGGGTTCCTAGGGACGTTTCGTTCCTGTAGCCTCGATTCGGTCGCATCTCGCCAGGGATGAGCAGCGCCATCGCGGGCGATGCGAACGGCGGAAATGCGCTTACGGACCTGCACCGACCGGCGCTTTTTGATATCCAGGACGTCCTGCGCCAGGTTGCCGTCCTGGGTCACCAGCGTCAGGTCGTATTGCAGGCAAAAATGCTGAAACAGTGTCAGAAAGACATTGTCGGCAAATCGCCTGTCTTGATCGTCGACCCACTCCACCAGACCTTGTTGAACGTAGGTTTTCAGTATCGGAGCTGCTCGCTCGGCTTTGCGGCGCGCATTTTCGTCGGTACCGTCCAAATGTTTTTGTATTTCGTGGGCGACGGATACGGGCACGAGCACCCGTACTTGCGGCTGTCGAGCTCTCGGTTCGATCCAGTGGCGAAAAAATGCCTCGGCCTGCGGATACATCAACGAACAGGTATCAATGAAAATTTTATGGCGGGGCTCCGACTTGGTGGGAACAGGGGCTAGGTCGGGTTGCGCTGAGGAAGCAGAGGCTGGCGGCGGCACCGGAGCAGGCGGCGCCGAGGGCTTGGGTACGGGAGCGGGGGGCGCCGGGAGATTGGGTGCGGGAGGCGGCAACGGTCGTTCGGGCTTGGGTACGGGCATTGGGGCGGGCGGAAAAAGGGCCGCCAGATTATCGTGGGCAAGCGGATGCCGAGGGTCGATGGCCAGTGCCTGTTCGAGCGCCTTGCGCGCTTCCTCCGCCTGACTCAACTTATGAAGGCAGACGCCTTTGTTGTTCCAGGCCATCGCGTTGCGTGGATCGAGTTGCAATGCCTGCTCGCAAGCTTCCAACGCTTCGGTGTACTGGTCTTGTTGATACAAGTGATGGCTGGCCGTAACGGCTGTAATGGCCGCTTCTGTCGCCCGCCCCAGTCGACGCAGCAAATCAACTTTATTTCTCCAGGCGTGGGAGTAAGTAGGATTCAACTCCAGCGCGTGGTCGTAGGCGGCGAGCGCTTCGTCCCATTGTTTGAGGTTTTCGTGCACCCAACCCTTGTTGTTCCAAGCGGGAGCATGATTGGGATTTAATTCCAGTGCGCGCTGATAGGCTTCCAAGGCTTCTGCGTACTTGCCCTGTTCATCCAGAGCATAGCCAACCGCGGATGCCGTAACCGCCGCATCGACCGATCGCCCCAGCCGACACAGCAAATCAACTTTATTTCTCCAAGCGTGGGAGTAAGTAGGATTCAACTCCAGCGCGTGGTCGTAGGCGGTAAGCGCTTCGTCCCACTGCTTGAGATTGTCGTGTGACCAGCCTTGATTATTCCAGGCGGCGTTGTGGTTCGGAGCCAGTTGCAGAGTAGCTTGATAAGCTTCCAGTGCTTCCACAAATTGGTCTTGTTCGACCAAAGCGTTGCCGACTACAAATGCTGTATCCGCCGCCTCTGGATTTCGCCCTAGCTGTTGCAGCAGATTGAACTTGTTTTTCCAGGCCAGGGCATGGGTTTTGTCGATGGCCAGCGCGCGATCGAAGGCGGTAAGCGCCTCGTCCCATTGCCTAAGATTGTAATGTACCCAGCCTTTATTGCTCCAAGCCAAGACCAGGGTTGGATCCAGTTCGAGCGCCTGGTTGACGGCAACCAGCGCTTCGGCGAAACGTCCTAAACTCCCCAATGTCCAGCCTTGGTTGTTCCGAGCCAACGCAAAGCTCGGTTCGAGCTCGAGCGCTTTGTCGAAAGCCGCCAAGGCTTCAGCGAAGCGTCCTCGATTTCCTAATTCCAAACCATGCTGGTTCAAAGCGACAGCTGCAGGATTCATTGTTGGTGAAACACGTCGTTAGAACAGGTTGTTATCTTTTGACCTCTCGAAACAAGACCAGCGTTCCATCGATGAAATTTAATGATAGATGCTTCGCGGAAAACCGACTACATCGCTGGGTTTTGCTGAACCAAGGCGCCGGAACACATCGTATTTCCATCGAAACCGAGCGCGAATGATGCATCGGGATGTTCGACGAGAAGGGGAAACAGTTCATTTCATCCCCTCCTGCTTGCGGGAGGGGAAACCGCGGCTGAAACTACTTCCACCAGGACCAACGCCGTTTATCCCCCGGCGGCGACTCCAGCAATTTCCGAATACGCTTCAACCAGGCCCGGAACCGCTTGCGCATCGCGCCGGATTCAACTTGACCGCTTTCGAGGCGCTGGATCAATTCCCGGCCTTCCTTCACCAGACCGGCGGCGGTTTCGCCCAACGCCTCCAATTCCAAAACCGCTCCTCGCAGCACGTCGAGCTGTTCGCTTTGATCCAGCACTGGCGCGTTCAAGGCGGTTTCCAGATCGACGAACCAGCTCGGCAACGATTTCGGCGGCGTCGGCTGTCGTGCAATCGAGCGTTTTGGGCGGCCTCCGATCCCATCAGAACCGGAACCGGGCGGCGGCGATGGAAGCGCCGCAGGCAATGAGCGGCGGGCGAAAGCGGGCGCTTCGAAAGAATCAGCTTCCGGTTCCGACAAGTCGAGCATCGCCATGCTACCGGTTATGCAGCCCAACGTTCGCTCTCCGCTCCTGGGCGCGGGAGATGGCGCACAAGCGGCCATCGGCATCGCCCGTTCCGCCGGCGGTTCCACCGCTTGCGTCACTTGCAGGACCTCGCCGCCGGGATTGACCGTTTCGGAACGGTCCACGGCGACGAAGGCGGTGAAACGACACAGCACGCCGTAGCGCAGCGAAAAGGCGGTGATGCGGTCCGCCAATCCAGGTTCGCGCCGGGGATCGGCGGCGAACCGGTGCTCCAGATCGAGCACTCGCGCCCGCGCCCACAGGGTTCGCACTGCGCTATCCGGCGTTTCCTTCGGGGTCAGCATCTGCCGGAACGGCTGCCCGTCGGCGGCGCGGGCGGTCACCGTGACCTGGGCCGGCAGCGGGCCGCGCAACCGTCCCCCCAGCCGCACCGGCACACCGGGGAACAAGTCAACCATATCGGGCGCCACGTCTTCGAGAGCCGGCTCCAGGCGAACGTCGGTCAGCAGCGGCGCACCCAGCCGGCGATGCACGGCGCGCAGCACCTCGTCCAGCCGATCTTCCGATTCGACTAGGTCGCAATGTCCGCCGCCGTAGCCTGCCAACCGCTCCAACAGCGAGGCGTTGACCGCCCGGTCGATGCCGACCGCGAAGATCCGACAGTGTCGAGCGTGCTGTTGGACTTGCCGGAGCAGTTGATCCTCGTTGCCCACTTGGCCGTCGGTGACGAACAACAGAATCCGCTCGCGGCCAGCGGCCGGCGGATGGGGGAAATACCGGAGAGCGCGGGTCAACGCCGGGGCGATTTCGGTACCGCCGCGCGCCTCGACCCGCGCCAGAAACTCCACCGCCCGAAAGCGGTTGCGATCCGTCGCCGCCACCAGCCGGCCGGCGCTCGGCGCGGGTTCCTCGATCTGGTCGTCGAACAGCAACACGCCGAAGCGATCCCGTTCGGTCAGGGCATCGAGCAAGCGACCCGCCGCCCGCCGCGCCGCCGCCATCTTCCAGCCTTCCATCGAGCCGGAACGGTCCAGCAACACCACCACGTCGCGAGGCTGGAGCGAGGCCGGCAGCGTCGGCGGCACCACGGTCAGCAGGGCGGTCGTTTCGCCGTCGGGATCGCGGTAGAGGCTGAGGCCACCGCACACGCCGGTATCGCCGACCTGAAACCGCAGGATGAAATCCCGGTCCAGCCGCTCCGCGCCCGGCATCAATTCCACCACCCGGAGATCGCCCTCCGCACGGTGCAGCCGCAAGGCGTGCAGGCTGGCTCGCAAGTCGGCGAGCGCCAACCCGGCTGGATCCAGCTCCATGCGGAAGGTCAGATAAACCGGGTTGGGTTGTCCGGGCAGCAGCATCGGCGGACTGATGCGGCTGGCGTCCGGCACGGCGTCGGTATCCCAGGCGGCGCCCTGCCCCACCGCCGGCCCGTCCAGAGCCATGCCGGGGATGTAGCGCGGCGCCACCACCAACGGGAAGCGGAACGTCGCCTCGCCGTCGGCGAACGTCAGCGGGCCGGCCAGTTCCAGTTCCACGCCGACCGCCTCGCCGGGCGGGATGTTGCCGGCGCGCACCGTGAACACTTCGGGCCGCTCCTCCTCGGCGATGGCGGCCCGATGGCCTTCGCGGATAGCTTGGTCGTATTCCTCGCGCGCCGCGCCGCGCTCCTTCAGCACACCTTCGACGACCCGCTCGCCCACCCGTAACCGAAACCGGGTGACGCCAGCCCGCGCCGGCAGTGGAAAAATGTAGGTGGCTTCCAGCGGCTCGGCGCAGACGTTGACGAATTCCTGCGCCACCGCCAGCCGATAGAGCAGGCCGGTGATCCGGCCGTTCACTCCCAACCGCCGCAGCGGCAGGCCGCCCCGGACGGTCTCCAAACAACCAAAACCGGCTTCTTCGACCGCATCGGCGGCTGGTGCACCACCGCTTGGCACTTCGTCCAACACGGTCAGGGAATCGAAATTCGTCACCATTCTTCGCCTCCATCGGGTCGATCTTGGGGGGAGCGGGCAACCGCGCGCAGCGCGGCGCTCAGGTTTCGCAGCGCGGCTTCCAGCCGGCCATCGAGTTCGGGATAACGGCGACGGTCGAGCAACAGCCGCGCGCCGGGGGCCAGCGTGACCGGATTCCCGCCGGCTTTGTTGCATTAATTTCCAAAAACACCACCTGTAGTGGTTATCACCCCAATGACAATCATTATGGGTGGTGCTCAAAGAAATTAAATGGGCATTATTGGGACAGTTTGTTTCGGCAGAATCCCGCACCAGACGGGATTAAGTTTGGAGGATCATCGAAATTATGGGAATAAAAGGATGTTCTGAAGAGAGCACGGCTGAATAAAGCTGGCGAATCAAAGGAAGCCCATGATCGGGCACGGACTACCCCTTGACGCCGACAGGCAAAAATTTAAATCGACGCTGAAAATTCAGCCTTGCTGTCACTGAATCGCAAAGTCGGGTCCAGATAATTCAAACCGGTTCTGGATTGCGACGAAAATCGTGCTACATCGAAAACCGCGCCACATTGCACTGCAACAATCTTTATCTTCCCACGACCCTTCTGGAGCGTTCCCTCATGATCAACGACGTGGTGACCAAAATTTATGAACAGAATCATAACGTCCTAGCCAAAGTGATCAAGGCCAACCAGTTGTCCGCCGCCAACCTGGAAACACTGGTTCATTTCCAGATGAGCGTGCTGCCGGCATATGTTGATTTCGCCATCAGCCGCCTTAAGGCCGTCACCGAAATCAAAGATTCAGCCAGTTTGATATCGTTCATGATCAGCCAATCCGAGGCGATGACTAGCCTGCAACAGAAATTTGTGGACGATGCCAAAACCCTGGGTGATCTGGCGGCGCGCTTCAACGCCGAGTTTGACCAGCTGGTGCGGGACAGCCTGTCAGGGATGGCGCGGGAAAGTCAGTCGGTGGTGCAAAGCCAGTAAGTTGGCTACCCCGGCTGAAGTGCGGGAAGCCGTGATCCGCTTGTCGCCAGCCCTTCAAGGAGAACGCATCATGTTGAGTTTCGTGGATATTCTTGGGTTTACCGAGATTTATAAAGCCCTACAACTCCTTGAGAGGAAGCAGCCAGAGTCAGGCAAAGGCGAAAACGGGTGGGAAGACTTCGCTCGGTCTGGCGGTGGCAAGAGCGCTCTTGCTCGCTTCGACCCGCGGGTCGGTGAGCACCAGAATGC
>DAOTGT010000061.1:15083-17688 GCA_035447285.1 Candidatus Competibacter sp.
GTGGCAAGAGCGCTCTTGCTCGCTTCGACCCGCGGGTCGGTGAGCACCAGAATGCGGCCCAGCTCAAAGGAGAGGCGCATGGCTTCGCACCGTGTCCAGTGCGCGATGATCCCCTCGTGTCCGACTCCAGCGTATCCTTTCAGCGCTGCTTCCCGATTCCCCCGCGTCTTTAACCCGCTTGCCAGAAAAGTGCTGGCAAATTCGATGCTCATTTCGTTGTCCGTCAGCAATGCCGCTTCCGAAAAGTTTGTTCCGAACGTCGCGTTCAGCTCCCCGATCCGGCCCTTGTCCACCTGTCCGAAACCCCAGAATTTGCTCACCTGAAGTAGGCTGATTAAAGTGGACGACGCTGGTGGTGGTCGGGTACAACTTCACCCAGGACGCCGCCGAGGTGTTGCGAAATATCCATGCCACGCTGTTCGCCGTGTCCAGCTTCTGGTGATCCATGCCCGCTGGCCAGCGATTCGTCGGTGATGAAGCCGTCCGAGGGCAGGGGTTGGGGGTCGGCGGTACGGAGTCGCGCAGGATACCCCACCCCGCGCAGTCCCCCGTTTCCGGGATTACCCCCGCCGCCGCCCGGCCGCTGACGGTGTCCTGGGGATCTTGCTGATGAAACCGGCCAGGTCGCCTGTCGGAACCGTCAGAACTGTTCAAACTCGGTTTCGTCGACGAAGCGATTCCAGCGTTCGCGGGCGAAGCGTTGGAACGGCGCGACCCGGTCGAGGGTGGGATCGACCGTTTTCTCGCCGCCCACGCCATACGTCCGCGTCGTCCCTCGGATGGCGTATTTGGTTTTCCCCTCGTGCAGGATCAGCTTCAACCGGGCGGGGCTGACGTCACTGCGGCAGGCGAGCTTGTACAGCAGGGTGCTTTCCGCGATGCCATCTCCGTCTAAATCGGTGATCGTCAGGCTGTCCGGTACGAACCCGGCGTAGAGATCGAACGGACAGTTGCGCTCGAAATCGGTCAGCGTCCACAGCAATTCCACGCCGCCGGGGCGCACTCGATAGTGATCGGCGTACACCTCGGCATCGTAATAGGGGTCGGCATCCGCGCCGCAGCCGGGACCGCGACTGGGAATGGCTCCGGTCTGGGTGGCAATCAACCAGTTCTCGCCCAGCCGATCCCGCCAGCGGGTGCCGGCGACGATCGTCCCCCGAATCGGGACACCCGCCGGCAACGCCTGGGAGTCGAAAGCGAGCAACTCGATGCCGGCGGCGGTGGCGGCGGGTGTCCCCAACGCCAGCGGGGCGGCCAGGGCGGACACCAACAAGATCTTCACGGCATGGCTCTCCAACGGAAAACCCCACGCCGAGCGGGGCGTGGGCGAAATCGATCCCTGCTTCATCAAGGCAAGCAACTAACCCTTTTTCTCACGGTAGCGTCTCCTGGCGGGAAGTCTACCCGGCGGCGACGGTGGAACCGGCCGGGCCGATCGCTTGGATTCAGAGATGGATTAATGCCTTGCGCGCCTTTATCCCATTCATGGGGACGGTGGCGCGCCCGGCCCGTGACCCGAGCATACCCAGGGCGCCTCCATGGAGTCGATTCGTGACGGTATCGAGACATTCATCGAACGGTGCTTGGAGGATAACCGTAACACCAAGATCGGGGCTGGCGCCGACCACCGCGCCGAGCACGAGTTGGATAACAGAATCCGAGGTGGCTGATCTCCTGGTGGCGGCGAAGAACCGCGCGCGCAGGATTGCCCATTCCGTGAGGATCGCGGGTCTTGCACCCTTGGACCGTTCGTGGCGGCGCCAAATTTCCTCCAAATCCGGGATGGCGGGTTCTGCCTGCTTACGGCGGATGGCGAGGCCTCCAAGCTCCCGGACTACAATGGGCAAACTTTTCCAAACTCCGAGGGGAAATGGCGGTTGAAACTGCTGAACTGGGCGCGAACCGGGCTGCTGATCGTCGCCAACCGGGCGCTGAAAACGTTCTACAAGATCCGCATACCGCGCGACGCCGCGCAACGAATCATCGAAGCCCGTTTCCCGATTCGCAAGGAGAAGTACGGGTTCGCCCTGATCCTGACGAGACCCCAGGTGCGGCTGAATGCGTCCGCCAACCGGATCGGCATCGAGATTAGCTTGCAGGTGACGCTGCCCGGCGGAGCCAGCCAGCAGCGGCGCGGCTTGATCGAAGTGCGCTTGCACTACCGACGGGAGCAGGGAGAGTTTTATCTCCTTGAACCCGCGCTGCGATCGCTCGATCCGGCCGCCACTGGGCCAGGTCCTTGGAACGTCGTGCTAAAAATCGCCGAGGCGACACTCGATTCCGTACTGTCCACCACGCCAGTCTACATACTGAATCAGAACAATTTCAAACACCTGCTGGCGCGGTCGCTGCTCAAATCAGTGACGGTCGAGCCCGACCATCTGCGCGTCGAATTAAGTCTGTATTGAATGGAAATGGACCCCGGAAGTTGGACAGCACCTTAAGTGAAATCTTCCTCGGGTTTCAGGCCGCCAATTCGCGGTCAGCCTGCTCGAAGTACACTGTCTCCTTCTTCGCCACCGTATACATCCGGTGCATCGCCCTTTGGGCTCGTATCCCGTGACTACACTATCTATTTTTTGCAACAGAGCCCGCGCGACCCCCC
>DAOTGT010000062.1:0-9133 GCA_035447285.1 Candidatus Competibacter sp.
TTTGGGCGCGGGCCGCAATGGCGTACCGTTGCCTCGTACCCGAGCGGCGTTGTTGGCGCTACTGCGGGAGCGTTTGCCCGGCTCCGGTCCTTCAATCCCGGATATGGCGTTCCCGGATGATGTGTGAATTTGTAGGGGGGGTGGCGGGACGTGTAACCTGCTAATTCTGGAGTGTTTTCCCTAATAATTCTTGAGCTTTACTGAGAAATTCCCTGTTAGCATCACTTATATGTTGTAGATGTCCAAGTGGGGATATTCGCTAGCTAGGTGATGGAGGATTCATATCCTCGAAGTCATCGATTTCCCAGCTATGCTGCATACTTTCTTTTGTTAACGTGGAATTCACTGGCGAGCTTCAGCGGGTACGGTGGGATAACTGGACTATCTTATTTAAATTGTATCAATTTTTCTGAGAGTTTGAGAAGAGAATTTGACTTTAGATCTGCCCTCCATGCCAATTCGAGAGCATGTGATACTGCTAAAGGATTCTTTTTTAACCCATTTGCATTGCCATATTTTGCAAAAGATGCAGTAACGTGAGTCTCCCAATTTTCACCCATCTCCTCTTGAATCATTTTAGTAATGTTTGTTTTCCAGACCGTAAAATTATCTTCGATGTGGTTTTCTGTCGGCCATTCAGCGACTACATTTTCGTCAATTATGTGCAGTATTGCCTTGTTATCCTTCTTATGCTTCCCAACTTCTGAGTTTCTTCTTTGTTCATCTTGTATTTGATCTTTATCAGTATCTGCGTCAAATATTACGTAAACTGGTATATCAAGAAGTTTGGCCATGGCCAGAGGTTTTATAAGTTCACTTTTACCTCCAACGGCAACAATATGAGTTCCATTTTTGCGAAACTGAGCCATTTTTTCAGATAATATCAGATATGTTGTTAAGTATGCCGTATCCTCAATACCTTCAACTAGCACAAGAGATTTACAAAAAAACATCTCATTTACTGTTGGGTTTAATGTAGGAAACAATTTCGCTTGGATGCCTTCTTCTTTTAGTAAGACTTTGTCAGCACCTGAGTCTTTTAACAACTGAGCGAGATTTGTATAATCCAGCTTAGAAACATAAGAACATTTCGGGTTTCCTTTTTCTCTAACAACTCTCAATGTTTCAAAATCGTCTCCTGGAATAAATTGAGGACTGTGTGAACATACAAGAACCTGATTGTTGTTCTCCGATAACTCACTCAAAACCCCAGCAAGATGACGAGCTTGTGGTGGATGTTGATAAAGTTCAGGCTCTTCAATGCCCATAATTAAAGTTGGAGCATCCTCAGTATTGCTAGAGACTAATTCTTGAAGTAAAGCAAGCAGGTATGATCGTTGTAACCCATGACCAAATCTGGCCAATTCTGCTTCAAAACCACTTTCTCCTAATTTTATATACGCCCAAGGTTCATCGATTTTGACCGACTTTTCTGGATCTTGCTTCCAAAGCACCTGGACACTTACGTCTGGGTGAGCCCATGATTGTAGTTTAGTTTCAAGGGATATTGAAAGGTCGGCTAGAACAGCTTGCTCAGCATCCAAGATTTTTTGATAATCCGTTTTTATTTTTTCTCTTAAGCTATCTAATTTTGCTGAAAAATTAACCTTAGAACGGACTGTTCTTGATAAAAGTTGTCCTAATGCTGATGTATTCGACTCTTCGCTTTCTTCACCAACATCTTTAGATGCTGAAACAAAGATCCATTGAATATGTGGGGCTAACCTGTTAGTTTCTTTACTTGCGCCATAAAACTGATCTTCACTGGGGATAAGAGAACAATTATCTAGATGGCTTGCCTCGTATTCATTTAAGGCGTCTTCCATTGCTTGCTTTGTGGTTGCACTAGGTAGGTTTTCGAATTTCTTTGAAAGTTCTCTATAGATTTCTTTTAACTCAGATGCCTTAACATTTTCTTTATTAGCTTCAAAATATTTTCTGAATTCCTCAAAACCTTTTCTGTTTCCATATTGTTTTACTTCAGCAATTCCTTTATCGCTATCAAATAGTGCTTGTGCGGTTACCACTAGTTTCCCTTGTCTTATATAATCTTTTAAGTCTTCTTTTGCCTGATCAGATAGATCTGCAAATGTTACTGTAATTTTAATTGGTTGTGTAGTGTCTTTATGGTGAAAGTCATTCTCGGTTAGTTTTGCTAAGTTTAGTTTAGTATCTTTGTGTTGTCTGAAAAAAACATTCAGTGCATACAAAACTGTGGACTTACCAGATCCGTTGCATCCGACAAAACAATTATAGTTTTCAAAATTTATCGTTTCGTCTTTATATATTCTGAAGTTTTCTATTCTGACAGATGAAATTTTCATATTTAATTACTTTAATTGTTAAGAGTCAACGCCAAGTTAACCGGCAGAACGGAGCCGGCCTGCCGGCGGAGTGGTTTGCGGCGGGGCGTAAAATTTGCGCAGCAAATGCCCCGCTGCAAACTGTCCGCGTTGAACGTATGGTTATGTTTTTCCCCATACTACTTCTAGCACTCTCTCAAGCAATTCTGGGTCTCCACCAATTGGAACTGTGCCATGGTCTTCTAGGATTTCTGCTTTTACGAGGGAAGCTATTACCTCCTCCGTGACCTCTTTATAGTTTTTACTTTCCTCCCAACTTCCTTCTGCCAGAGGCCAAACTTGATCATAGTCGGAGACGAAACCGATTGTGTCACCTCTGTTCTGGAGCAGGTACCAAGTAGTCATTACGGCGCTTGCCGAAGTGCCAGCAATTTCTCTTGCTGTAGACACACAAAGCCCCATATGCAATAGACGCTCTTTTTTTGTCACATTGATCAGTGTGTACGATGCGCCCATTTACTCTCCAGAAACATAACGGGGCGGCGGATAAGCCGCGAGGACGGAAAAGCCGAAGGCTTTGACGGCCGATGTCGGTTTGATCCGCGTGGTTGTGCGGCGCGAAGCGCCAAGCAACCAGCGGATTGCAATCCGCCGCCCCTTGGAGCCCATTGTTAGATGCTTTTCTCGACTTTCGCATGATTCATTTGCATATCGTAAACCTTGCCAATGATACCAAGGACGATGAGACTTAACGGTATTCCAGCGACATCGGAGAGCTGTGTGACAACGTTTGCTATTAAGAGCGTATTAATTTCCTCTGCTCTCATTGCCAATCGGAAAGATGCGTTTCCCAACATGGTAGACACAATCCAGAAGAACCACCACCAAGGTAACATTGGTGAGACCGACGCCTTACTCCAGGATCGTGGGTTGGAACTAGCTTTCCATATCTCTTTCATCGCCTGATATGGCTTCCATAGGTTGGCTATTGGAATGAAATACCAACCAATTGACCATCCTGGTGTAAAGACCATATCTTGTGCCCCAATCTGCCGTGCGTTGTAATTAGCACGATGAATCCATTTTAACATTAAAACCCCTGAAATGATAAAGATGATCATCTGAATGATCCCAACTATTCCTTGCCGAGTGTCACTGGCTTCTCCGGCCGCAACAGCTTGTTCTTGTGATGAGTACACGCCATTTTTGAAGTCTGAAAGCAGTTGGTATTCCAGTACACCGGAGATTATTGCTATTACCGCAATGATCACTTGCGCATACAAAAACCACTTTGTCCATTTCGTTAAAACTGTTGGGTCTCTGAAGCCTTCTTGTTCACTCGACATTTGATTCTCCTTTTGCACCTAACGGGGCGGCGGATAAGCCGCGAGGACGGAAAAGCCGAAGGCTTTGACGGCCGATGTCGGCTTGATCCGCGTGGTTGTGCGGCGCGAAGCGCCAAGCAATCATGCGGATGGCTATCCGCCGCCCCGTAGTGCGGGCGCGAAGCGACCGCACTACTAAAGATTATATGGTTTCTGTTTATCTACGATATTTTATCGTAGTCGGCAAAAAATTATTTAATTTAACTAAAGTTTTTTCAGCGGTATAATATTCATCACAAATCTCGCAATCTGGAAATTGCAATATCTCGCCGTTTCCCCCGAGCTGACTCGCCACTACAAAACGCAATCAGCACAATAGAACGAGGTTTCATCAGTGACTTTCGGTGGATTCACGCCGTTTTTTCATCCTATCCCAGGCAACTGCATAATTCCTAAGATGATTAAAGATATATAGCTAAAATTATTTGTCATTTCAACAGAGTAATTTAGTCATCAATATTTTTCGGCATGATATGCCATATATTGAAACCAATAAGTGACAAAACTTATCGCTCAAAGACGTAAAAACTGGCCCTGGAGGCCATTTTCTCTTTCTGGAAAACCCTTCAACCACTGGTGAGAGAAAACCCATTCACAGGGGCATTTTTACGCACGAGGGAGGACAACTCGTCAGCAAAGGCCAAGCTCCTGGAGGTACGCCACCGCATCCGCGAAATGACGGCAAAGAACGCCGAGCTTTCGGCGTTCGCACGCGGGTGTCTGCCGATGCGCAACTATTCCACAACGTTCGCGGCGGGTGGGATGAGGGATAGATAGGACTCATCGTCCCGATGTCCCCGCACGCCTACCTTGCTTGCCACTTCTCCGTGCGCGGGAGTATGCTGCCGTTTCATTCGATCCAGGTTCCCGATCGCATTGCCATGCGACCGGGTGAAACGGGAAGTCCGGTGACGCTGGCGTCTTGCCAGGCCAGCCAGTCCGGCGTAGCCCCCGCTGCTGTAAGCCTGACAAATCCATCGCTAGGCCACTGTGCATCCGCGCGGGAAGGTTGATGGAGGCGGAAGACGGCCAAGCCAGAAGACCGGCCTGATCGATTTGTTTGGCACGACCCCGGGGTGCGGGTTCGACCGATCATCGAGCGCGTGGGCTCCACCGCCGATAGGATTCGATTTCCCGCCCTTGCCGCATTTCCCCGAGGCCGCGCCCGATCCAGTGTCGTGTTCAACTCAGAGGATGATCATGCATAGGGAACTGGATTTCGTTACCGCCACCGCGTGTTTTCGCCGCTCTTCACTCTGGAGGTAACTCGCCATGCCCGGCAAGGTCTGGTTTGTCGGCGCCGGTCCCGGCGACCCCGACTTGATCACCGTCAAGGGACGCGCCCTGCTCGAACGGGCGGGTGCCATCCTGTTCGCCGGTTCGCTGGTCGATGTCGCGGCCACCCTGTACGCGCCCGATGGCTGCGAGATCCGCGATTCGAAGGATATGACGCTGGAGGAAATGACGGTTTGGCTGCTTGACGCCGCCGCCCGTCATGACACTGTGGTCCGTCTGCAAACCGGCGATCCCAGCCTCTACGGCGCGTTGGTCGAAATGACGCGGCCGCTCGACACGGCGGGTATCGCTTGGGCCGTGGTGCCCGGCGTGTCCTCGGCTTTGGCCTCGGCCGCCGCCGCTGGCGAAACCCTGACCCTGCCGGAAGTGACGCAAACCGTCATTCTCACCCGCGTGGCCGGCCGCACGCCGATGCCGGCGGGCGAGGAGTTGGAAGCGCTGGCCGCGCACCACAGCACGCTTTGCATCTTCCTGTCGATCACCTTGCTCCACGATGTGCAACGCGCCCTGCGCGCCGCCGGCTGGGCCGAAGACGCGCCGATACTGGTGGTCCAAAAAGCCTCCTGGCCGGGCGCGGAAAAAATCGTGCGCGGCACTCTCGCCGACATCAAGCGCAAATGCCAGGCCGAGAAGATCGGCGCCCAGGCCATGATCATCGCCAGCCCGGCGCTGGGTGCGCGCGACTGGCCCAGCCTGGTCCGCTCCAAGCTCTACGATCCGAGTTTTAGTCACCGCTTTCGCCCGGCGACCGCCCGTTCCCCTGGAGACCCTAGCCATGAATGACACCCTGCTGCTCGTCGGCCACGGCTCGCGCCGCCCCGGCAGTAACGACGAAATCGAGGCATTCGTCCAGCTTTGGCGGCAACGTCACCCGGACTGGCGCATCGAACTGTGCTTCATCGAGCTGGCCGAAACCCTGCTCGACGCGGGGCTCGACCGCGCCGCCACCCACGGCCGGCGAGTGATGGTGCTGCCGCTGATCCTCAACGCCGCCAGCCACGTCAAGAAGGACATCCCGGCCGCCATCGCCGCCGCGCGCGTCCGCCATCCGACGATCGAGTTCGCCTGCGCGCCACACCTGGGGTTGGGCCGCGAGATCTTCGCCATCGTCATGCGCCGGCTCGACGGCCTGATGCGGGACATGGCCATGCCCGACCCGCGCACCACCGGCGTCATCCTGCTGGGTCGCGGCTCGTCCGACGCCAGCGCCAATGGCGACATGGCGCGTCTCGCCCGTTGGGTGTACGAGGCCAGCGACCACGAGCTGGTGGACATCGCCTTTACCGACGTCACCCACCCGCGCCTGGAATCGGTGGTGCAACGCCAGGTCCGGCTCGGCATGAGTCAAATCCTGGTGCAGCCGGTCTACCTGTTCAGCGGGGTCTTGATCGAGCGCATCGGCGCGCAGATGGCGCGCTTGCGGCCGGTCTACCCCCAGGCGAGTTTCGCGCTGGGTTCCTACTTTGGCCACGACGAGGGTTTATTGGCGCTGCTCGACGAGCGCGCCACGGCGGCGGCGACCGACGACGCACTGCTCGATTGCGATGGCTGCGCCTTCCAGCAGGCCGCCGCCGAACACGTCCACCCTCATGGGCATGACGCCGGGCACGGCGCCGCGCCTGACCAACGTCACCATCACCACCATGCCGCGCCATCCGTTCCGACCCATGGTGGCGGTGGCGATCACCTCCATCATGCCTGAGCCGACCATGAACACTGCCGTTACCGAGCAACTGACCGTCGCCGGTCAAGCCATCGAACACGAATCCTTCGCCGTGATCGATGCCGAAGTCGGACAACACGCCTACAGCGCCGAGCAATGGGTGATCGTGCGCCGCATGATCCACGCCACGGCCGATTTCGAATTCAACGGCCTCACTGTCTTTCATCCCCAGGCCGTGGCCGCCGGGCGGGCGGCGGTGTTGAAGGGCGCGACGCCCATCGTCGCCGACGTCGAGATGATCACGGTCGGTCTTTCGGCGCCCCGGCTTCGGCATTTTGGCCTGACGACTCACCAGTTCATCGCCGATCCCGACGTGATCGAGCGTGCTCGCGCCGAGGGCAGCACCCGCGCCGTGCAGGCCATGCGCCTGGCGTGGCGGCGGGGTCTGCTCGACGGCGCGCTGGTCGGAATCGGTAACGCGCCGACGGCCCTGCTCGAAGTCATCCGCCTGGTGCGCGAGGAGGGCGTGCGTCCGGCGCTGATCATCGGTATGCCGGTGGGTTTCGTGTCGGCGGCCGAGTCGAAGGAGCAATTGGTCACGCTGAGCGAAGTGCCGTGGATTTTGTGTCAGGGTCGCAAGGGCGGATCGACCTTGGTGGTCGCCGCGCTGCATGGCTTGCTGTCACTGGCCGAAACCCAAACGCATGCCGCCGCCTGAGCGTCGTGGGCATGACCGTTCCGACGAGAAGATGCGCAAAGCCACGCCGCGCCGCGCGCGCGGCAACCGCAGCGGTTTCACCACCGGCGCTTGTTCGGCGGCGGCGGCGCGAGCAGCCACTCTGGGTCTGGTCTCCGGTACCGTACCGGACATGATCGAGTGCCTCCTGCCGAACGGTCGGCGGGTCCATTTCGTCGTCGAGGACGGTTGCGTCGCGGCGGATACCGCCCATGCCGTGGTGGTCAAGGATGCCGGCGACGACCCGGATGTCACCCACGGCGCGCGACTCACGGCCGATGTGCGCCTGCTGGCTGGTCAAGCCGATTGCCTAATTCTCAAGGGAGGTCCTGGTGTCGGTACGGTGACGAAGGAAGGACTCGGGCTGGAGGTGGGCGGTCCGGCCATCAACCCGGTACCGCACCGGAACATCGCCGACAACGTGCGCGCCGCCGCCGGCAATCTGCTCGACCACGCCGGCCTCGAAGTGACGATTTCGGTGCCCGGCGGCGAGGACATGGCTCGCAAGACCCTCAATCCCCGGCTGGGTATTCTCGGCGGCATTTCCATTCTGGGCATCAGCGGCATCGTTCATCCCTATTCGACGGCGGCGTTCCGGGCCAGCGTGGTGCAGGCGGTGCAAGTCGCTGCCGCGCAGCGGCAGCCAGCCGTGGTGTTCACCACCGGCGGTCGCACCGAAAAACGCGCCATGCGCCAATATCCCGAGTGGCCGGAAGCTTGTTTTGTGCAGATGGGCGACTTCGTCAAGGCCGCGTTCGATACCGCACGGGATTGCGGTTTTCGGCGCGTCATTCTGGGCTGCATGGTCGGCAAGTTGACCAAGATCGCCCAAGGACTCCCCGTCACCCACGCCTGGCGCCAAGCCATCGACCGCGATCTGTTGGCTGAAACCGCCGCCGAAGTAGGTGCGCCGGCTTCCTTGGTGACAGCCATCCGCGCCGCCGAAACCGGGCGCTTTGCTGCCGAAAAACTCGCCGAACTCGGCTTGACCGTGGATTTTCATCGTGCGCTCGCCATGCGTGCTTGGACCAGCCTCAACCAGCGCTATCCGGGGCGCTTCGAACTCGATGTGCTGGTTTGCGATACCGAAGGCCGGACTCTGCTCGTTCTGTCGCACGCCGAGGCCCTGGATCGATTTGGAGGCGGGCGACCATGACGCCCTGTCAAGTCATCGGTGTGCATGACGATGGCGCGGCTGGCCTCACGGCGCACGCCCAGGAACTCTTGCGCGCGGCCGATCTGGTCATCGGCGCTCCCCATCAGTTACGCGTTGTTGCGTCGCTGCTGCCGGAACAGACCGAACGGCGCGACGCGAACGGTCGCGTCACCATCGTGGCGGCTTGGGTCGAGGAGGCATTGAGCATCGGGCGGCGAGTGGTGGTGCTCGCCACCGGCGATCCACTCTACTTTGGCATCGCCGCTGGTTTGATCGCCGCGCTGGGGCGCGAGCGGGTCCACGTCGTGCCGACGCTGTCCAGTGTGCAACTGGCCGCGGCCCGTCTCGGTCTGCCCTGGCATGACGCCAAGCTGGTTTCGGTCCACGCTGCCGACGCCGGCGAGTGGGTGCCCGGTGCCCGCCACGATCACGGTCTGGCGCCGTTGGCGCGAGCGATCGGCCAGCATGACCTGCTGTTCTGTCTGACCTCGCCGGCCAACGACCCGGCACGCCTTGCGCGCCTGCTGCTGGCGGCCGGTTTGGGCGAGGCGTTTCGCCTCGACGTGGCGACGCGCCTCAACGCGCCCGACGAGG
>DAOTGT010000062.1:9233-17675 GCA_035447285.1 Candidatus Competibacter sp.
TTGGGCGAGGCGTTTCGCCTCGACGTGGCGACGCGCCTCAACGCGCCCGACGAGGCGCTATTCACCGATCTCACGCCGGCGGCGGTGGCGGAGCGCACCTTTCCCGCCCCCAATGTGCTGGTGCTGCGCCGCATCGCGCCGCGACTACCATGCCCAAGGTTCGGCATCGAGGACGGCGATTACGCCCAGCGCCAGCCGGAACAGGGTTTGCTGACCAAGCTCGAAGTGCGCGCCGTCGCACTCGCCAAGCTGCGCCTCGATCCCGCCGCCCTGGTGTGGGACATCGGCGCCGGTGCCGGCACGGTCGGTCTCGAAGCGGCCTTGCTGTGCCCGGACGGCCATGTCTACGCCATCGAGAAAAACCCGGCCGACAGCGCCAACGCCCGTGCCAACGCCCGCCGTTTCGGCATCCTCAACTACACCCTGGTCACGGATCGGGCGCCGGCGCAACTGGAAACCTGGCCCGATCCCGACGCAGTATTCATTGGCGGTTCGAGCGGTGCCCTGACGGCGCTGATCGAGCAGTGTCTTGCCCGCCTCAGGCCAGGTGGCCGATTGGTGATCAACGTCGTCACCTTCGAGAATCTCGCCAGCGCCATGGCCGCCGCGCGGAGCAGTGGCCTGCGCTGGGAAGTGCTGCAACTGTCGGCGGCGCGCAGCCAGCCTATTCTGCAATTGCACCGCTTGGCCGCGCAAAACCCGGTGTGGATCGTAGTCATTACGAAGGAGTTCACATGAAGCCAGTGCTAGGTCGCCTGATCGGCGTTTCCATGGGACCCGGCGATCCCGATCTGATTACCCGGCGGGCTTGGACGGCGCTGTCCGGCCCGGCGCGATGGACCTATCCGGTGAAGAAGGAAGGGGAGCCGTCCTTTGTACTCGACATCGCCCAACGCGGCGGGTTGGCGGTGCCGGCCGATGCCTTACCGCTGGTGTTTCCGATGACCACCCAGGCCGAGCTGTTGGCTCGCGCTTGGCTGCACGCGGCCACACTGACGGTCGAACGGCTGGCCGACGGGCAGGACGTGTTGTTCCTGGTCGAAGGCGACGCCTCGACCTATTCCACGTTCGGTCACTTGGCCCGTGCCGTGCGTCAGTTGCAGCCGACGATCGTGGTCGAAGTGATCCCCGGCGTCAGCTCCTACTGCGCCAGCGCGGCCCGCATCGCTCAACCGATGGTCGAGGCCGATGAGGCGTTGGCGGTGTTACCCGCTTCCTACGGGGTCGAGGTCGTCGACCGCATGCTCGACCAATTCGACAGTCTGGTCCTGCTCAAGATCAAGCCGATGCTCGACGAGCTGCTGGATCTCCTGGAGCGGCGCGGTATCGTCCAACACGCGGTGTATGTGGAAAAGGTCGGTACCCCCGAGGAGCGCGTGGTGCGGAACGTGTTGTCACTGCGCGATGAAACCGTGCCTTATCTGTCGCTGTTGTTGGTCAGGAATCCCTTGCGTTCCAAGCAACCGATCCCGCGTGGTTGCCGCCCCCGGCGGGTCCGCGAGGCCGCCTCGTGAGGCATCACCTGCCGTTCGGCCCGGAGCGGGTGGCGGTGGTGAGCCTCACCCGTTCCGGGGTCGTTCAGGCCGGCCGCGTGATCGCGGTTCTGCCCGGCGCTTGGTTGTTTGCCCCGGAAAAGTTCCGCGCCGAGGCCGAGGCCGCTGCTCCCGGCGCCGCGACCTGTTTCGCCGGCAAGACCGCCGACCAGATCCCGATGCTGTTCGCGCGGTTCGACGGCATCGTCGCCATCGTCGCGCTGGGGATCGTGGTGCGGCTGATCGCGCCGCATTTGCGCGACAAGGCCCACGATCCCGGCATCGTCGTGCTCGACGAGGGTGGCCGTTTCGCCATTCCCGTGTTGTCCGGTCATATCGGCGGCGCCAACGCGCTAGCGGCGTTGCTGGCCGAGCGGCTCGGCGCCACGCCCGTATTCACCACGGCTTCCGACAGTCGAGGCACTTTGGCGGTCGATCTGCTCGGCCGCGAGTTCGGCTGGCGCATTGAAGCACCCAAGGATAATGTCACCCGCGCCAGCGCCGCCGTGGTCAACGATGAGCCAGTGGCTTTGGTGCAGGAGGCCGGTACCCGGCATTGGTGGACGCGCGCCGCGCCGCTGCCGGCCAACCTGCGGATCTGCGCCACGCTGGAGGACATCGACCCGGCCACTTTCGCGGCCGTGTTGTGGATCAGCCGACGCATCGTGCCGGACCTGCCGGCGGCATTGACCGCCAAGCTGGTGACCTACCGCCCACCAGAAGATACGGAATGAATGCGGCGAATACGATTCCTCTGCGCCTTGCCCTCGGTCTCGGCTGCGATCGCGGCACACCGATGGCCACCCTGGCGCGAGCCGTCGACGAGGCGCTGGCCGAGGTCACTCGGCAAGCGGGCGCGTCCCTGGAAATCGTCGCCGCTGCCAGTATCGACCTCAAGGCCGACGAGGTGGGCCTGCTGGAACTGGCTCGCGCCCGTGGCTGGCCGCTGTGCTTTCACCCGGCCGCGCGACTGGCGGTCGTGCCGGTGCCGCATCCCTCGGAAACCGTGCGCCGCCATACCGGCACGCCTTCGGTATCGGAGGCGGCCGCGCTGCTGGCCGCCGGAACGCGCGAGCCGGCCGCCATGAGTCAGTTGCTGGTCGCAAAACATCGGGTGCGCGGCCTCGATGGGCGCAGTGCCACCGTCTCGATCGCAAGGATCATTCCCTGATGACGACTCCATGTTCCACCGGCAGGATTTCCCTCGTCGGCATCGGTCCGGGCAGTCTGGACCACATGACGCCGGCGGCGCGCTTGGCGATCGTGGAGGCCGATACCGTGATCGGCTACGCCACCTACATCAAGTTGATCGAGCCCTTGCTCGATGGCAAGGCCGTGATCAGGAAAGCGATGACCGAAGAGATCGAGCGCGCTCTCGAAGCCCTGGACCAGGCCCGCCAGGGCCGGCGGGTGGCGCTGGTGTGTTCCGGCGATGCCGGCGTATATGGCATGGCCGGACCGACCTACGAGGTATTGTTCGAAGCGGGTTGGACGCCGGGCTCGAACATTGAGGTCGAGGTCATCCCCGGCGCCTCGGCGCTCAATAGTTGCGCCGCGCGGGTCGGTGCGCCGCTGACGCACGATTTCTGCGCCATTTCGCTATCCGACCTGCTGACGCCGTGGCCGGTGATCGCCCGCCGCCTGCACGCCGCCGCCGTCGCCGATTTCGTGGTGGCGCTCTACAACCCGAAGAGCGGACGGCGCGGCGAGCAGATCGTGCATGCCCAAGCGATCTTCCTTGCCCATCGCGACCCGCAAACGCCGGTTGCCATCGTCAAGTCCGCTTACCGCGCCAAACAGCGGGTGGAGCTGGCCACGCTCGCCGACCTCGCGGAATGCGAGATCGGCATGTCGTCCACCGTGCTCATCGGCAACAGCCACACCTTCGTCCGCGACGGCTTGATGGTCACACCGCGCGGCTATGCCAACAAGTATGACGTCACCAGCGGCGAACCCAGGGAAGGCGAGTGGCGCGGCCGTTCGTTGTCCACTGGCCTGGCGGGTTGGCGCGCGGCCCTGCGCGAGAACGCGGCAACCCCCGAGGTATTGGCCGCGCGGTTCGGGTTGCCCGAGGCTTATTTACGGTACGTGCTGAGTGAATCCACGACCGTTTGAGTCGTTCGTTCCAAGGCCATTCGCGCCTTGACGCGTTGCCGCTTTGCATTTGGCGGCGGGCATGAGTACAATTTACTATTTTCCGCATAGTCCGACTTCAGCTTTTTTCGCCCAAGACCATGAATGAGGTGATGGTTTAATGCCTGCCGTGAAAGTCAAAGATAACGAGCCGTTTGATGTGGCGCTGCGCCGCTTCAAGCGTTCCTGCGAAAAAGCCGGCGTGCTGTCCGAAGTGCGCCGCCGCGAGTTTTACGAAAAGCCCACCCAGGAACGTAAACGCAAGCGAGCCGCCGCCGTCAAGCGCCACTTGAAGAAGCTTTCCCGGGACGTCGCCCGCCGTACCCGGCTGTTCTGAATCAGCCCTCCCATCGCCCCTCCCGTTCGCGAGTTCACTGTCATGTCCCTCAAAGACCGCATTCAGGATGACATGAAAACCGCCATGCGCGCCAAGGACAAGGAACGCCTCGGCGCGATCCGCCTGATTCTTGCCGCCGTCAAGCAGCGTGAGGTGGACGAACGCATCGAACTGAACGATGTTCAAGTGCTCGGCGTGCTGGAAAAGATGATCAAGCAGCGCCGGGAATCGCTGGCTCAGTACCAAAGCGCCGGCCGTGAGGATCTGGCCGCGAGGGAATCCTTCGAAATCGAGGTGATCCAATCCTACTTGCCGGCGCCACTGAGCGAAGCGGACATCGACACCCTGGTCGCCAACGCCGTTGCCGTGACCGGAGCCCAATCGGTGCGCGACATGGGTAAAGTCATGGCCCTGATCAAGGATCAGGCGCAGGGTCGGGCCGACATGGCCAAGATCAGCGCCCGGGTCAAGGCCCACCTCGACACCTGACCGGAACCGCTTTTCCGCCCACGCGTTCCAATCCGTCGTGCTTTTCATTGTGCTCGACCGCTGACGGCCGCCCGCCGGTCCGCTAGGCTTTGTGGATATGGCTGGCCGCATACCTCAGGAATTCATCGATCAATTGCTTAGCCGAGTGGATCTCGTCGAGATCGTCAACGCTCGGGTGCCGCTGCGTCGAATGGGCCGTGAATTCATGGCCTGCTGTCCGTTTCACGCCGAAAAAACCCCGTCGTTCACGGTCAGCCCGCGCAAGCAGTTCTACCATTGCTTCGGCTGTGGTGCTCACGGTACCGCCATCGGCTTCCTGATGGCCTACGAGCGACTGGAATTTCTGGACGCGGTTGAGGATCTAGCTCGTTTGGTCGGGCTGGACGTCCCCAAGACCGGCGGCGGTCCGAGTGGCTCCGGCTCGTTCCGGCCATTGTTGGACTGGCTGGCCCAGGCCGACCGTTTCTTTCGCCAGCGGCTGCGCGAACATCCGGCCCGGCAACGGGCGATCGATTACCTGCGCCAGCGCGGGTTGACCGGCCAGATCGCCGCCTCGTTCGGGATCGGTTATGCGCCGCCTGGCTGGAGTAACCTGAGCCAAGCACTGCATGAAGCCGGCGCCACGATTCAGGATCTCGTCGATGCCGGCTTGGCCAGCCGCGACGAGCAGGGTCGGCCGCGCGACCGGTTCCGCGACCGCATCATGTTCCCGATCCGCGACCGTCGCGGCCGGGTCATCGCCTTCGGCGGGCGGGCGTTGGACGGTGACACCACGCCCAAGTATCTCAATTCCCCGGAGACGCCGGTATTTCATAAGGGCGCGGAGCTGTACGGTCTGCACGAGGCTCGCATCCATACCCCGCACTTGCGGCGGTTGGTGGTGGTCGAAGGCTACATGGACGTGGTGGCGCTGGCCCAGCACGATATCTCCTACGCCGTCGCCACGCTGGGTACGGCTACCACCCCGGAGCATGTCGAGCGGTTGTTTCGCACGGTCAGTGACTTGGTGTTCTGTTTTGACGGCGACCGCGCCGGGCGAGCGGCGGCGACGCGGGCCTTGGAGGTCGCGCTGCCGTTCCTGCGCGACGGCCGGCAGATCGGTTTTCTGCTGCTGCCCGAAGGCGAGGACCCGGATACGCTGATCCGACGGGAGGGCCGGGCGGGGTTCGAACGGCGGCTGGAGCAAGCCGTGCCACTGGCTGATCATTTGTTCGCCGAACTGCGCGCCCAGGCCGATCCCAACACGTTGGCTGGACGCGCCCGCTTGGCCGAACTGGCCCGGCCGCTGTTGGAAAAGCTGCCCGAAGGGCATTTTCGGGATCTGATGGTGGAACGTCTGCGCCAGGAAGCGCAACTAATGCATACCCGTCTGCGGCTTCCGTCGGGCGGAACCGTTGACCTCGCCCGGCACAACTTGCAACTGACTCGCACCCCGCTGCGCAAGGCGATTGCCTTGCTGCTCTATCGCCCTGAACTGGCGCGGGCGGTGGTGGCGGACGATCCCGCTCTGCGGGGCGGCGAGCCGGGCGTGAAATTGTTGGCCGAATTGATCGGCGGTTTGCGCGCCAACCCCGATTTGAGCATCGCCGCGCTGCTGGAGCGCTATCGCGATACCCGCGAGGGTGCGATTCTGGAGCGGCTGGCCCAGTGGCGGTTGGAGATACCGGAAGAAGAATATCAGTTTGAACAAGAGTTTGCCGACATCGTTACTTACTTGCGTCGGCGCAATGACCCGCGAGAACATTTGCTGGAGACGCTGCTGCTGCGGGGTACGCCGCGCGCGCTCAGCATTGAGGAGCGGGAAGAATTGCGGAGCCTGGGCAAGCCACAAAAAATCTAACTTTTTAATTGTTTGCAATTATTAGCTTGGTTTTTGTGATAGCCTCACTCGTTTAACTTTTTTATTCCTCTCAGTATGTGAACAGGTCATGAGCGAGCAGCAACAGTCGCAATTAAAGAAATTGATCGCCCGCGGCAAGGAAAAAGGTTTTCTGACCTATGCCGAAGTGAACGACCATCTGCCCGATGATATCGTCGATCCCGAACAGATCGAAGACATCATTGCGATGATCAATGACATGGGCATTGAAGTCCACGAGTTTGTGCCTGACACTGAGACTCTGCTGCTCAATGAGAACCCAGCCAGCGCCGACGACGATGTGGTCGCCGAGGAAGCCGCCGCCGCGCTGGCCGCCGTGGACAGCGAGTTCGGCCGCACCACCGATCCGGTGCGGATGTACATGCGCGAGATGGGTACGGTCGAATTGCTGACCCGCGAGGGCGAAATTCAGATCGCCAAGCGCATCGAAGAGGGGATGGGTCAGGTGCTATCGGCGCTGGCCAATTATCCGTTGACGACCAGCGAGTTGCTGCGGATTTACGATTCGATCAGCGACAATGGTACTCGACTGACCGATGTAATCAGTGGCTTCCAGGATGTCGAAGAGGCGGCTCCGCCGATATCGGAGGAAGAAGTGCCGCTTGCCACGGATGATCCGGACGCGGTGGTTGAGGAGGACGAGGAGGACGAAGAGAAAAAGGACGAGGAAGAGGAGGAAGACGAAGACGAAGACGAAGAGGTAGAAGAGAACGAGGAGGCAGAAGAGAACGAGGAGGAGCAAGGCGTAGTCGAAAACGGCCCAGACCCCGAGGAAACCGCCCGCCGTTTCGAGGAGCTGCGCGCGCTTTACCACCAAACTCAGTCCAGCGCGGACGAACTCGGGTTGCGGGACCCCCAAACTCAGGCGCTGCGCCAGCAGCTCGGCGAGCGTTTCCTGCAATTTCGGCTGGTGCCGAAGGCGCTCGACCAGTTGATCGCCAACCTGCATGAAATGGCCGAGCGCATCCGTTCTCGCGAAAAGGAAGTCATGCATATCTGCGTCGGCAAGGCCCAGATGCCGCGTAAGACGTTTATCACCTCGTTCCCGCAGAACGAGACCCGGCTGGACTGGGTGGACGAGCAGATTCAGGCTGGCAAGAAATATTCGTCCTTGTTGGCGGCCCAGCGCGACGACGTGCTGGCGGCGCAGCAACGATTGCAGGCGATCGAAACGGAAGCGCGGTTGTCGATCCACGAAATCAAGGACATCAACCGCCACATGTCGATCGGAGAAGCCAAGGCGCGTCGGGCCAAGAAAGAGATGGTCGAGGCTAACCTGCGGCTGGTGATTTCCATTGCCAAGAAGTACACCAACCGTGGTTTGCAGTTCCTGGATTTGATCCAGGAAGGCAACATCGGGTTGATGAAGGCGGTGGACAAGTTCGAATACCGGCGCGGCTACAAGTTTTCGACCTATGCCACCTGGTGGATCCGGCAGGCGATCACCCGCTCGATCGCCGATCAGGCCCGGACCATCCGCATTCCGGTGCATATGATCGAAACCATCAACAAGCTGAACCGGATTTCCCGGCAGATGCTGCAAGAGATGGGCCGCGAGCCGACCCCGGAGGAGCTGGCCAAGCGCATGGAGATGCCGGAGGACAAAGTGCGCAAGGTACTGAAAATCGCCAAGGAACCGATTTCGATGGAAACGCCGATCGGCGACGACGAAGATTCGCACTTGGGCGACTTCATCGAGGATCTCATGGTTATGTCGCCGGTGGAGGCGGCCACGGTCGAAGGGTTGCGCGAATCCACTCGCGAAGTGCTGTCGACGCTGACCCCACGTGAAGCCAAGGTGCTGCGGATGCGGTTCGGCATCGACATGCCGACCGATCACACCTTGGAGGAAGTCGGCAAACAGTTCGATGTGACCCGCGAGCGCATCCGCCAGATTGAAGCCAAGGCCCTGCGTAAGCTGCGGCACCCGAACCGCTCGGAGCAACTGCGCAGCTTTCTGGATCTGGACTGAGTCGCTGGCGGGCACTCCGCAAGCCGGGTAAAATTTCACGATCACGGGCCCTTAGCTCAACGGTCAGAGCAGGGGACTCATAATCCCTTGGTTGTAGGTT
>DAOTGT010000063.1:0-5310 GCA_035447285.1 Candidatus Competibacter sp.
TCGTCATCACGCTGAAGCCGTCCCGGCCCGAATCGGCCATGTGGGCGTGACCGAATAGCACGGTTTCGCGGAAAGCGCCGATGTCGGTGCCTTCGCGCAGCAACTGGAAATACCAGGAGCCATCGACGGTATCGCCGTACAGCACCGCGCCCTGCACGCGGTTTTCCTTGACCACCAGCTTCTTGTAGACGCCGCGCGCCGGGTCGCGCAACACGATTTCCTCGCAGCCCGGCCCACCGTTGAAACTGCCGGCGGAGAACAGGTCGATGCCGGTGACCTTGAGCTTGGTGCTGGTCACCGATCCCTGATAGCGGCCGATACCGTAACGCGCCAGATGGTTGGCGCAGACCTTGGCCTGCTCCCACAGCGGCGCGACCAAACCGTAGCACTGGCCGCGATGCTGCACGCACTCGCCGACCGCATACACCCTCGGATCGTAAGTCTGCATGGTGTCGTTGACGACGATACCGCGCTCGCAATAGATCCCTATCTGCTTGGCCAGCTCGAAGTTGGGTCGGATGCCGACCGCCATCACCACCAGATCGGTGGGAATTTCCAGACCGTCCTTGAAACGCACGGCGCGCACCCGCTCTTCGCCGAGCAGGGCAGCGGTTTGCGCGCCCATCAGGAAGCGCAATCCCCGTTCTTCCAGGTTCGCGCGCAGCATGTCGGCCGCGACCGGATCGAGTTGCCGTTCCATCAAGGTGTCGAGCACATGGACGACAGTGACTTGCATCCCTTGTTTCATCAGCCCGTTGGCAGCCTCCAGACCGAGCAGGCCGCCGCCGATCACTACCGCGTTCTTGCCGGTGCGCGCCGCCGCCAACATGGTTTCCACATCCTTGATGTCGCGGAACCCGATGACGCCCGGCAAATCGTTGCCCGGAATCGGCAGGATGAAGGGATTGGAACCGGTCGCCAGCAACAGCCGATCGTAGGGCGCGACCGTACCGTCGGCGGCGCGGACTTCGCGCCGGGCACGGTGAATGTCGACGACGGCATGGCCGGCGTGCAAGCGAATACCTCTCTCCGCGTACCAGGACAAGTCGTTGATCATGATCTGATCGACGGTCTTTTCGCCCGCCAACACCGGCGACAGCATGATGCGGTTGTAGTTGCCGTGAGGCTCGCTGCCAAACACGGTGATGTCGAATTTGTCCGGGGCGATCGCCAGTAACTCCTCCACCGTGCGCATCCCAGCCATGCCGTTGCCTACCAAAACCAGACGTTCTTTCATCGTTGCATTCTCCTTCACGGTCCCATTCACGCTGCGGCTGGCCGACGCTGCCGTTCGTAAAGGAAACGCAGAACTTCGGCGCGATAGTGGTTGTAGGCCGAGTCGTCGGCCAGTTCCAGCCGGTTGCGTGGACGGGGCAAATCCACCTGGAGAATTTCGCCCACCGTTGCCGCCGGACCGTTGGTCATCATCACAATGCGATCGGACAACAGCACCGCTTCATCGACATCGTGAGTGATCATCAACACGGTGTTATTGAGCGTGGCCTGAATCTCCATCACCGATTCCTGCAAATGGGCACGGGTCAGGGCATCGAGCGCACCGAACGGCTCATCCATCAACAACACTTTCGGCTGCATCGCCAGGGCGCGGGCGATTCCGACTCGCTGCTTCATGCCCCCGGAAATCGCGCCAGGCAGCTTATCCAGCGCGTGCTCCATATGCACCAGCTTCAGGTTATGCACGGTCCAGTCGTGACGCTCGGCCTTGGTCTTGTTCTTGCTGAACACTTTGTCCACCGCGATGCGCACGTTCTCGTAGACCGTCAGCCACGGCAACAGCGAATGGTTCTGGAACACCACAGCACGATCCGGACCAGGACTGTTCACTTCCCGATTCTCCAGCAGCACGCCGCCACGGGTGGCTTGCAACAAACCGGCGACCACATTCAGCACCGTGGACTTGCCACAACCGGAATGGCCGATGATGGTGATGAATTCGCCTTTTTCGACTTCGAGAGAGACCTCGCGCAAGGCGATGTACGTACCGTTGACGATGGGAAACACCACGTCCACATTGGAAATATTCAGGTAGCTCATGGCAATCTCCCGATTAACGACGGTTGTAGTCAAAGTGGTGTTGCGCCAGATTCATCACGCTTTCCAACAAGATGCCCACCAGGCCGATGACGCCGATGGCAACGATGATGGAAGCAACGTTGAGGTTGTTCCACTCGTCCCAGACATAAAAACCGATACCGATGCCACCGGTGAGCATTTCCGCCGCCACGATCACCATCCAGGCCACGCTCAGTGACAGCCGCATGCCGGTCAGGATATGCGGCAGGGTGGCGGGAATCAGGATACGGCGGGTGACTTCCAGTTTGCCGAGCCGCAGCACCCGCGCCACGTTGAGATAATCCTGGGGAATTGCTTGCACACCAGCGGCCGTGTTCACGATCACTGGCCAGATACTGGTGATGAAGATCACGAAGATCGCCGAAGGGTCCTTGGCCTGAAAGATCAGCAGCCCGATAGGCAACCAGGCCAGCGGACTGACCGGACGCAGAATCTGCACCAATGGGTAGCAGGCTTGATGCATGGCCCGGCTGGCACCCATCAGGAAGCCCACCGGAATACCCACCACAACCGCCAAGGCGAAGCCGGCCATCACTCGCCCCAGCGAATACAACACCTGCCAACCGATGCCCATGTCGTTCGGCCCGGCGTCGTAGAACGGATTGCCGAGCACCTCCACCGCTCGGGTCCAAGCTTCGGCGGGCGTGGGAATATCGCTGGTGATCTTGGCATTGACGAAGATCCAGATCGCCAGCACCACAAGGAAGGTGATGGTGGGTAACAAGACAGCGCGCAGAACCGCCGCGACTCGGGCCCGGGTACGCGAAACTGGAACAATAGCCGTTTCTACCATGGGGACCGGCGGTTGTCGTTCGAGATTGGCGGCAGTCACGTCGACTTGCTCGTTGGGCACGATCATTGGCGCAGATGTTTCCAGTCGTTGAGGTTCCATGCGGGTCGCAGTGCTTAAGGCAATGACTTTGCTCATGCTCATTTCCTCTCCATATTCAGGAGTTGGCTTTCAGCAATGCTTCTGGCGTCACCTTCAGATTTTTCACGGAAAAACCGGTGACGTACTCGCCTGACTTCGCGGGATCGAACACCCCACCGTCGAAGAAGTGATCCGGCCCCATGGCAATCGGACTGGTGGCTTCCTTGAGTGTCCAGGGTTTCGCGTTGATACCTTCCTTTTTCACATCGATGGTGGGATACGGCACGCCTAGCGCCTTGGCCGCTTGTCGGTACAGATCGGGGCGATAAATGGAACCGGCGGTTTGCAGGATATTGGCCGGCTGCTCCAGTTGGCCCCAGCGGTACATCTGACTAATGAACCAGGCGGCGTGCGATAGCCAAGGGAAATTGGCGGCATAGCGGTAAAACACATTGAAATCCGGTAGCGGACGTGGTTCTTCGTCCTTGGCGTATTTGAAGGTGCCAGTCATCGACATCTTCACCACCTCGTCCGGTGCGTTGACGTAGGACTTCTGGGCAATCAGACCCACCACCTCCATGCGATTTTCCGGCTGATCCATCCACTGGGTCGCTTCCAGCAAGGCCATGATCAAAGCCTGATGGGTGCGTGGGTTTTTCTCGTGCCATTCCAGGTTGACGCCGAACACCTTTTCCGGATTGTTGTTCCAGATCTCGTAATTGGTGATCAGGGTGCGACCGATGCCGGCTTCCACCGCGCGCTCGTTCCACGGCTCGCCCACGCAGTAACCGACAATGTTGCCGGCCTTGAGATTGGCAACCATCTGCGGTGGCGGGATGACGATCAGGCGTACATCCTGATCCGGGTCGATGCCGGCCGAACCCATCCAGTAGCGGATTTCGTAATTGTGGGTGGAAACGGGAAACACCATGGCGAAGGTCATCGCTTCCTTACCGGCGGCTTTGTCGGCATCGATGACCTTTTTTAGGGCACGGGCGCTGAGGGGACGCTCCTTCATCGCCTCGGGATCGGCTTTCACCATCCGTTCGTACAAGTCATTGGAAACGGTGATGGCGTTACCATTGAGATCCATGGAAAACGCGGTGATCGTGGCCTTGGGCAAGGCGCCGACGCCAAGACTGGCCGCAATGGGCATGCCCGCCAGCATGTGCGCGCCATCCAGTTCGCCGATGGCGACCTTGTCACGGATGTTGGCCCAGGACGCCTCCTTGGAAAGCGCCACGTCCAGACCGTATTTCTTGAAATAGCCCTTCTCCGCCGCCACCACCAACGGCGCGCAGTCGGTAAGTGGGATAAACCCCAGAGTGAGTTTGGTTTTCTCCAAACCGCCGCCTTCGCCGGCCCAAGCGCCCGTTCGCAACCAAGGTGGCGTCCCGCTCAGCAAGGTGGCTCCGCCAAACGCGAGCCCACCGGTTTTGAGGAATTTACGCCGAGACAAATCGGGAGTCTGGACCGGATTATTCGTCGCATTGGTGTTTTTCATGTCGTGCACCCATTTTGTGGCCAATAAAAAAAGCGTCCACGCCTCGTATGAAATACTGAGGTGTGGACGCCTTTGTCCGATGCGCGACCGCCGTTAGCCGCGTAACTTGCCCCACCATTGGGGAAAGTTGCCGATATTTCTAAAGCATTATACGCGCCAACTTATTTTAAGCACCTGATATAAATCATTTTTATGAAAAAACATAAGCATATCGTACTACTCGTGCCGGTAAATGTTGCCCTATCGTGGCGCGTGGCATCGTCAGCCTGCACCACATTGAGTAGAGACCATCGGCTCAACTCAACATCTCCAGTAAGGAAACCACGGTACGCGCTACTTCTCCCACGCGCTGATTGCGATCCATCGCCAGCTTGCGCAAGGACTGGTAAGCTTCTTGTTCGCTCAGATTGCGCTGCTTCATCAGCAAGCCCTTTGCTTTTTCGACGATTTTTCGATCAGCAAGTTGGTTACGGGTTTCTTCCAGCTCCCGACGCAGCGCCTGATACTCACGGAACCGGGCGATGGCGACATCCATGATGGGTTTGAGGCGACGCGGGTTCAGGTCGTCAACCACGTAGGCGCTAACCCCCGCCCGTAAGGCAGCGGCGGTGGTTTCGGGGTCGCTGCGTTCAGCGAACATCACGATGGGTTTGGGCTGGTTCCGCCCGACATCGCGCAACTGTTCCAGGGTATCGCGATCGGGAAGGTCGATATCGATCAGAATGACATCGGGTTTGATATCCCGCACTTGCTGTAGCAACCGGTCAGTACTGACGATGCGGATGGCAATCCGGTAGCCGGCGTCGCTCAGCGCCTGCTCCAAAATCGCCGACCGCCCTGA
>DAOTGT010000063.1:5410-13219 GCA_035447285.1 Candidatus Competibacter sp.
TCGTGGTGGCCGGCCTGCCTCTTACCCTCAAGGACTGTCCCGCATGAGCCATCCCTGGTTTGACGACCCGATTCCCGGCCCCGACGCCGCCACGCTGGCGGCCGCCCACGAGCGGCAGGCGCAACTGACCAAGCCACCCGGCTCGCTGGGTCGACTGGAACGGCTCGGCGCGACCCTGGCCGCGATGCAAGGCACCCAACAGCCGCGGCTGGATCAGGTCTGGATCAGCGTGTTCGCCGCCGACCACGGCATCGTCGCCGAAGGCGTATCGGCCTTTCCGCAGGTCGTCACCGCCGAAATGGTGCGCAACTTTGCTCGCGGCGGCGCCGCGATCAGCGTGCTGGCCCAGGAATGGAACGCCCGGCTGGAAGTGGTCAACGTCGGCACCGTGCAGGCGCTGGGCGATCTGCCGGGCGTGCTGGATGCCCGGATCGCCGCCGGCACCGCCAATTTCGTTCACGAACCCGCCATGAGTATCGAACAGTTGCACGACGCGCTGACGGCGGGCCGCGAAGCCGCCGAGCGCGCCTCGATCGGCGGAGCGAGGCTGTTCATCGGCGGCGAGATGGGCATCGGCAACACCACCAGTGCCGCCGCCGTCGCCTGCTCCCTGCTCGGTCTGCCGGCCGCGCAACTGGCCGGTCCCGGCACCGGCCTGGACGCCGCCGGCGTCGCCCGCAAGGCTCTGACCATCGAACGAGGACTAGCCCGACACCGCGCCGACCGGCCGCTCGCGGCCCTGCAACGGCTGGGCGGTTTCGAAATCGCCGCGTTGGCGGGCGCCTACCTGCGCTGCGCCCAACTCGGGGTTCCGGCGCTGGTGGACGGCTTCATCGCCACTACCGCCGCGCTGGTCGCAACCCGGCACCAGCCGGATCTGGCGGCCTGGCTATTCTACGCTCACCGTTCCGCCGAACCCGGCCATCGCCGACTGCTGGACGCGCTGGACGCGCAACCGCTGCTCGACCTGGACATGCGCCTGGGCGAGGGCAGCGGCGCGGCGGTGGCGATGCCGATCCTGCGCGCCGCCGCCGCTCTGCACGCCCGCATGGCCACCTTCGCCGAAGCCGGAGTCTCGCAGTCATGAACGACTTCACCACCGTCGATCTGCTACGGCACGGTGAACCGGCGGGCGGCAAAAAATTTCGCGGCGCGCTGGACGATCCCCTCAGCCCGCTGGGATGGCAACAGATGCGCGCGGCGGTCGGGGACTTTCGCGACTGGCAAACGATTGTCAGCTCGCCGCTGACCCGATGCGCCGCCTTCGCCCGTGAGCTGGCCCAGCAATTGGGTCGACCTCTGGAGATCGTTCAGGGATTCAGCGAGATCCGCTTCGGTGTCTGGGAAGGCCGCGGCGTCGCCGAAGTCCACGCCAGCGACCCGCTGGCGCTGGCGCAATTCTGGCGCGACCCCATCGCCCACCCGATCCCCGAAAGCGAGCCCGTCGCCGACTTCGACCGACGGGTCGGCCAGGCCTGGGCGACGCTGCTGGAACGCCACCGTGGCCAACATGTGTTGCTGGTCGCTCACGGCGGCACCATCCGCATGGTGCTGCGCCGGATTCTGGACATGCCCTTGCGGCGCCTGTGGCGCTTCGAAGTGCCTTTCGCGGCGCTCAGCCGGGTACACTGGTTTCACGACCCGGAGGCCGATCCCCGCCTGGTGTTTCACAACGGCCGGGTGACATGATCCTCCGCGCCTTCGCCCTGGCCCTGCAATTGCTGACCCGCTTGCCGGTCCCGTCGCCCGCCACCCCGCCTCGCCCCGAGGAACTGGGGTTGTCGGTGCTGTTCTTCCCGGTGGTGGGGCTGCTCATCGGCACGCTGCTGGCCGGACTGCACACCATGCTCTGGCTGATCGACCCCGGTGTGCTGGCGGCCCTGGTGCTAGCGGTTTGGGTCCTGCTGACCGGTGGCTTGCACCTGGATGGGCTGGCCGACACCGCCGATGCCTGGATCGGCGGTCACGGCGATCGCGACCGGACTCTGGCTATCATGAAAGACCCGCGCAGCGGCCCGATGGCGGTGGTCATCATCGTACTGGTGCTGCTGACCAAGTTTGCCGCCCTGCAAGTGCTGCTGGCCGGAGATGCCCGCACCGTGCTGTTGCTGGCTCCGGTGCTGGGCCGTTCCGTCATCGTGCTACTCCTGGTCACCACGCCCTATGTGCGGCCTGAAGGACTGGGCGCGGCCTACGCCGACTATCTGCCGCGACTGAACTGCGCCATGCTGGTTTTGCTGGTTGCCCTCGCCACGGTTGGACTGCTCGACTGGCAGGGTGGCGTACTGCTCGGGGTGCTGGCCGGCGGTTTTGTCGGCATGCGCCTCTGGTTGCTGAACCGACTGGGCGGCACCACCGGCGACACCCTTGGGGCTGCCTGCGAATTGACTGAAACCGTCGCGCTGCTGGTGCCGGCGCTGCTGGTGGAATAAACCGCTCGGCGACATCGATTCATGGATTTTTCCGATTCATTTGTTTTTCGCCTTGAAATATTAGATATTGCTAATATATAAAGACCTTATACCCGCTCAGGTCAAAGGGAGAATTCCATGCCCATACCGACACGTCCGCTGCTGCTCTGCTGCCTGTTGACCGCCGCGCCGGCGCTTCTCGCCGCCGAACCGCCGTTTCCGGTCGCCGAGGTCCAACGGCAAACCCTGCCCGACGAGCAAGTGCTCGACGGCGTGGTCGAGGCGGTCAACCAAAGCACCGTCTCCGCCCAAACCGCCGGTCAGGTCGAAGACATCATGGTGGATGTCAACGATTTCGTCCCGGCGGGTACCCCCATCGTCCGTATCCGCAACATCGAGCAGCGCGCCGGACTGGAGCAAGCCCAGGCCAGCTTGCGCGAAGCCCAGGCCCGCCATATCGAGGCCGAGGCCGAGTACAAACGGATCAAGGACATCTACCAACGGCAACTGGTATCCAGGGCGCAGATGGACTCCGCCACCGCCGGATTCAATGCCGCCAAGGCCCGGCTCGACGCCGCTCAGGCCGGCGTCGCCCAGGCAAAGGAATCGCTGGGCTACACCACCATCAACGCCCCCTACAGCGGCATCGTCCTGGAGCGCCATGTGCAGCGGGGCGAAGCCGTCCAGCCTGGCAAGGCGCTGTTAACCGGCTTCTCGCTCGATGAACTACGGGTGGTGGCCGATATCCCCCAACGCTTGATCGTGCCGGTGCGCAAACACAGCCAGGCGCGGGTCTTGCTGCCACCGGATAACAAAAACAGCATCGCCGCCGCAAAGCTGATCTTTTTCCCCTATGCCGATCCGCAGAGCAACGTGTTCAAGATACGAGTCTACCTGCCGCCCAAGACCGAGGGCCTCTATCCGGGCATGTTCGTCAAGGTTGCTTTCCGAGTCGGCGAGGACAGCCGATTGACGGTGCCGAAGCAGGCATTGGCGCAGCGCGGCGAAGTCAGCGGTATCTACGTGGTCAAGGACGGTCGCGTCACCCTGCGACAGGTTCGGCCTGGCCGGACCGAGGGCGACGTGGTCGAAATCCTGGCCGGGTTGGAGCCGGGCGAACAAGTGGCGCTGGACCCGATCCGAGCCGGCGTTTACCTGAAGGAACAATTACAGCGCACGGCGGAGAAGTAGGATGAGCGCCGCCGCCGAACCGCGTCTCGGCCTGGCCGGGACGATCGCGAAAAAATTCCTGCTCAGCGAAATCACCCCGCTGCTGGCGCTGGTGGGGCTGTTGATGGGCGTGTTCGCGGTGCTGGTCACCCCGCGCGAGGAAGAACCGCAGATCAACGTGACCTTCGCCAATGTGTTCATCCCTTTCCCCGGCGCCACCGCCCGCGAGGTGGAGCGACTGGTCAGCAGCCCGGCCGAGCAGATGCTCTCGGAAATCGAGGGTGTCGAACATGTGTATTCGGTGTCGCGACCCGGCATGGCGGTGCTGACCGTGCAATTCCTGGTCGGCCAGCCGCGCACCGACGCCATCGTCCGCCTGTACAACAAGCTCTACTCCAATCTCGATTGGCTGCCGACCAACCTTGGGGTCGGCCAACCCATCGTCAAACCCAAGGGCATCGACGACGTGCCGATCGTCGCACTGACGCTGTGGACCGAAGACCCGCAGCGTAGCGCCGACGATCTGAGCCGGGTGGCGCATACCCTGGAAACCGAGTTGAAGCGCGTTGCCGGCACTCGCGACCTGTACACCATCGGCGCGCCGGATCGGGTGGTGCGGGTGCTGTTCGACCCCGCCAAACTGTCCGGCTACGGGTTGTCGTTGGCCGACTTGCGCCGGTCGTTGCAAGCCACCAACGCCTCGGCCGACGCTGGCTTCCTGGTCGGCGACAATCGCGAAATTCCGGTGCAGGCCGGCAGTTTCCTGGTGGACCCCCGGGAAATCGGCAGTCTGGTGGCGGGGCTGCACAAAGGCACGCCAGTGTATCTGGCCGATGTCGCCCAGGTCGAACTGGGGCCGGATTCGCCGGAGCGCTACGTCTGGTTGGGTACGGGTCCAGCGGCGGCGGAAAAGGGCATTGCCAGTCAGGGCGAGTTCCCGGCCGTCACCCTGGCCATCGCCAAGAAGCCCGGCGAGAACGCGGTCCAGGTTGCCGACCAACTGTTGGAACGCGTCGAGCAACTCAAGGGCACCTTCATTCCCGAGGGCGTCAATCTCACCGTCACACGAAACTACGGCGTCACTGCCAACGACAAGGCGATGACCCTGATCCACAAACTGATCTTCGCCACCAGTCTGGTCATCGTGTTGGTGTTGATCGCGCTGGGTTGGCGCGAGGCCTTCATCGTCGGCACGGCGGTGATCCTAACCTTGGCGATCACGCTGTTCGCGTCCTGGGCCTGGGGCTTCACCCTCAACCGGGTGTCTTTGTTCGCTCTGATCTTTTCCATCGGTATTCTGGTGGACGACGCCATCGTGGTGGTGGAAAACATCCATCGCCACATCCATCTGGGCGGGCGCAAGCTGGTCGAGGCGATTCCGCTGGCGGTGGACGAGGTCGGTGGCCCGACCATCCTGGCCACCTTTACCGTGATCGCCGCCTTGCTGCCGATGGCCTTCGTCTCCGGGCTGATGGGACCGTACATGAGTCCGATCCCGATCAACTCCAGCATGGGCATGCTGATCTCGCTGGCGGTGGCGTTCGTGTTCACGCCGTGGCTGACTTACAAGGTGCTGCGACGGGTGGTGGAAAAACGCGCGGCCTTGGCCTCGCCGCCACATGCGGGCGAGAACCATGCAACCGCCAGCGAGGAAGGTCGAGAAGATTTTTCGCATCGACTGTTTCGCCGCGTGGTCGGCCCTTTCCTGCGGGGGCGACGCGGCAAGCCGCTGCGCTGGGTGCTGGGCGTCGGCGTACTGCTGCTGATCGGCGGTTCGGTCAGCTTGGCTTATTTCCAACTGGTCGTGCTGAAGATGCTGCCCTTCGACAACAAGTCGGAGTTTCAGGTGGTCGTGGATATGCCGGAAGGGACGACGCTGGAACAGACTGCCCGGGTGCTGGGCGAGCTGGGCCGCTACCTCGGCACGGTCGAAGAAGTCACCGACTATCAGATCTACGCCGGCACCGCCGCGCCGATCAATTTCAATGGTCTGGTCCGGCAGTATTACCTGCGCGCCGGCGCCAACGTCGGCGACATCCAGGTCAACCTGGTCGACAAGAAACACCGTCATCGCAAGAGCCACGACATCGCGCTGAGCGTGCGCGGTCCCTTGCAGGAAATCGGCAAGCGCTACGACGCCAACGTCAAGGTGGTCGAGGTGCCGCCCGGTCCACCGGTCATGTCGCCCTTGGTGGCCGAGGTCTACGGCCTGAACTATCCCGGCCAGATTCGGGCCGCCCAGGAAGTGCGGCGGATCTTCAGCGCCACGCCGGACATCATCGACGTGGACGATACGGTCGAGGCGCCCACCGAACGGCTGATCGCGCATGTGGACCGGGCGAAGGCGGCCCTGCTCGGGGTATCGCAGCAGGCGGTCGCCACCGATCTCAACACCGCGCTGCGCGGCGAGGATATCAGCTACCTGCACTCCAGCACCGCCAAGTACCCGATCCCGCTGCGGCTGGAACTACCGGTCGCCGACAAGGCCGGCATGGCGACCGTGCTGGATTTGAAAACCCGCGCTCAGGGCGGCCAGCTGGTGCCGCTATCGGAGATCGTCGACGTCGAACGGACCCAGCGTGAAAACGCCATCTACCACAAGGATCTGCTGCCGGTGGTGTTCGTGTTCGGCGACATGGCCGGCACGCTCGACAGCCCGCTGTACGGTATGTTCGAAATCTTCGCCCATCTACGCGAGCAAGCGATTGGCGGCGAACCGCTGGAGCAGTTCTTCATTCGCCAGCCGGACAATCCCTACAGTTACAGCCTGAAATGGGATGGCGAGTGGCAGATCACCTACGAGACCTTCCGCGACATGGGCATCGCCTACGCCGTGGGGATGATCCTGATTTACCTGCTGGTGGTGGCGGAGTTCCGCTCTTACCTGGTGCCGCTGATCATCATGGCCCCGATCCCGCTGACCATCATCGGCGTGATGCCGGGCCACGCCCTGTTGCACGCCCAGTTCACCGCCACATCGATGATCGGCATGATCGCGCTGGCGGGCATCATCGTCCGCAACTCGATCTTGCTGGTGGATTTCATCAACCTGGAAGTCGCCAGCGGGACACCGTTCGAGGAGGCGGTGATCCGCTCCAGCGCGGTGCGGGCCAAACCGATCATCTTGACGGCGCTGGCGGCCATGCTGGGGGCATTGTTCATCCTCGACGATCCGATCTTCCGGGGGCTGGCGATCTCACTGATCTTCGGCATCATGGTATCCACCCTGCTGACGCTGATCTTCATCCCGGTGCTGTATTACGCGGCGTTCCGCAAGCGGCTGGAACCGGCCGAAACGCCCGCCTGAGCTCACCGGCTTCGCAAAATCCTCCGCCGGACGATTGGCGGGGGGCTTGCGGTCACTCAACCGGCTCGGCGAATAGCTACGCCGCTGGCAAAATAGCTCAACTCCCGACCCAGGGATGATAGTGAAAATACACCAGCAACAGGCCACCAAACACGATCCGGTACCAGGCGAAAGGGACAAAGCTGTGCCGGCCCACATAGGCCAGCAGAAAGCGCACCACCACTAATCCACCCAGAAACGCCGCCACGAATCCAACCGCGAATATCGGCACATCCGCCATCGTCAGACGGCCCCACTCTTTGTACAAGCTGTAAAACGTCGCGGCGAACATGGTCGGAATCGCCAGGAAAAAGGAAAACTCGGTCGCCGCGAAGCGTGACAACCCGCCCAGCATCCCCCCCATGATGGTCGCGCCGGAACGGGAAACCCCTGGAAACAGCGCCAAACATTGCGCGATTCCCACCAGCAGCGCATCCTTCCCGCTCATCTGATCGATCCGTTGTACCCGGTCCGCGCGGGCGTAGCGCTCAACCAGCAGAATGACGATGCCTCCCACCACCAAGGCCGCCGCCACGGTGACCGGGTTGAACAGGTAATGAGTAATGGCCTTATGGAGTAGTAGGCCGAAAACCGCCGCCGGGATGAAGGCGACAATCAAATTCAGCACCAACCTCCGCGCGCTGGGGTCCCGATCTAGATGCGTGGCAACGTCGAGCAGACGGGTCCGATAGATCCATACCACCGCCAGGATCGCGCCAAGCTGGATGAAAATCTCGAAGGTCTCGGCTTGCGGCCCGGTGAAGTCCAGAAAATCCCCTACAATGATTAGGTGGCCAGTGCTGGAAATCGGCAGAAATTCCGAGGCGGCCTCCACCAGCCCCAGAATCAGGGCCTTGAGAATCAACAGGATGTCCAAAAGCG
>DAOTGT010000063.1:13319-17612 GCA_035447285.1 Candidatus Competibacter sp.
GCCTCCACCAGCCCCAGAATCAGGGCCTTGAGAATCAACAGGATGTCCAAAAGCGCTCCCTTGGTTCGTGATTGATATGGGCCGGGAATTCTAGCAATTCCCGTGCAACCCCACCATGCGGACCACGGGCGGTAACCCGCTGCTCCGACCACCCCATCAAACCCGTCGAATCGGATCCTTGGCCTGCGCACAGGAGCGCTTAACCGTATCGGAGCCGACTTATGAACCGCATACTGCTTGCCCTTGCGTCGGGCATGATCGTTTGGCTGACCTCGCCCGTCATCGCGCCCGCCCAACAACAGGTTTACAAGTGGACCGACGCCAGCGGGGGGGTCCACTATGGCGAGAGAAAGCCGGAAAATGCGGAACGGGTGCAGACCCTCGACATCCCGCCACCATCGCCAGCGGACCCTATCGGCGCCGATGATTCCACCGCCGAGATCGCGCGCATCAACGCCTTGTCCGAGCAAATGGCCAGCGAACGCGAGGCTGCGGAAAAAGCACGCCAAGAGCAGGCGCTCCGTAACCTGGAGCTGAAAAATCAGCAACTAAAAAATAGCTTGCTCAACCAACAACTGGAGCAACAGCAGCAAAGCGACGACAACAGCACCGTCATCGGCTATCCGCCGCCCTACTACCCCTCCTATCCTTATCCATCGCCCTACCCGCCCTATCCTCCTTATCCACCCAAGCCACCGCGACCCTGGCCTTGCCAATCGGGACCCGATTGCCGCCAGCCGCCGCCCCCCGAACCGGCGCCGCACCCGAACCGACCGCTGGCCAAACCCAACCCGCCCTTCAATCCAAGCCCGGTGGGCATCTCGCCGTCGTCGAAAGGGGTGTTCAAGAGACGCTGACCAAATAGCGTCGTGCCGTCGTCGCGCTGGACAAGTCACGCCGAGGCGGGCTGAAACCACGTCAGTTGAGTATGCAGTTTCACAACCTCGCCGACGATCAACAGCGCCGGCGAGTGAATGTCGGCCTGCTGGATCATGGTAGGCAGGGTGACCAGCGTGGCGCAAAAGACTCGTTGTTCCGGCGTGGTGCCTTGTGCCACCAGCGCCGCCGGCATGTCGTCGGCCATGCCGTGTTCGCGCAACTGGACACAAATGTGGCCAATGCTTTTGAGACCCATGTAGAACACCACCGTCTGCCGAGGCTGCGCCAGTACCGGCCAGTTCAGATCCAGGGTGCCGTCCTTGAGATGGCCGGTCACGAACACACATGCTTGGGCATAATCGCGATGGGTCAGTGGAATGCCAGCGTAGGCGGCGCAACCGGCGGCGGCGGTTACGCCCGGCACCACCTGAAACGGGATACCGGATGCCATCAGAGTCTGAATTTCTTCGCCGCCACGACCGAAGATGAATGGGTCTCCACCTTTCAGCCGCAGCACCCGTTGACCTCGCAAGGCCAGATCCACCAGTAAGCGATTGATATTATCCTGCGGCAGCGTGTGATGGTCCGGTTCCTTGCCGACAAAAATCCGCTCGACGCATGGCTCCAGCAGATCCAGAACGGCCGGAGCCACCAACCGGTCATACACCGCGACGTCGGCTTGCCTCATCAAACGAAGCGCCTTGAGCGTCAACAGCTCGGGATCGCCAGGGCCGGCGCCCACCAGATACACCTCACCCACTGAAGATTGCTTTAAGTCTTTCGATTGCGCCGCCATTGTCGTGTGTCCGCCGCCGGGAATTGCCATGATTTTGATTGGGCTTCCAAGTGTAGCCAGTTTCGGACTATTTCAATCGGAAATCGTTGATGGGTTATTGTCCACGAATAAGATGATATAAATCACACCTCAAATCCTCGTTGCCCGTAGCCGGGCTGACTGGTTACCCTATGGTTCACGCCATCGGGCATCCAATCCGCCCTTGTTCAGATCGACGGCTTTCATCATGAAATTTCGGATTCTGTTATCCATCACTCTGGTTCTCGCCACGATCAACGGCGCGATCATGGTTTACCGCTTCTTGCGCCCATCGCCGCCCGGTTCACCGACCGACCAATCGCCGACGGACCAATCGATTCCGCCGGTCGCGCAACCTTCAACCCCGACCCCGACCCCCGAGCAGACCGTGCCGGTGGAAAAACACGCGATGCTGTCGCCTCAACCTCCGTCACGCCTTTCAAGCCGCATCGCCGACCGGGTACTGGTGGAGAAAAACGCCCGCCGCCTGACGCTGTTTCGCAACAACCGGCCGATCAAGAGCTATGAAATCGCCCTGGGCCGCCAACCGGTGGGGGCCAAGCAGTTCGAGGGCGACAACAAAACGCCCGAAGGTCGCTACGTCATCGATTTCCGCAAGCGGAACAGTTCGTACCACCGCGCCTTGCACATCTCCTATCCCGGTCCCCAGGAAGCCGCTTTCGCCGCCAAGCAGAAACGCTCGGCCGGCGGCAACATCATGATTCACGGTTTGCCCAACGGCATGGGCTCGATGGGACCACTGCATCGACTGCGGGATTGGACGGCGGGCTGCATCGCCGTCACCAACAACGAAATCGAGGAACTCTGGCAGGCGATTCCGGACGGCACGCCGATTGACATTCGGCCATGACGTTCCGGCCTGAGTCAGCCCTTCCGCTTGGAGGAAAAACGAGCGCGTGCCCCGGCCAGCGTCGAGACATCGATCGATGTTCAGGCGTGGGAACTGAAGCGGGTCCAGCTCAGCGGCGTCCAATCGGGATCGAGACCGGCATCGTCCGTCCCGGTCGGATTCAGGCCGCACTTGCGGGCGAAGTAGCGGTGAAACGCCAGGCTCGGGGTCAGTTCCGGGTGGAATACGGTGACCAGAATCCGCTCGTCCTCCGCCGCCGCGATGTAGTCGTCCAGTTGCAGCAACACCCGCACGCCGGACCCGGCCCGCACGATTTTCGGCGCGCGGATAAAGGTCAGCGGCACCGGCTCGCGAGCCACCGCCGGCACCAGCGTCGCGCGGTTGAAGCTTTCGAGCTGACTGCCGAAGGCGTTGCGACTGACCGCGATGTCGATCAGGCCGAAATACGGCGTTTCGCCGAGGTTCTCCCGAGCCAGCAAGATCGCCCCGGCGCAGGTACCCCACAGCTTCAAACCGCCCCGATACGCCTGTTCGATCGGTTCCCGCAAATCGAAAATCGTCAGCAAGCGCGACAGGCAGGTGCTTTCGCCACCGGGGATGATCAAGCCCGCCAGACCTTCCAGTTCAGCGGCGCGCTTGACCGGCCGGCCGGACACGCCGAGCCGCCGCAGGTGATCAAGGTGTTCTTGAACTCCGCCCTGCAGGTCGAGCACGCCGACCGGGCCGGAATCGGCGGTCGCGGGCATTACCAGCCTCGTCCCGCCAACCGTTCCTCACCCGGCATGTTGGTCACATCCAGCCCCGGCATCGGCTCGCCCAAATCCATCGAAACCTCCAGCAGTTTCTCGGGATCGTTGAAATAGGCGGTGGCCTTGACGATGGCGCGGGCTCGGCGCACCGGATCGCTCGACTTGAAAATGCCGGAACCGACGAACACTCCGTCGCAGCCCAATTGCATCATCAAGGCCGCGTCGGCGGGGGTGGCGATGCCGCCGGCCGCAAAGTTGACCACCGGCAACCGACCCAGTGTCCTGACCTCCAGCGCCAGTTGGTGGGGCAGACCGTTGGCCTTGGCAAAACCCATGATTTCCTCGGCCGGGATGCCGACCAACTGGCGAATCTCCCGGTTCATGGCGCGCATGTGGCGCACCGCCTCCACCACGTTGCCGGTACCGGCCTCGCCCTTGGTGCGGATCATGGCCGCGCCCTCGGCGATTCGTCGCAGCGCCTCGCCCAGATTGCGGGCACCGCAAACGAAGGGGATCTCGAACCGAGTTTTGTCGATATGACACTCTTCGTCGGCCGGCGTCAGCACCTCGCTCTCGTCGATATAATCGATCTTGAGCGCTTGCAGGATCTGCGCTTCCACAAAATGGCCGATGCGCGCCTTGGCCATGACCGGGATGGTGACGGCTGCCTTGATCGCCTTGATCAAACCGGGGTCGGACATGCGCGCCACCCCACCTTGCTTGCGGATGTCGGCCGGCACCCGCTCCAGGGCCATGACCGACACCGCGCCCGCCTCTTGAGCGATCTGGGCCTGTTCCACGTCAACCACGTCCATGATGACCCCGCCCTTGAGCATCTGCGCCAATTGCGTGTTCAGGAGATATCGATTCTCTGCCATGCTGCTACTCGTCTACAATGTGAAGCGGATATGCCGCATCGGATGGCTTGTCCGGACTGACCGGTTCCAGCAAAGCGGTGGAGTATAGCACCATCGTGTTGG
>DAOTGT010000064.1:0-4054 GCA_035447285.1 Candidatus Competibacter sp.
GTCTTGACCACCTCCGGCGAAACGATCTCGGGATGATGGTACACCTGAATCTTATAGCGGACCCCATAACTTTCCAGCGTATCGACCACGATCCGAATCGGCTGTTCTCCCAGCACCGCCCCGGTCATCACGGCTTGGCGGGCGCTTTCCTCCAACACTTGCTGGGCACGTTCGACCGGCACGGAAAACTCCAGCACCACCGGAATTTCCATCCGGCTGGGATAGGTGGGGCGGGAATAATTGGTGATCGCCGCATTGCTGATGATGCTGTTGGGGATGACCACCAGGTTATTGTCTCGCGTCCAGAGACGGGTGGTACGCCAGTTCAGTTCCTCGACCCGGCCGAACTGGCGACCGTGCCAGCGAGTAGCGATGCCGATCCATTGCGACAAGGCGAAGGGTTGCTCCAGATTCAACACCAGACCGCTGAATGCATCGAGAATCAGATTCTGCAGGGCAATACCCAGAATCAGCGTCAATAACCCGGAAGCCGCCAAGATCGTGGTCAATGGCCGCTCGAACACGAACGCCAGAATACACACGCCGGCAATACCGAACACCACCAAATTGACGAAGGTTCGAGCGACGTTCGGCACCGGATAGCGGGTTCGCCGCTCGATGGGACGCCAGACCAGCGGTGGCAACAGGGCCACCACGAACAGCGCTGGCAGCAGCCACCACAGACTCTTGAAGAACAGCAGCATCAATTCGAGTTGGTAGAGTTCCAGCCGTTCGGCATACAGCGCGTTGAACAGGTTTTCCAGCAAATACAGCAGGCAGGCGCTGGCCACCAGGCGCACCAAGGCCATCGGCACCGGGTAGCGGTGTTGCAGCCAAGGTGTCCAGGTGACCAGGAACAGCGCGCCGAAAAAGAAGAACCATGGCCAACTGAAACGATCCGGTAAGAATCGGGCAAGCTGGCGCTGCAGGGAAACTTCGCCATGGTGCCCCTGAATGTTGGCGTAAAAATAGGAATACGGCAGCGCGATCATCGGAAACAAAGGATCGCCGAGGGTGCTGCGGTTATGGATTTCCTGATACACGGTCGCGTCCCTGATCACCCAGCCCGAATCCGCCGCCAACACCTGTTCCGCCCGCAGGATTCGGCCCCAACCGCTGCGGCCCTCGCTCAAGCCCATGTTCCGACTGTCGGTCACGAACACCAGCCGGCTGTGGTCGAGGTGGGCATGGCGGAACTGGATCATGAAATCTTCGTTGCCGTCGATCAGATTGCGGTGCGTGGTGGTGTAACGGAAGGTGCCCTGTATCCGGAACGCGCAATACTGTTCCCCCAGCAGCTCCCGAGCGACAAGGGGTTTTGCCAGCCGAATGGGGGTGACGGCATTGGGAAACACAATGTTCTCGGTATCCAATTCGCCGCTAAAGCGGAACCACAAATCGAAATCGGTTTGAAAGGTGCGTGCTTTTTCGTCGATCGTGTGCAGCTTGTTCAAATGGATGCCGGTGTAGACCACCTGGACGATCTGCAACAAGCTGTTGCCTAGATCGATGATGTTCTCGCCCTGTGCCCGCAAGGTGCTGATCAACTCCGGGTCTTTGACCAGTCGCAACTGCCGGGTGGCGGGGGTGATGTGCCCGTCTTTGGCGCGAGCGATGTAGATGGGCCGGATCGCATCGCCCTCCGCATCGAAATACAGCGGCCCCATCAGACTCGACACGGCACGCGCCGGGGTATTCATGGCCGCGAGTTGCTCGCGCACGGCGTTGCGCAGGCCGGGCACATCGCCCAAATCGACGCTGGGCAAGCGTCGCAGGGCTTCGGCGATAGCCAGCGCGCTGTCGTAGGCGTAAATGGCGCTCCAGATCGGATCTTCCCGGTAGATTGCCGCGTAATCGTCGAGAAACTGTCGGGCCGCCGCCGTCGCCGTGTCCGGGATGAACGGCGCGGCGATGTACATGCCGTCGGTGAAATGCGGGGGAGGGTCCAGGTCGGCCATCGGCGCTTCATCCTGCTCGGCGGCAAAGCCGGCCAGCGCCAGCGAATCGGTGCCGAGCAACTGGGCTTTGACGCCACGCTTGCGCAGCGCCTGCACCAGAGGCTTGGCTTGCGGCGGGCGCAGGATCAGCAGGATGGCTTGGGTCTTGCCGTCCGCCGCCAGCAGCGTCGCCGCCGTCTCGATGTCTTCCGGACTGGGTTGGCTGGGCAGCGCAATCTGGTGGCGGATGCGCAGCCCAATGGCATCCGCCGTCAGTGTGAAAGTCCGATTCAAGGTGGTGGCGTAGAGATCCTCCAAATGCACCACGGCCACGGAGGAATCATTCAACACCGATCTGATGTAGTGGGCGAGGATGTTCGCTTGCAGGTCATCGTTGAAAATGACCCGGAAGTACCAAGGGTTGAACAAGGTCACATTAGGGTTGGTCGAGGTCGGCGTGACGGCGGGTACCTTGTACAGTCGGTATAGATTGCCGGCGGCGCGGGAGGCGGTGCTGGAACCGTGGCCGATCACGGCGACGATATCCTTGTTGGTGCCGATCTGTTCTGCGACTTTCTCGGCTTGTTCCGTGTTGCGCCGATCGTCGAATGGTTGGAGAACGAGGGGATGGCCGTGGATACCGCCTTCAGCGTTGATTTTGTCGGCCAGCAGTTGCGCGCCGCGCAGCATGGCGATGCCGGAAGGCGCATTGGGTCCGCTGAAGGCATTGGCGACGGCAATCCTGATCGGTTCCGCTTCCAGGGATGCTTGACGCGAAGACAGGCCGGCCAGCGAAGCGCTGAACCGCCACAACAGTAGCGCCACGACCAGCACGAACATCGCCGCAAACACGGCGACGAACAGCGTCTTGCGCGGCAATGACCGGAAGGAAACCCAGGGGATTGCTTCGATCTGAATGCGTTCCTATTTCTGCTTGGACGAACGTCGTCGCGACTTTGTTGGGGCCGGGCTGGCTTGCACGGGGGGATTGGCACTGTTGGCGGTGGCGGTCGTCGCGCTTGCGCCCGCCGACTCCAGGGTCTTTTCTTCCGCCACCAGCCAGAAGTCGAGCGCCGAGCCGTACTGACGTCCCGCCGCTTCCCAAAGCTGGTAGGCCGTCTTGCGGATTTGCTCCAGATAATCCGCCGGCGAAAATGCCTCGAAGGTCTTGGCCAGGGCTTCCTCCTTGCCGATGCTGGCGCCGGCGGCGCGCAGCGTGGAATGCATGAGGAGTCGCAGGTGTTTCTCGGCGGCAAGCCAGTAATCCAGCGAACGCTCCTGCCGCTCGTTGCTGGCCAGCCACATTTGGCGAGCGAGATCGCGGATACGGTAGAAATAAAGGCTGCGCAAGGCCGAGGGCCAATTAGTCGTTGCTTCCCAGGCCGAGGTCGCGGTGGTATTCGCCAGCCGGGCCGAGTCGGCCGCCAGCTCGATGACCATCCGTTCCGCCATCAACCAGAAATCGAGAGCACGGCCGACCTCGTTGCCAGCCGATTGCCAGATATGATAAGCAAGGTTGTGAATTTCTTGTTCTAGATCGTTTTCCATGAGCCTGATACGCCTGTTCGTTGTCGGTCTACATGGGATCAATCGGCCTCGCCAACAGGTCAACGAGGCGGTTGAGGCCCGAGCGGTTACCCTCACAACTTTAGCTGATGGCAACGGCACCCTCTATTGGGAAGTGATATTTGACGGGTAAATCCCGTATAAAAATTGCCGGCGGATCGGACGAGTTTGCTATCTTCCGAGGAACGGCGCTTGAACCGAGTGGAGGGTTCGAGCGGAACGCAATCTGGGCGAACATGCGAGGAAATACCGATGAGAAATCGAGTGGCGATGGCTTTCATGCTGGTGTTTTTCCCTTGGTTGGCGCTGTCCGTGGCATGTTCGAGCGCGCCCGATCACGAGATAACGAACGATACTCGGCCGGCGGATTCCACGGCGGGCGATGGTCTGGCTGGTACCTCGTGGCGTCTTGTCAGGATTCTGATGATGGACGATCAGGTCTATACGCCGGACGAACGCTCAAAATACACCATCACTTTTACAACGGACGGACGGGTCGAGCTGCGGGCGGATTGCAATCGCGGTCAGGGTAGCTGGTCCGAGCCGGCGCC
>DAOTGT010000064.1:4154-17422 GCA_035447285.1 Candidatus Competibacter sp.
TCGAGCTGCGGGCGGATTGCAATCGCGGTCAGGGTAGCTGGTCCGAGCCGGCGCCAGGTCAATTGACCTTCGGTCGGCTGGTGACCACGCGAGTGATGTGCCCGCCGAAATCCTTGTCCGATCGTTTCATCCGTGGTTTGGGTGACGTGCGTTCCTATCTGTTCCGGGGCGGGCGGCTTTATCTGTCGCTGATGGCGGACAGCGGCGTCTATGAGTTCGAGCCGATGCCGAGGTGAGGGGGTGGACGCCGCGCAAGTTCATCTACTCTTCAGCCGCCTGCAAGCCGCCCGCCCAAAGCCGACCACCGAACTGCGTTATCTCAGCCCGTTCGAATTGCTGGTGGCGGTGATCCTGTCGGCGCAATCCACCGATAAAAAAGTCAACGAGGCCACCGCCCGGCTGTTTCCGCTCGCCAATACTCCACGAGCGTTGCTGGATTTGGGTGAGGCGGCATTGAAGGCGCACATCAAGACCATCGGCCTGTACAACGGCAAAGCCGCCAACATTCTCAAAACCTGCGCGTTGTTGCTGGAACGGCACGATGGCGAGGTGCCGCGCGATCGGGTGGCCCTGGAGGCGTTGCCGGGCGTTGGCCGCAAGACCGCCAACGTCATCCTCAACACCGCCTTCGGCGAACCGACCATCGCGGTCGATACGCATATCTTCCGGGTCGCCAACCGTACCGGACTGGCGCCGGGAAAAACCGTGCGGGCCGTGGAAGAAGGCTTGCTGGCCGCGACGCCGGAGGAGTTCAGACACGACGCCCATCACTGGCTGATCCTGCATGGCCGCTATGTCTGCACCGCCCGCAAACCGCGGTGTTGGGCCTGCCCGATCCGCGATCTCTGTGCCTATCCCGACAAGAGCGAGGTGAATTGATGTTCGGCAGCGACCGCGACGGTCTGCGTCGCTATTACCGCACGGTGTGGGAAAAAGCCGGCTCCGATCAGCCGCTGGAACCGTTGGAACGCCTCATCGCCGAGGTGATCCGCGAGCATCCCGAATATCAGCCGGTATTGACCGGAGGCGAGAGCGCCCTGTCGCGCGACTACACCCCGGAAATGGGGCAAACCAACCCCTTCCTGCATATGGGCATGCACATCGCGATTCGGGAGCAACTGGGTGGCGACCGCCCGGCCGGCATTCTCGCGGTTCACCAGCGGCTTTGTCGGCGGCTGGACAGCCACGCCGCCGAACATCTAATGATGGAATGTCTGGGCGAAACCTTATGGGAGGCGCAGCGCGGCGGCGGCGAACCGGACGAACGGGTTTACCTGGAACGATTGCGGCGACTGGCACGGAAAACCTGATGGTCGCGCATGAAAAACGCCAGCATCGGCTGGCGTTTTTCATGGTTGCGAAGAGTTACAGCGGTTGTTGTTCGAGATCGTTATCCTCGACCAGATCCTTGTAGGCGTGCCAACTGGCGTGACCGATCAGCGGCAGGGTGACGGCCAGACCGAGATAGAAGGTGACCAGCCCGATGCCGGTGAAGATCACGATCAGCCCCGCCCACAAGGCCATGGGCGCCGGATTGGCTTTCACGGCGGTAATGCTGGTCAACACGGCGGTGATGAAATCGACTTTCCGATCCAGCATCATCGGAATCGACACCACGCTGATCGCGAACACGGCGGCGGCGATGACCGCGCCCACCAAGGTGAAGATGATCAGAAAGGTCAGGCCACTGCCCGAGAAAAACAGTTGCGCGGTCGAGGTATCGAGAGTCGTGCTTTGGCCCGCGATGATCAAGGCGAACAGCAGCGTCGATAGCCGAGCCCAAATGATCATGAGGATGCCGATCAGGATGCCGAACAGCGCGATCGGCAGCACGTTGCGCCGCCAAGCCGTCAGTGCGCGGCCCAAGGTCGCCGGTTGGCCGGCTTCCAGGCGGCGGCTGATATCGTACAAACCCATGGCCAGGAACGGACCCGCCAGCAGGAAGCCGGTGGTCAGCGCCAGCGCGTACTGGAAGCTCGATTCGACCAGATAGACCAGGACATAGCCCATGACCACGAACAGCAAGCCGTAAGGGATACTGGCGACAGGTGCTCGCCACAGGTCCTTCCAGCCGGCGGCGAGCCACTCCCAAGGCTGGTCGAACGAGACGAGGCGTACCCGGGGTGTGGTCAGGGAACTTTCGACAACGGGAATGGAAGTCACCATCAAATCCTCCTCAATGATGTTGCAATGCAAAACAATGAGTTGTTATTAGGTTCACGCGTGGATGGCGCCACATATCGCGGCTGTGGTTCCATACAGCAAAGACTATATGAAGGCAAAAGAGTTGCAACAATGGAACAGGGGCTCGGTGGAGCCCCTGGGACTGGGAAGGTCGGGAAACCGCGTGGAACCGCCGGCTCGGGCTAGCTCCGCTGCGGGCGCAGCCGGCGGTAAAGATCGTAAGTCTGCTGGGCGATGCTGCGCCAGCTATAGTGCCGTTCGACCCGCTCGCGGCCCGCCTGACCCATGCGTTGCAGTAGCTCCGGGTCGTTGGCGAGACGGTTGATGGCGTCAGCCAACCCGCGTTCGAACTTGGCGGGAGCGACGGGATCGTGCGGCGGCGCGGGCGACAGGTGCGGGTCCACCAGCAAGCCGGTTTCGCCCTCGACCACTACTTCGCAGATCCCGCCGGTCGCGCTGCCCACCACCGGCGTGCCGCAGGCCATGGCTTCCAGATTGATGATGCCGAACGGCTCGTAGATCGAGGGGCAGCAGAAAATGGTGGCGTGCGAGTACAGCGCGATGGTGGCCGAACGCGGCAGCATCTTGGGAATCCAGACGATGCCGGAGCGCTGGGCTTGCAATTCCTGCACGATTTCCTCGATCTCGCGCTGCATGGTCAGAGTATCGGCATCGCCGGCGCATAGTACCACTTGCAGTTTCGGATCGAGTTGCGGGATGGCCTGCAGCAGGTAGTACAGCCCTTTTTGCCGGGTGATCCGGCCGACGAACAGCACGAAGGGGCGATCGGGGTCGATGCCGAGCCGGGTGAGGGTTTCAGGCTCGTGGACCGGATGGTATTCCTCGGTGTCGATGCCGTTGGGGATTACCACCACCCGGGTCGGTTCGATGTCGAACAGACGCAGGATATCGTCGCGGGTACTGCGCGAAACGGCGATGATGGCATCGGCCATTTCCAGCGCGGTTTTCTCGATCCAGCACGAGAGGTCGTAACCGTGGCCGAGTTGGTCGCGTTTCCAGGGGCGCAACGGTTCCAGCGAATGGACGGTGATCACCATCGGGATGTTGTAGAGGATCTTGGCAAGGATACCGCTGAAGTGGGCGTACCAGGTGTGGCAGTGGATGATCTCGGCGCAGCCGTCCAGATCGTCGCCGAGCCCCTGACCGACAAAGGCCAGACAGGTGCTCAGGGCCTTGAGCGGCGAGACGAAGGATTGCGGGCAACCGGCGAAATGGGTGGTATCCATCTTGATGCCGCGTACGTGCAACTGACCTTCGTCGACCGTTTGGTCGTGAAAACTCCGCACCTCGACCGGGGTCAGCTTGGCCAGCTCGCGCGACAGATATTCGACGTGAACGCCGGCGCCGCCGTAAACGTGGGGGGGATATTCGTTGGTGGTCAGCAGGACACGCATTGTTATTGTGCTCCCTTGGTCGGGCGGGCGGCGGAAATTGGAGGGATTCCGACGGTGCGTTCGGTCGGAACGGGTTTGACGGTGAATTATGCCAAGCCCAGCACGGTTTTTGAAAGGGCGGCGTCGTGATCGGCGGCGGTCGCGAGTGGAATTCGGAATGCTGGCGTCCCGTGCGCAAGGCGTACACTTCAGGCCAATGACAAACTCGCAAGGTCGCATCGAATGCGCGTTCCCCGATTTTATCTACCCCTCCCTCTGGCGATCGGCGCCATCGTGCCGCTGAACGAGTGCGCGTTCAATCACGCCGTGCGCGTCTTGCGGCTCAAGCCCGGCACGCCGCTGGTGCTGTTCGACGGCGAAGGCGGCGCGTTCGCGGCGACGCTGGATGAAATCGGCAAACGGGAGGCATGGGCGCGGGTGGCGGAAGCGCTGCCCGACGAGGCGGAGCCTCCGCTGCGGATCGTGCTGGCGCAAGGCATCTCGCGCGGCGAGAAAATGGACCACACGGTGCAAAAGGCGGTGGAATTGGGCGTCGTCGCGATCCAACCGCTATTTGCGGAACGCGGCGGAGTCGGTCTGTCCAACGAGCGCTTGGTGCGCAAGATCCAGCATTGGCGAGGCATCGTGATTGGCGCCTGCGAGCAATGCGGTCGCAACCGATTGCCGGAATTGCGGGAGCCCTTGGCGCTGGCCGCCTGGTTGGCGTCGCCGATGGCGCCGGGTCCATGCCTGCTGCTCGATCCCTTGGCGGAACACGGCTTGCGTGACCTGGAGCCGCCCACGGGGACGATCACGCTGTTGATCGGTCCAGAGGGCGGCTTGAGTCCGGCGGAAATCGCCCAGGCGCGGATGGTGGGATTCACCGGCGTCCGTCTGGGACCACGCGTCTTGCGGACCGAAACCGCCGGCATGGCGGCGCTGGCGGCGTTGCAAGCGCTGTGGGGGGATTGGAATTAGGCGAAGTCGTTTTCGAGCACGATCCGATAGCGGGCCTTGCCGGCTTCCAGATGCGCCAGCGCCGCGTTGACTTGGCTCATCGGGAAGTGTTCGGTCACGGGCGCAATTTGATGCCGAGCGCAGAAATCCAGCATCTTGCGGACGGTGGCCGGTGAACCGAGCGGAGAACCCGAGAGGCTCTTTTGCCCGCCGATGAGGGAAAAGGCGGCGACCGGGATCGGAGACAGGACCGCTCCGACCGTATGCAGTCGCCCTTTTGGCTTGAGAACGTTCAGAAACGCCGGCCAGTTCAGATCGACGTTGACGGTCGAGAGGATGAAATCCAGCGAGCCGGCGATTTGTTGCAATTGCGCGTCGTCGCGGGAATTGACGACCTGGTGCGCGCCCATGCCCAAGGCCTCGTTCCGCTTGGAATCGCTGGAGGTGAAGGCCGTCACTTCGCAACCCCATTTGTTCAAGAACTGAATGGCCAAGTGACCCAGTCCACCGATACCGACCACGCCGACCCGATCGGTGGGTTTTACGTCGAACTGGACGATGGGATTGAACACGGTGATGCCGCCGCAGAACAAGGGTCCAGCCTTTTTCACATCCAGGCTGGTCGGTAACAGGGCGGCCCATTCGGCATTGCAACGCACTTTGTTGGCAAACCCGCCGTGGCGGCCGACGATGGTTTGCTCGCCGCTGAGGCACAGGTTGTGATCGCCGCCCATGCACTGGTCGCAGGTCATGCAACTGCCGCTGAACCAGCCCAGGCCGACCGTGTCACCGACCTTCAGATGGGTGACGTGGTCGCCGATTTGGGCGATGGTGCCGACGACTTCATGACCCGGTACCAGTGGATAGCTGCTGTTATGCCAATCGTTGTGCAGCATGGAGAGATCGGAATGACAGACGCCGCAGGCGATGACGTCGATCTCGACCTGATCCGGCTTCAGTTCGCCCGGATCGTACTCGAAGGGAGTGAGTTTGCCCTTGGCTTCATGGGCGGCATAGGCTCGAATCATGGGAGGTCCTCCGAAAGTGTGAACGACGTTTCGAATGGAGAGGGCAATGGTGATCGCTTTCAAAGATGCTTAGACGACGACGGCAGGTCCAGTTCCGTTTGAGTGTCAGTCCGCGGCAGCATTTTCAGGACCACGGGTGTGGTACGTACCATCGGCACGAACCGGCCTTGCTCGATCAGCGGAATCGGCACGGCCCAGATCAAGCGCAGCGACCCAAACAGGCCCAATAGACCGAGTACGGTCGCGGAGTAGGCGGGGAGGGTGCCGGGTCCAAACCCGTCCATCAGCGGGCCGCCGATCGCCGGACCGGCAATCGAACCCATGCCGAAGATCAGCAACAAGCCGCGAGTGGCGTCCAGCACATCACCGGGGGCGCTTAAACGATCGTTCATATGCGCCACGCTCAGGCTGTAGATCGAAAACATCAGGCCGCCGTACAAGAAAGCGCAGGCGGTCAGCGCCGCCAGCGACGCATACATGACCCGCAGCACCAGCAACGCGACCAGGGCGGCGGCGAAGCTGACCAGAGTCAGCATGAAGCGCCGGCTGTAATGATCGGACAATCGACCGATCGGCCATTGCAGCAGCGCGCCGCCGATAATGGTGGCGCTCATGAACAAGGCAATGCTTTCCTCCGACAATCCCACCCGTTGCGCGAATACGGCGCCCAGGCTCCAGAAAGCGCCGCTGACGATGCCGGCGATGAACGCGCCGCCAGCGGCCAGCGGCGCCAGCCAGAACAGACGAGTCAGGCGCACCGGCGGGGTCGCCAGGGGTTGCGGAGCGTGGATGCGGGTGGCGGCGATGGGCACCAGCCCCAAGGTGAACAGCATGGATGCAACGGCGAAAAGCGTCAGAGCACCGGTGTCGCCGGTCAGGATCAGGTATTGTCCGGCGGCCAGGCTGGCCAGCGTCACCATCATGTAGATGGCGAAGATGCGGCCGCGCGCATGGTGTGAGGATTGTTCGTTGAGCCAGCTTTCCACCACCGTGTAGACGCCGACGACCGCAATGCCGGTGATCACGCGCAGCGCCGCCCAGACCAACGGATGGACTATCAATCCATAGCACAGCACGGATGCCGAGCCGATCGCCGCCAGAGCCGCAAAGCTGCGAATATGACCCACCCGGCGAATGAGCGCCGGCACCAGAAAGGTGCCCATGACATAGCCCAGGAAATAGGCCGCCATCAATGCGCCGATGGCGGTGTTGGTAAAGCCTTCCAGCCGTGCCCGGATGCCCAGTAGAGTCCCCAGCAGGCCGTTTCCCACCAGCAAGGTTCCCAGGCCCAATAACAGCATGGCGATGGTGCCGGACATGCAAGTTCAACTTTTGGCGGTGGAATTAAGGCCCCTCTCCCGGCTGAGGGAGAGGGGCATGGGTAAGGGAAGCATCCCTCAATGAGTCGGTAGGTCGATGCGCACCGTATCGCGCAACACGCCATCCAGGCCGCCGAACACGGTCAGCCGTTCGACCTTATCGACCACCTTCTCCAGCGCCTCCAGCTCCTTCAGGCGCAACAGAATCGGGTTCTCTTCCATCAGCTTCGCCGTGTTGAGCAGCGAGCGGGTGGCGGCGACTTCCTCGCGCCGGCGGATGACGTTGGCCTGTGCCGCCTTTTCGGCGGTCACCACCTGGTTGAGAATATCCTTCATCTCACCGGGCAAGATCACGTCCTTGATGCCGACGGTTTCCAGCGCCAGCCCGTGCGGTTCGACCCGTTCCGCCACGTAGTTCCGCACGACCCGATCCAGTTGGTCCTTGTCGCCGAGCAGGCCATCCAGTGGCTGGGTGCCGATTGCCTGCCGCAAACCGAACTGCAAGGTCCGATACAGGTACTCGGCGATGTTGCCCAGGTCGCCGCGCGCCTTGACCGGGTCGGCGATGCGGTAGACCGCCGACAGGTTGACCCGCAGACTGACCTTATCCTTGGTCAGGATTTCCTGGCCGGAGACTTCCACGGTCTGTAAACGCAGATCCACGGTTTCCACCTTGACCGACCGGTTGAAGCGCCAGAAGGCGTGCAGACCGGGCGGCAGGGTGCGGACCAGTTCGCCATCCACCAGCAGCAGACCGATGTGCTGGTCTTCGACCTCGGCGGCCAGAGTGAAGCCGTTCAGGGTCTTGGCCAGCGTGGCCGAGGGTCGCGCCAGCAGGGCGGCGTGTGCCCGCGACAGGGCGTAATCGCTACCGATGTCCAGCAGATCCACCTTGACCTCGACCGGACCGCGCCAGTACGCCTGCCGGGTCGCCGGCGGCAATACGCCTGCCAGGCGGCCGTTCTTGTAAATCAGGCCGACCTGATGTTCGCCGGTTTCCACGACCTGGAAGTGTCGTGCCACCAAAGCCGGCTCGGTCCGCAGCAGCGCATCCAGCCACGGGTGATCGAACTCGGCCACGCTCAGGTCGTAACGCTGTACCTCGTGGCGGCGCAGCGGATCGAACCAGCGGTAGACCCCCGGTTCCAGAATGGCCGCCAGCCGGCGGTCGTACAGGTGAAGCCCACGCTCGTTTTGGGCAATGACGATTCGTTGGAATCCCAACATGTTGATTCTCCTTGTGGGTATATTCTCAGTCTTCCTGTTCCGCCGCATTCGGCGGGTGAGCGTGGCGTGTTGCTATCGGCACCGATTCCGGTCCGCCACCGCCGAAGTTCAGAAGGTCATCGTGTCGAGGCTCCTGCCGGTTGCATGAAATTCAGGTTGAAGGAAGTGGGAGCGCCCCACGCCCGCATGACGGGCCATGGGGCGGACCGGGCGGATCATCGGCGGACCTGTTGCGAGTCGCCTCGTCCTGAGGTGTCGTCACAACCGGCTGGCCGATCATCGGCGTCGGTCCGGAGCCCATTGCGCAAGATCACGCGGTCGTTGCGGGTCGATCACCGTTCCCATGCCGAAGCGTCGGAACGGCGACTGCCCGCCGGGGCGGTCCCTGGGTACTGCGAGGATGGGCGGATTCGAACCGCGAGCCTGTTAGGGCCTTACCAGTGAAAAGGAGGGAGTCGAACCCTCGACCGGCTGATGATGAGTCAGCTGCTCTCCCACTGAGCTACTTTCCTCGCTTCGAAGTCCCACCACTGCTCGATACACGCCGTGCGATGGTTAGCCTGAGCGCGCCGGACCGGCATTCGGAACCGGTACCGCTGTGCGGCGGTGGGGCTGCTTCGAACTGGTTACGAAAAAAACGAAACCCCGGAAGGCGCACCGCCGACCGGGGTTTTTTATGTTCCCGCTCGAAGGGTTGCCTGGCGCGGACCCTTCGAGCTGAATCTCGTGGGGTCTACGTCGGGTCCACCGCTGGCGCGCAACCGCGCGGGGCCGGCAAACGCCGGTCGGCGATGGATGAGAAATGGGGGTTACGAAGTTTCTGGTTCATAGGGCGGCGGATTATAGCCGGAAAAAAACTCCGGTCAAGCATTGCGTTGACAAGTTTCAAAGGCCCGCCGCGCCTCGGTGACCGCCGCCAGCCGTTCCCGCCGCAGCGCCTCGGCCAGTGCCAGTCCGCTCAAACCCTGTTGCACCAGCGGTCGCGCCTGCACGGCGGCGGCGGCTTGGTGAACCCGGCGCAGCAGATCGGCCTGCGGATAGTCTCGGTTCTCCAATCCCAGTCGGCCGCGCGCATCGGCTTCGCAGGCCAGGAGGAACTGTTCGAAGCGTTGCGGCTTGCGCAGGGCGTCCAAACCCAGCAAGGTGTTGAGCAGGGTTTGCGGGCGCAGCTCCAGCGCGCGATGGCAATGCGTGTGGTAGCGAGCGGTCGCCACGGCCAGTTCGCGATACAGATACGGAATCCGCAAGCGCTGGCAGAACGACTGGACCAGATCGGCGCTGCGCTGTTCATGACCATGATGATGAAGCCATTCCTCGGGCGGGGTGGTGCCCTTGCCGAGATCGTGGACTAGCACGGCGAAGCGGGTGATCGTGTCCGCCCCCAACCGCGCAGCCTGGGCCAGCGCCATCAAGGTATGAATACCGGTGTCGATCTCGGGGTGATGGACGGGAGGTTGGGGAACGCCGAACAGCCGGTCCAGTTCAGGAAAGATTCGCGCCAGTGCGCCGCAGTCGCGTAGGGTTTCGAAAAAGCGCTCCGACCGCGATTCGCTCAGGGCGCGCGCTGTTTCCGTCCAGACCCGCTCCGGCACCAGATGATCGACTTCGCCATTGGCGACCATGGCCCGCATCAGGTCCAGGGTTTCCGGCGCGACCTGAAAGCCCAGCGGCGCGTAGCGGGCGCTGAAACGGGCGACGCGGAGAATCCGCACCGGGTCCTCGGCGAAAGCCGGCGAGACGTGGCGCAACCAGCGGGCTTCGAGATCGCGGGCGCCGTGGTAAGGGTCGATCAGGTGACCGTCAGCGTCGCGAGCCATGGCGTTGATGGTCAGATCGCGGCGCCGGAGATCGTCCTCCAGTGTCACCTCCGGCACGGCGTGAACGCTGAAACCGTGATAACCGGGCGCGGTTTTGCGCTCGGTGCGGGCCAGCGCATACTCCTCGTGGGTATCCGGGTGCAGGAACACCGGAAAATCCTTGCCGACCGGCCGGAAACCGCGCGCCAGCAATTCGTCCGGCGTGGCTCCAATCACCACCCAGTCGCGTTCTCGGACCGGCAGCTTTAACAACTCGTCGCGCACCGCGCCGCCGACCAGGTAGATTTCCATGTTGTTCGTGCTCATCGCTTGTTCGATCATGTTGGATCATTGTCATGATACCTGATGGGCCGTCATGCGGGTTTTGTGGTCCGCTGGCCCGGCGAATTTTCGGAAATGCAATGCGGCCGCGAACGATACGATCGATACTCTGGACACTGGCGGTGGGAACCGGGTTCGCGCTGGGGTTGCCCGGTTGCGCCGAACTGGCTTATTACCGGCAGGCGGCGGCGGGGCAGTGGACCTTGTTCCAAGCCAGCCAGCCGGTGGCGGCGGTGCTGGCCGATCCAGCGATCTCCGCTGACTTGCGCCAGCGCTTGGCAACCGCTCAGGCTTTGCGCGCCTTCGCCAGCGCCGATCTGGCCCTGCCCGACAACGGCAGCTATCGAAGCTACGCCGATCTCGGGCGACCCTGGGTGGTCAAGAACGTCTTCGCCGCGCCTGAATTGAGTCTGGAGCCGCGCCGCTGGTGTTTCCCGGTGGCCGGTTGCCTGAGCTATCGCGGTTATTTCGAGGCCGGGGCCGCGCAAGGCTTGGCCGAGGAATTGCGGGCCGGCGGCGACGATGTATACGTCGCCGATATTTCCGCCTATTCGACGCTGGGCTGGTTCGACGATCCGCTACTGAACACCTTCATCGGCTGGCCGGTCGGGCGGTTGGCGGAGCTGATGTTTCACGAGCTGGCTCATCAGCGTTTGTACGTGGCCGACGATACCGCCTTCAACGAAGCATTCGCGACCGCGATGGGCCGCTTGGGCGCGGAACGCTGGCTGGAGCGGCACGGCACGCCGCGCGAGCGGGAGGAATATGCCACCGATCTCCGCCGCCGCGAACAGTTCTTGCGACTGACGGCGGACGCTCGCGAACGATTGGCGGCAGTCTATGCTTCGTCTGGCGACGAAGCGGCGAAACGGACCGATAAACAACGTATCTTGACGCAACTGCGCGAGCAGTATCGGGAACTCAAGCAAGGTTGGGGCGGCTACACGGGCTATGATCGTTGGTTCGAACAGGATCTGAACAACGCCAAGTTGGCCGGGGTCAGTACCTACCATCGGCAAGTGCCGGCGTTTTTGACCCTGTTCGAGCGGGAAGGGCGGGATTTCGCGGCGTTTTATCGGGCGGCGGAAGCCATCGGACAGTTGCCGCCGCCGGAGCGGGAAGCGCGGTTGCGGATGCTGTCGGCGCCGTTCCGGCTCGCGGGGAAAGCGGTCCCGCTGGTTTCATCGGACTGATAACGGCTCATTCATAAAGCCCACTGGATCGAACATGCAGGCAAGCGACGCGGTACCCCTTCTCGAAGTTCGCGATCTGGCCGTCGCTTTCGGCGCGACCACGGCGGTCAAGCAGGTGTCGTTCACGCTGGAGCGCGGCCAAACCTTGGCGCTGGTCGGGGAGAGCGGTTCCGGTAAGTCGGTGTCGGCGCTTTCCATCCTGCAATTGCTGCCGTATCCGCACGCTCGCCATCCCGGCGGGAGCATCCGCCTGCGTGGCGAGGAATTGCTGGGCGCGGCGCCGGCTCGCCTGCGCGAGGTGCGCGGCAATCAGATCGCCATGGTGTTTCAGGAACCGATGACCTCGCTCAACCCCCTGCATTCCATCGAAAAGCAGATCGGGGAAACGCTGTGGTTGCATAAGGGATTGAGCGGCGACAAGCTCAAGGGACGGATCGTCGAGCTGCTGAACCTGGTGGGCTTGCCCGACGCCGCGCAGCGCTTGAACGCCTTGCCACATGAACTGTCCGGCGGTCAGCGTCAGCGGGTGATGATCGCCATGGCCCTGGCCAACGATCCCGATATCCTGATCGCCGACGAGCCGACCACGGCGTTGGATGTCACCATTCAGGCGCAAATCCTGAAGCTGCTTAAGGAATTGCAGGGGCGGCTCGGCATGGCCATTCTGTTCATCACCCATGATCTGAGCATCGTCCGCAAGATGGCCGACCGGGTGTGCGTGATGCGGGCCGGCGAGGTGGTGGAAACCGGCGCGGTCGCCGAGTTGTTCGCCAACCCGCGACATCCTTACACCCGGCAATTGTTGGCCGCCGAACCCAGGGGCGAGCCGCCACCGGAAAGCGACGATGCGCCGGAAGTCATGGCCGGTGACGATCTCAAGGTTTGGTTTCCGCTCAAGCGCGGATGGCTGGGGCGGGTGGCCGATCATGTCAAGGCGGTCGATGGGGTCAGTGTCCGGGTGCGCGAGGGGCAGACCCTGGGCGTGGTGGGGGAGAGCGGTTCCGGCAAGACCACCCTGGGTTTGGCGCTGCTGCGGCTGTTGTCCGCCAAGGGCGCGATCCGCTTCGCGGGGCAACGCTTGGACGAATTGAACGGAAAGGCGCTGCGTCCCTTGCGCAAGTCCATGCAGATCGTGTTTCAGGACCCGTTCGGTTCGCTCAGTCCCCGGTTGTCGGTGGGCGAAATCGTCGAGGAGGGTTTGCTGGTGCATGGATTGGCCGGCGACCGCGCCGCTCGTCGTGCCCGGATTGCCCAGGCGCTGGAGGAGGTCGGGTTGGACCCGGACACCCAGGACCGTTATCCGCATGAGTTTTCCGGCGGCCAGCGCCAGCGCATCGCCATCGCCCGCGCCCTGGCCTTGCAGCCTCGGTTGTTGGTGCTCGACGAGCCGACCAGCGCCTTGGATGTGTCGGTGCAGGCCCAGATCGTCGATTTGTTGCGCGAGTTACAGCGTCGTCATAGCTTGGCTTACATCTTCATCAGCCACGATCTGCGGGTGGTGCGGGCGCTGGCCAATCATCTGCTGGTGATGAAGAACGGCCAAGTAGTGGAGGAAGGACCGGCGCGGCGAGTGTTCGACAACCCCGAACATCCTTATACCCAGGCGCTGTTGGCGGCGGCCTTGAACCTGGAAGCGACGGGTAATGGGGTGGTGGCGGTTTGATGACGAACGGAACTAGGGATACCGAGCCGGAATGGGTGGAACTATTCACCGACGGCGCTTGTTCCGGCAATCCCGGCCCCGGCGGTTGGGGCGCGTTGCTGCGTTACCGAGGGCATGAAAAGGAACTGTCCGGCGGCGAAGCGGACACCACCAACAACCGCATGG
>DAOTGT010000065.1:0-17069 GCA_035447285.1 Candidatus Competibacter sp.
GATTCCAACAGTCGACGGCTCCGAGTGTCAATACAATCTCGCGGGACCTGACACGATACCTATCAACCTCGCAAACCCTCGCTGAATTTGTCTAAAAATGAGCTTAACTTATTGACTTCCATTTAATAATAGACGGAATTCACGTTATTATTAACGAGACTATAAGGATGATTTCCCGTCGCAGGGTGCTGGCGGACAATGACTCGAACATAGTGGCAATCCGCTGAAAGTGAGTGTTCGATAGCCTGTCACCGTCCTTGAGCCAGGCGCTTTGCGGATTCTCAATATCGAACGGGAATGCCGCCCGCTGCCCCTTTCCACCACCACGAGGTCTTGCTTCATGCCATCCACCGACGACTGTGGCGACCATGATCGCCTGCTGACGCTGGCCGAGGCCATCGTCGCCGCTCTAGATGCTGTGCGCCCGATCCGCGAGACCGAGACCGTGCCGTTGCTGGAGGCCTACGGCCGGGTGTTGGCCGCCGACCTATCGGCCCGTCTCGACGTGCCTCCACACGACAACTCGGCGATGGACGGTTTCGCGTTGTATCGGGCCGATCTGCAAGCCGACGGACCGACCCGCTTGCCGGTGATCGGTCAGGCGCTGGCTGGGCATCCGTATGTGGGCGTTGCCCCGCGCGGCGCGGCGATACGCATCACCACTGGCGCCGTGATCCCAGACGGACCGGATGCCGTGATCATGCAGGAACAGTGCGCGATCGCGCCGGATGAAAGCGAGATCGTCATCGAACCGAAAGCCGCCACCCGGCTCAAGGCGGGCGAGAACATCCGCCGTCGCGGTGAGGACGTGCAAGCGGGAACGGTGTTGCTGTCGGGTGGGCTGCGGCTGCGTCCGCAGGAGGTGTCGCTGGCGGCGGGACAAGGCGTCGCCGCACTGACGGTGCGGCGCCGGCCGCGAGTGGCGGTGGCGTCCACCGGTGACGAGCTGTACGAATCGGACGCGGCATTGCCGCCGGGCGCGATCCATGAATCGAACCGCCATCTCTCGATCGGCCTGTTGCGGCGGCTGGGTTGCGCGGTGAACGACTTGGGCATCCTGCGCGACCGGCGCGATACGATGCTGCCGGTGCTACGGGACGCGGCGGGGGCGCACGACGTACTGTTGACCTCGGGCGGGGTGTCGGTGGGCACGGCCGATCTGGTCAAGGACGTAATCGCTGAACTAGGGAGCATTGAGTTCTGGCGGTTGGCGGTCAAGCCGGGCAAGCCGGTGACTTTCGGGCGGATTCAGGACTGTCTGGTGCTGGGCCTGCCAGGCAATCCGGTATCAGTCATGGTGTCCTTCCTGATGTTTGCCCGGCCGCTGCTGCTGAAGTTGATGGGTGCGCGGCTGGTCGACGCGGCGCGGTTGCGGGTCCGCGCGGATTTCCAGTTCCGCCGCAAGCCGGGCCGGCGCGAATGGTTGCGGGCACGGTTACGATTCGATTCCGACCAGGCGCTCCTGGCCAGTATCTACCACACCAACAGCTCCGGGGCGCTATCGTCGCTGTGCTGGGCCGACGGGTTGATCGAATTACCGGAAGATTGTGCCGGGGTGGCGCCCGGCGACACGGTGGACTACCTGCCGTTCAACGACTTGGACGTGGAGTAGCGGTCAGAGGCTTTTGAGATGCCCGACGTATTGCACCTGGTGTGAACCGGGGATGTCATTGGGCGAGCTGATCGTCGGTGGCTTAAAGGTGATCGGCGCGTTGGCCGAAAGGCTTTCGCTGTCCCCACTGGGGTCAAGCAACGCATTATTATGTACCGGGACAATCGCGCTATGAGGTAGCCGGACTGGGTTGGCCAAGGAGCAGACGCAACCGGTAGTCATCGCCGAGGGCGGCGCGGAGTTTACGGCGACGGATACTGTCACGCGGCGGGCCGTCATGGCGTGATACGTTGAGGGTGCTGCGACGGATCAAGGCCAGATTTTCGGCGGAATGGTCCTTGCTGGTGCGGCAAGCATCCTCGCCGAATTGCACCTCCAAGACCCAGTGCTGTTGGTTTTCGATGCTCCAGTGGCCGCGCACGATGGCGACGAACCGGTCCCGATCCGGGAAGAGCACAGGAAATAACGGCATTCGGTGCTGGTTTGGTCGCCGATGATGCGGGTGGACTCGACCCGCCCGACCGCCTGGAGGCCGGCCCAGTCCGGTTGGGTCGCCAACCCGTCGATCCGATCACTGAGGGCATGGCGGCGGATCTCGATCCGGCCGTGGTCCTTCTCCACCGTTTCCAGCCCGGTCAGGCGCCCGCGCGCCACCTCGGTATCCAGCCAGAGTCGCACGTCCTCGCCTAAGAACCTGTTCACAAAGTGTATAATTTTCTGAGCATGATGGAGCTGGACGCGATGTATAGTCATGGGCAATAATTTCCATAATTGTTTTTTTAAGAAGCGGTGATTTGTTGGTATATGACTTACGGCGTTGATCTTCGGAAGAAAGTCGTGGCTTTTGTTCAGGATGGCGGAGCGCCGAGAACCCGAAGTTCGACAACTCGCGCCCCCTTCGGAAGAAAGTCGTGGCTTTTGTTCAGGATGGCGGAGGCCAAGCGGGAGCAGCCCGCCGGTTTGGGGCTGGCCGTCGGCGGTGAAGCCGAAGCGGCCATTCCAGCAGCAACATGGCCACCCCTACCGTCCGCCGTCCGCTCACGCCCGCGTCACCCGCGCTTGATCAGCGTCTTTCGCCAAGGCTGGAACCGCCTCCTTGCCGCCTTGTTCACCCAACAACCCTTACCAATCGGCCACGGCCAGCCCGAACCCTGGGCTATCCCACCGCCTTTGAGCCTGATGCCTGACTTCGCTGCCCTTGCCAATCCTCCAAAAAACCTACACCTGTGAGGCAACGCCCCCGGATCAATCCGTCCCATGACATCGCTCAAGGTGTCGTGTGAGGGAATGCCGTTGGGCAAGCCCCAAAAACCCCGTAACCAGGCGGCTTTCTCCTCGGTAAACGTTTCCATCCCCACCCCATCCTCGACACCGATGAGTACCGCGCACAGCACCATCATCGAAATATCATGCAGGTTATGAAGCTTGTTTTGGGTCTCGCGGCGCGGATCGGGCAGATTGGCAAAATACGGGCGCGGGTCCAACAGTTGAGGCGGCATCAGTTCTCTCCATCCGGTCAACCACCTCCCATTACCTTAGTGAGCGGCCTCCTGTCAACTCCCCACATAGTGCGATTGCCCTGACCGATAAACCTCGTCGTGTGAACCGATATCGAGGAGCACAATCTCTTGTTCGGTGATCTGCATGGCCAGAGGTCAGGATCAAGATGAAGCGCCGCCGCGCGGCTTCCTGGACTTGAACAGTACCCCAAATTTGGCTCTAAGACCGCGCCGCTCGTCCGACATGGCTTCCAGAAAATCGGACAGCAGCTTGGATTTTTCGATGGTGTACAGCACCAGTACCGTGATTGGTAGAAACACACTCAAGAACAGCAGCAGTCGATGCCACCACGGTTGGCCTGCTTCGTCGAAGACATTCATACCCAAAATACCAGTGGTGATCGCACCGATCATGCCAAACGTAGTCACCACGGTTAGCCGCACCACGGTGTTGGCCTGCCGGCGCAAGCCGTCGCTATCCAGATACTGATTCATCTCCTTGACCGCTTCGCTGACATCCCGATAAATCCGATCGGTGTCGAGATGCCCGGTCAACATTCGAAACAGATCCTTGGCCTGCGCCTGATTGGAAACCTCGTGAAACCAGTAGCGGTGAGTGAAACGCAGGAAAGTTTCGAAGATCCGGCGGATTTCCCGCTTGAACGTCTTCACTGAATCCACATCGCGGATATCGAGTTGGCTGATCGCCGCGACCAGCCATTCCGAGAACAGCATCAGGGTGGCCTTGTGGAAATGGGCGATCAGGTTGACCAGGAAATACTGGTGGCGGAACTGGCCCAGCAAACCGGTTTCCGCGTCGGCGAAGAAACGGTCGCCGGCCTTGCCGACCATCACGAAGGCGTGCCCGCAGCACAGGTAGCGACTGCCCAGCGCCGGATCGGCGGGATTCCAGAACTTATCGTAGCAGTATTGCCGCTCGAAATCGGCCAGTTCCTGTTCGGAATAGGGCAGGACATTGGAGGGACCCGGTTTGGTGACCAAGGCTAGACGGGCAAAATCACCGCGAGTCAAAACCTGCGGATCGTCGAAGCTGAGATAGGCCAGCAACGGCATGCGGTGGTATTCGATCTGCCGGTAACGAACCACGCCCTCGCGATCGGAATGGTACAGAGCCAACGGCCGCAGCAGATAGTCCCAATGGGCGGCGACGCTGGGGGAGCGGTGTTGGCAGACGAAATTGAGATATTTGCGCCGGTTTTCGTAGTCGGACACCGCCAGCGTCTCGCCGCTCGCCGCCAGCCACTCCACCCGGCGCGGGCACTGGCCACCCTGGCCATTGGCTTCCCAGAACGCCGGATAGGCCCGACCCAGCTTGAACAGCGCTTCCTGGGCCAGTGGCAACGGCAGGTCATCGGCGTGGAACTCCACCGCCAGGACGACGATGTCGATGTCGTAGAAAAAATAAAGATCCACATGGGCGACTTCGAACACCACCGGCGGCGATTGCTCGTCGAGAATGGCCCGCATCCGGGTGATATCGCGGCGGCGATAGACTCGGATCGGCGATTTACCGTAGCCGCTCAGCCCTTCGCGGCCCATACCCTCGCCATACAGAAAGCGCTGTACGTAGGGTAGGAAGGTGACGAATTCCTTGTAATGCCGTTCCTGAAAATCCTCGGGATCGCCGAACTCGTCCGCTACTTCCCGCCAGGGGCACTGCTCGCCCAGCGCATCCAGCAATTCCCAATATTTCGAGATATGCGGCTCCCGTACTCGGGCGTGCATCACCTGCAAGGGCCACAACAGAATCTGGCGGAAATGACGGACCAGAGGAAAAGCGTGTTCGGTACTGTCGCTCACGAGAGTAAATCCTTGCTGATTCCGGTCAGGGTCGTCGGTATCCCCGGCGGCGGGCGGCTTCGTGGAGCGATGATCCGCGTCGCGAGCCGCGAAACCCGCGTGTTCCCGCTGGCCAAGCCGCCTGAGCGACAATCCCGCGACCGAATCCACGTTGCGGGTAGCGGCCCGTTCTCAACGGCTTGCCGCCACCGGTTACACGACTCCCGAACCTTGGGGACGACTTCAATATGAAGATTACACCGTGCCGTCCATTCCGCACGAGCGAAAATCCAATCGACATAAAGCCGACCGCCGTTAGCCGAATTTGTGGCAACGACATGGCCTGTATGGACCACCGCGAAACCGACCGCCGCGCTATAATTTTCGCCCCAATAACGACAATGACGGGTTGCGACGAGCACCATGACACGACGGGAGTTACTGACGCGGTTGCTGCAATGGGTCGCCTGCGGAATGCTGCCGGCTTCCCTCGCCCGCGCCGCCACGATGGCGGGCATTCCTCTAACCGATGGGCAAGCGTTCAGCCGGGACTGGCTGCGGAAAACCGCCCGGCAATTGGCGGAGGAACCGTATACCGCGCCCAGTGACGCCCAGCCACCGTGGCTGGCGGCCATGGACTGGGACGACTACCAGGCCCTCAACAACTTCCGCGTCGATCACAGCCTATGGGCTGGCGGCGAACTGCCGTTCCAGGCACGATTCTTCCACCTGGGGTTGTACTTCCACCATCCCGTCGCCCTGTACGAAGTCGTCGCCGGTCAGGCTCGACCGATCGTCTTCTCGCCGGACCTGTTCAAATACGGTCCGCGCGTCAAGGACAAGATCCCGGAACAAGTCGGCGATCTTGGCTTCGCTGGCTTTCGAGTCAACAGTCGTCCCGATTGGGACCGTGATGTATTCGCCTTCCTCGGCGCCAGCTATTTCCGCGCGGTCGGTGCCAACAAGCAATACGGCCTCTCCGCCCGTGGCCTGGCCATCGACACAGGGCTGGATCGCCCGGAGGAATTTCCCGAGTTCCGGGCTTTCTGGCTGGAACGACCGACGGCGGACGCCAAGGCCTTGACGATTCACGCCCTGCTCGACAGCCCCAGCATCACCGGCGCCTACACCTTCGTGGTCGAGCCGGGCGACACCACCATCATGCAAGTCGATGCCCACTTGTTCCCGCGCCGCAAGATCGAACGGCTGGGCATAGCGCCCATGACTTCTATGTTCCAATGCGGTGAAAACGACCGCCGGGTGGCTGATGATTATCGCCCGGAGATTCACGATTCCGACGGTCTGCAGCTCTGGACCGGCACGAGCGAATGGATCTGGCGGCCGATCCTCAATCCACACTATATTCGGGTCAATTCTTTCCTGGATGACAACCCTCGCGGCTTCGGCCTGCTACAGCGCGACAGAGTTTTCGATCACTATCAAGACGATGGCGCGTTCTATAACAAGCGCCCCTCGTTGTGGGTAGAACCACTCGGCCAGTGGGGACGCGGCATGGTACAACTGGTCGAACTGCCGACCGCCGATGAAACCTTCGACAATATCGTGGCGTTCTGGAATCCCGCCGAACCGGCCCAACCGGGCCGGGAGATCAATCTCAGCTATCGCCTGTACTGGGGTGCGCAACCACCTGTGCGACCCTCGGTCGCCGAAACCGTTGCCACCATGATCGGCGTGGGAGGCAACCCTGGCCAGAAGAAAACCGTGCCTATGCGCAAATTCGTGATTGATTTCCAGGGCGGTCGCCTTCCCCAATTACCCAAGAACACACCGGTCGAACTGGTGATCTCCACCTCGCACGGGAAGATCCAGAATATAGCGGTCCGTCCGGTTGTGGAATCGGATCAATGGCGCGGTTCTTTCGATCTGATCACCCACGGCAGTGATCCGGTGGATTTGCGCGGTTACCTGCGCGACGCCGATGGGGCGCTGAGCGAGACCTGGCTGTATCAGTGGTCGCCGCCGCCGGCCGCCAGTGGCTGAAGAACCGACCTACCTCGACGGCTGCCCTGCCTCCGCCGCGTGAGCGAGAAATTCAGGCAGGGTGCTTAAGCACCACTCGCCTTCAGCAGGGCCGCGCCCTTGCGCTGGGCCTCCGCGAACAACACGGCCACCGCGCAGGAGGCCAGCCGAGTCTGGGCGCTGTCGGCGCGGCTGGTCAGCACGATCGGCGCGCGGGCACCGAGCACGATGCCCGCTGCCTCAGCGCCGGCCATGAAGGTCAATTGTTTGGCCAGCATGTTGCCGGCCTCCATATCGGGCACCACCAAAATATCGGCCTTGCCGGCCACCGGCGAAACGATGCCCTTGGTCCGCGCCGCCCCTTCGTCGATGGCATTGTCGAAGGCCAGCGGACCATCCAGCAGACCGCCGACGATCTGGCCGCGATCGGCCATCTTGCACAGCGCGCCGGCTTCCAACGTGGAAGGAATCTTGTTGGTGACCGTCTCCACCGCCGACAGAATGGCAACCTTCGGTTCGGCGATACCGATCGCATGGGCCAGATCGATGGCGTTCTGGATGATGTCGCGCTTCACCTCCAGCGTGGGCACGATGTTGATGGCGGCGTCGGTGACGATGATCGGGCGCGGGTAGGTGGGAACCGCCAGCAGGAAGCAATGACTGATGCGTCGCTCGGTGCGCAGCCCCCCCATTTTCTTCACCACCTCGGCCAGCAATTCATCAGTGTGCAGGCTGCCCTTCATCAGGGTCTGCGCCTCGCCGGAAAGCACCATGGCGACCGCCAGTTCGGCGGAATGATGGCTGTGTTCGGCCGACACCAACCGGTAGGGTGTTAGATCCAAATTCTCCTGCGCGGCGATGGCCCGAATCTTGTCCTCCGGGCCGATCAGAATGGGTGTGATCAACTGGTGTTCAGCCGCCTCGACCGCGCCACGCAGCGCGTCGGCGCTACACGGGTGGACCACCGCGCAACCTAGTGCGGGAAGACCTTCGCAGGCTTTCAGTAACTCCAGGTAGCGGTTGTCGCGGCGCAACTGGACTTTCGGTAGATCCTTGAGCGCGTGCCGCTGCTTCACCGTGGGCGCCAGTACTTCGAGCCGGCCGGTCGCCACCTCCTCGCCCGCCGGATTCACCGCCCGACAGTCGAGCACCACCGTGCCGGTCTCGGTTCGTTTCTCCATCACCGTGGCCGTGGCGGTGACCGGCACACCGACCGCCACCGGCCGGTGCAAACGGACATCGATGTGGCGGGCGATGGAACCCAGTCCCGGCAACCGAGTACCGGCCAATGTGGCGAACAACGCGGCGGACCAACTGGTTTGCCCACCACCCTGTCCGTACATCGAGGTGTCCGCCGACCCCGGATCGAGATCGATCAGATTGAGATTACCGGTGATGATCGCCAGCGCTTCAACACCGCTCTCATCCAAGGCCCGCGTCAGGCTGGCCTGATCACCGATTTGAATTTCGTCGAAGATCTTGTTTTCAATCATTTCCATCACGGTTCCCCTTTTTCCGCCATCCACTCCGCCCGCCGATCCAGCGCCGATGAGTTCGAATTATACCCCTCTCAACCCCAACCGAACTGTGGTCTATTCGGGCTCCATCGCAGTTCATGCAAGATATTTACTGGCCAACGCTGGAATTCGGCCAAACTTACGACAATAAAGAAGAGTTCGGATTTGCTCGCGCTGGCGTCGGCGGCAATCCCACAACCACGCCGCGCCCCTTGACGGGCTGGCGTCCGATCCGGTTGGAAGGAGTAGAGTCCCCCATGGTATTTCGCTTCCTGCAATCCATCTTCGCCGCGACGCCCGCCCCGTCCGGCAAATCCGATGCAACCCTGATCCGGGCGGCGATCGAACGAGTGGTGAATGGCACCGATCCACGCCTGCGTTTCGTCAATCACTACCAACGGATTTTGTGGCACGGGGTGGAGCGGTCGGTCGAGCACGTCAGCACCCTGATCGATAGTCTGCCGCCCGCTTTCGAGGTCAGTAAACGCGAATTCACCGCCGAGCCTCGCCTGCGCGCCCTGTTCGCGTCATCGGAACACCTGCGGGAAATTCTGAGTTTCGGCCCGGCCCTGGAGCAATACCGCCAGCAGCATGCCAATGCCCTACCCGCAGTGCTGTACGCCGCGCTCGGCGTGGACAGGATCGAAAAGAAGGTACTCGGCGTGGATCTACAGGGCGACATGCTCCGGCGGGACGTGGCGCAAACCACGGTCAATTTCCGCAACCACCGGCTGGCGTTCCTCACGGAAAGCGAAACGGAAACTCGCTGGGAACTCAAGAAACAAGCCTTCGACTATCTGATCGAAATCGCCCTGAAGCGTCTGATCTCGATTCGGACCCGACGGGAACAATTGGAACGGGAACAACGACATCTGCTGCAAAAACAGGCACGCTTGCTGAAATCGGCCAAGCTGGGACTGGAACCCCTGCTGGAGACCGGGTCACCGGAGGTACACGATCCCGCCGCCATCGACCGGCAACTGCGGGAGGTCAGGGCCGAACTGGACCAGATGCGCGCCGATTCGGCCACCATCGAGGATCACCTGGAACGAGTCGCCTCCACCTTGCGCGAACCGGAGCAGCACCTGCGCATGGAGCAGGTCACGCTCACCCTGGACCACATGAACCAGAAAGTGGCGCCGAATTCGTCCCGCGTCGCCAGCACGCTGACTTTCGACGACACGCTGCTCGGCGACGATCGCCGCTTCACCACGCTGCTGGTCCGGTTCCCGACCAGCGAAATTCTGCCGAAGCCGGATTTCTTCGAGGAGGCCCACCGCCTGCTGACCTTGTGAACGCGGTGGCACTCGCTAACCTGACGCCAGCCGATGAACGTGCCGGGTGGTTTCCGGCAAGCGATAGCGGGTGCAACAACCCATGACATAAGCGATGGCCGTTTCCAGGCCGATGCGGTGGCCGGATGACACGTAGAGCGGCTTGACGCCGGCTCGGGTGCGCAGCACCGCCCCGATGATCTCGTCATCCACCCGCAGCGGCGCCCATGATCCAAGTTGCTCAGGCACGTCACCATGGTTACCGTACAGCCGAGTCTTGGCCACGCCCACCGAGGGAATGTCCACCAGCAGGCCGAGATGACTGGCGATCCCCAGGCGACGCGGATGGGCGATGCCCTGCCCGTCGCACAGCAGCAAATCCGGCGGCTCGCACAAACGTTCCAGCGCCGCCAGCACCGCCGGCAACTCGCGAAACGACAGCAGTCCCGGAATATAGGGAAAGGTGGTCGGCCGGCGGGCAACCACGGTTTCCAGTACCTCCAATTCGGGATAACGCAGCACCGCCACCGCCGCCCGGGTCACGGCACCGCTCGCCTCGAAGCCCACATCCACCCCCGCCACCCGGCGCACCGGACCGAGCTGGTCGCTTAGAATGAGGTGGGCGCGCAGACTGCGTTGCAGGGCAATCGCCGCCGCCGGATCGAGATCCCATGGATGGACGTGATGCAGTTTCATGCCGCAAGTTTATTCGCCATCCGAGCGCGGTTAAACTAGCGCCCTTTTCGCCACCCCGGTTTCAACAGGTCACCATCATGCGGCAACTCAAACTCGGCATCCCCAAGGGCAGCCTGGAAAGCGCCACCATCGCGCTGTTCGGCCAAGCCGGCTGGACCATCAGCCCCCACAGCCGTAACTATTTCCCCAGCATCGACGATCCCGAGATCGGCTGCGCGCTGGTGCGCTCACAGGAAATGGCGCCCTACGTCGCCAACGGCACGCTCGACGCCGGCCTGACCGGGTTGGACTGGATTCTGGAAACCGAAGCCGACGTGGCGGAAATCGGCGAGCTGAGCTACTCGAAAAGCTCCGATCAACCGGCCCGCTGGGTGCTGATCGTGCGCGGCGACTCGCCGATCCAGGCGCTGGAGGATCTGGCCGGTAAGCGCATCGCCACCGAACTGGTCGGCTTCACCCGTCGCTATTTGGCGGAACGCGGCATCGCGGCCACCGTGGAATTCTCCTGGGGCGCAACCGAAGCCAAGGTGGTCGAGGGCCTGGTGGACGCGGCGGTGGAAATCACCGAGACCGGCAGTACCATCCGCGCTCACGGCCTACGCATCGTCTGTGACCTGCTGCACACCACCACCCGCCTGATCGCCAACCGCGCCGCGCTGGCCGATCCCTGGAAGCAGGCCAAGATCGAACAGATCGCCCTGCTGACCCGTGCCGCGCTGGCCGCCCACAATAAGGTGGCGCTGAAGATGAACGTTCCGGCGGCACGGATCGATCAGGTGGTTCGCCTACTGCCCAGCTTGCACGCGCCCACCGTCAGTCACCTCTACGACCGCGACTGGCTGGCACTGGAGACCGTGGTCGACAACGACCAGGTACGGGATCTCATTCCCCACCTCACCGCCGCCGGCGCGCAAGGCATTCTGGAATACCAACTGAAAAAAATTGTCTGACCGTTCCGGCGATCGGCCGCGCCACCCGGTATATTCCGCGTCCGGCGTCATGGATCGACCTGGATTTGCGGCGGCAATCGCCCCATAATCGGGCGCGTCCACCGGATGGTGCGTTGTCGATATCCGCAAATTATCGCTAAACTCCAAAGTCAAGCCCGACGCTCCCTAGTCGGGTACGGCGCCACTCCCCAACCCGACTTCGACTCACGGAGCCTTGTTCTTCATGTCCGCTGAACACACTTTGTCCATTATCAAACCCGATGCCGTCGCTCGAAACATCATCGGCAAGATCTACAGCCGGTTCGAGGAACAGGGGCTGCAAATCGTCGCGGCCAAGATGCTGCGCCTGACCCGCGAACAAGCCGAAATCTTTTACGCCGTGCACCGCGAACGTCCTTTCTATCAAGAACTCATCGCCTACATGACCTCCGGCCCCGTGATGGTTCAGGTGTTGGAAGGCGAAGACGCCATCGCCAGGAATCGCGAGATCATGGGCGCCACCGACCCCAAGAAGGCCGCGCCCGGCACCATCCGCGCCGATTTCGCCGAGAGCGTGACTCAAAACGCGGTGCATGGCTCCGACTCTCCCGAAACGGCCTTCCATGAAATCGCCTTTTTCTTCGGCCAGTTCGATCTTTGTCCGCACCCGCTCTAAAACCAGGACCACGCGACCGCCGTGACCGTGACTACCCCTAAAGTCAATCTACTCGATCTGGATCGCCGCGATCTGGAAGGCTTTTTCGCCGAAATGGGCGAGAAAGCCTTCCGCGCCACCCAGATCATGAAGTGGATTTACCACGAAGGCGTCACCGATTTCGCCGCCATGACCAACCTGAGCAAGGCGCTGCGGGAACGGCTGGCCGAACGGGCCGAAATCCGCCCACCGGCGGTCGCGCTCGATCAAGCCTCCCGCGACGGCTCCCACAAGTGGCTGATCCGGCTGGATAGCGGCAACTGCATCGAAACGGTGTTCATCCCCGAACCGGATCGCGGCACGCTGTGCATTTCCTCGCAGATCGGCTGCCCGCTGGACTGCTCGTTCTGCGCCACCGCCCAACAGGGTTTCAACCGTAACCTCGGCGTCGCCGAGATCGTTGGCCAGGTCTGGCGGGCCAGCCGGTTACTGGGCGACCGGCGCAATGGCGGTCGCCTCATCACCAACATCGTGTTGATGGGCATGGGCGAGCCCCTGCTGAATTTCGCCAACGTGGTCAAGGCGACCGACCTGATGCAGGACGACCTCGGCTTCGGCATCTCCAAGCGCCGAGTGACCTTGAGCACCGCCGGCGTGGTGCCGGCCCTGTACCGGCTAAAGGACGTCTCCGAAGTCAGTCTGGCGGTCTCCCTGCACGCGCCGGACGACGAATTGCGTAACCAATTGGTGCCGCTCAACCGCAAGTATCCCATCGCCGAACTGCTGGCGGCCTGCCGGCACTATATCGCCGACAAGCCGCACCGCCGCATCACCTGGGAATATGTGCTGCTGGACGGGGTCAACGATTCCGAAAAACAGGCCCGCGCGCTGGCCGCTCTTATCCAGGACATTCCGTCCAAGGTCAATCTGATTCCATTCAATCCGTTTCCGGGAACGCGCCACCGCCGATCCGGACCGGCGGCTATCGCCCGCTTTCAAGCCGTGCTGATGGCCCATGATCTGACGGTCGTGACTCGCAGGACGCGGGGCGACGATATCGCCGCAGCCTGCGGCCAACTGGCCGGACAGGTCCAGGCTCGCGGTCGCCAGCCAGCGCGGCTCGCCAGCTAGGGAGCTCCATCATATGTCACCCTTGGCCAAATCCATGATCCTTGCCCTGGCGTTGCCGCTGCTGGCGGCCTGTGCCAATACCCAGGAGCAGGAATTCAAACGCAACGCCGCCGAGGCCAATTTCAAACTGGGTATCGGTTACATGCAGTCGGGCCACTTTGAGGTAGCCACGGAAAAATTGCTGAAAGCGCTGCAATATGATGACAATTACCCGGAAGCTCATAACGCCATCGCCGTACTGTACGAGGAGATGCGCGAGTACGCGCCCGCCGAGACTCATTTCAAGAAAGCGATCGAACTCCAACCGGACTACACCTTGGCGAAGCTGAATTATGCCCGGTTGCTGTGCAAGCATTTTCCCGAACGGGCCGCCGAAGGCCAAAGCGAACTCCAGAAGATCGCCGTCAACCCGGCCGATGCCGGTGCCAGCGCCTCGGAAGCTTACGCCGGCCTGGGAGTCTGTGCCCGCCAGCGCGGCGATCTGACCCAGGCCGAAACCTGGCTGCGCAAAGCGCTGGACAGCGATCCCAACAACACCGTCGCCCTATACGAACTGGCCGAAATCAGTCAGGGTCAGGGTAAGACGCTACAGGGGCGCGCTTTCCTGCAGCGCTACCATGCCCAAACCCATCCCAATCCACAAAGCCTGTGGCTCGGCATTCTGATCGAGACCGCTCAGGATGGCGATTCGCATCTACGCCAGCAGTACAGCGCGCTGCTGTCCGGCCAATTCCCGAGTTCCGAAGAAGCCCGCCGTCTGAACAAGCCGTAAGAGCATGTCCAACGAAATGAGCACCGATTTCACCTCACCGACGGAAGCCACCGGAGCGGCCAACGAATCGTTGGGCACCTGGCTCACCCAAGTCCGTACCGGCTACGGCGCCGAACAGCGTGACGTCGCCCACCATCTCGGTTTGAATCCGGCAATCATCCAATCGCTCGAAACCGACGATTTCGCGCGCCTGGGAGCACCGGTCTTCGTTCGCGGTTACCTCAGCCGCTACGCCCGGCTGCTGAATCTGCCGGAACAAGCGGTATTGGAGCGCTACCGGCAACAGTCGGGCATTACCAGCCAAGCACCCCCGCCGCTGCAAGTGGCGCACCCCCTGCGCCGGCAGACTCGGGTTCGCGATCTGCGTGGCCTGTTCTACCTGTTGCTGGTGGCCGGCATCGGCTGGATCGCCATCCAGCATCTGGGCGACCTCGATCCCAGCCGGCTGACCGCGCTGTGGTCGGGTACCAGCCAGAATGGCGGCCCGCCAACGACGCCCACCGTCGCCACGCAAACCCAGTATCCATTTCAACCCGCGTCCGAGCCGACGAACCAGCCCGCGCCGCCGCCCGCCAGCTCGCCGGGGAACACACCGACACCGATCGTCGCGGCGCCACCGGTTGTCGCGGTACCGCCCACGCCTACCCCGAACGCGGCGCCACCCGCCCCGGAACCCACGCCGGTACCTTCGTTGCCTGGGGTGCAAACCGCCACCGCCGCCACCACCCCGAGCGCGCCCGTCGAAGAAAGCGGTGACAATCCGGCAACGGACACCGGCGCCAAACTGCTGCTGGAATTCAGCAATGACTGTTGGGTGGAAGTGAAGGACGCCGAAGGGAAAGTACTGATCAGCAGCCTGCAGCGCGCCAACTCTTCGGAATCGCTATCGGGACCGGCGCCGTTCGCGATTACCCTGGGGAACGCCCCCGCCGCCCGCCTGACCCTGGACGGCCAGCCGATCGACAAAGCGGTCTACGTGCCCCGACGCGGCACGGTCAGCCGCTTTACCCTGGCGCGTCCGCAACCCTGAACCAGCCCGCTGTCCTCGGACCCGCTGTTCCCACACCTGGACCCAAACGAAATCATGGCCAAGCAGTTGCAAGCCATCCGCGGCATGAACGATATCCTGCCGGCTGAATCGGCGCTCTGGCAGGGGCTCGAATCGACCGTGCGCGAAGTGCTCGCCGCCTACGGCTATCACGAAATCCGCCTGCCGCTCCTGGAAAAAACCGAGTTGTTCGCCCGCTCGATCGGCGAAGTCACCGACATTGTCGAAAAGGAGATGTACACCTTCGCCGACCGCAACGGCGAAAGCCTCACGTTGCGGCCCGAGGGCACCGCCGGTTGCGTGCGCGCCTGCATTGAACACGGCCTGTTGCACAACCAGACCCAGCGTCTGTGGTATGCCGGCCCGATGTTTCGCTACGAAAAACCGCAGAAGGGCCGCTATCGCCAATTCCATCAGGTCGGCGCCGAAGCCTACGGCATGAATGGCCCCGACATCGACGCCGAACTGATCTGCCTGTCGGCGCGATTGTGGCAGCGACTTGGCTTGCGTGAGGTGACCTTGCAGCTTAATTCGCTAGGTTCCAGCGCCGCCCGAGCCAGCTACCGCGAACGCTTGGTGGCCTACCTCAAGCTGCGGCACGACGAACTGGATGAGGATAGTCGGCGGCGGTTGCACACCAACCCGCTGCGGATTCTCGACAGCAAGAATCCGGCGCTGCGCGCGGTGATCGCCGAAGCACCATCGCTGCTGGATCATCTCGACCCCGAGTCGCACGCCCATTTTGAGGAACTCAAAACCCTGCTGGACGGTACCGGCATCGCCTATGAAATCAATCCCCGCCTGGTGCGTGGCTTGGATTACTACTGCAAGACGGTCTTCGAATGGGTCACCGACACGCTCGGCGCTCAGGGCACGATCTGCGCCGGCGGACGTTACGATGGCCTGATCGAGGAGTTGGGCGGCCAAACGGTACCGGGCGTGGGCTTCGCCATGGGACTGGAGCGACTGGTCGCCATGCTCGCCGCCGCCGGCTACGCCGGGACCGATCCGACTCCGCAGGTCTACCTGATCGCGGTCGGCGAAGCCGCTCAGCGTTGCGGGCTGGCGCTGGCCGAACGGTTGCGCGACCAACTACCGGCGCTGCGACTGCGGATGCACTGCGGCGGCGGGGGCTTCAAGGCCCAGTTCCGCCGCGCCGATCACAGCGGCGCCCAATTCGCGTTGATCCTGGGCGAAGACGAAACCAACACCGGCACCGTCTCCGTCAAGCCGTTGCGCGAAGCCCAAGGCGAACAACAGGTCTTGACACAGGATCAAGTACCCGCCTATCTGCGCGCGGCGCTGGAAGAAACCCCCTAAGCACATAATCGGATGCCCGAGGAAATACTTCAATGGATCAATACACCGACGACGAACGCGTCGAGGATCTCAAGAAATGGTGGAAGGAGAACGGTGTCAGCATCATCGGCGGCATCGTGCTCGGTCTGGTCGCCATTTTTGGCTGGCAGTACTGGAGCTCCCATCGCACCGCCCAGGCGGAAGCCGCCTCGCGAGCCTATGACACCTTCGTCGCTGCGGCGGAAAAACCCGACGCCGAGCAAGCTCGGCAGCGCGGACAAGTATTGCTGACCGACTTTCCCCATTCCGCCTACGCGGTACTAACAGCGCTGCGGCTGGCCAAACTAGCGACGGATAGCGGCGATACCGCCGCCGCGAGCCAGCGGCTGGAATGGGTGATCGGCAACGCCCAGCTCGACGAATTCAAGGATATCGCCCGACTGCGACTGGCTCGGGTATTGTCCGCCGCTGGTCGGACCGAGGAAGCCGGAAAACTGCTTGAAAGCGTGACCACCACCACCCTAATGGCCGAGCGCGATGAGTTGCAAGGTGACCTGTATCTCGCCGGCAACGATGCCGCCAAAGCCCGAACCGCCTACGCCTCGGCATTGGCGGCGAGTGGTGGCAACCCTCTGTTGCAGATTAAGCTCGACAACCTGGCCCCGCCGACCGCCGAATCGGTTGCTATCGCGCCAGCCGGGCCACCCCCAGCCGTCCCGGTTGAACCCGCCACACCGGCTGAACCCGCCACACCGGCTGAATCCGCCACACCGGTTGAATCCGCCACACCGGCTGAATCCGCCACACCGGTTGAATCCGCCACACCGGTTGAATCCGCCACACCGGTTGAATCCGCC
>DAOTGT010000066.1:0-17054 GCA_035447285.1 Candidatus Competibacter sp.
GATCAACTTTGGCGGCGGTTGGGGTTGGGGACCGCAGCCCTGGGGTTGGGGCTGGAATAACCGGCCTTGGTATAACCGGCCTTGGTACAACCGACCTTGGTACAACCGACCTTGGTACAACCGACCTTGGTACAACGGTCCCGGTTGGGGCGAGGGCTGGTACAATCGCTGACCGCTCCAGTCCGAGGTATTGGTTTTGATGAACGAATTCACCTACTACAACATCCCGTTGCACTTGCTATCCGCTTACCGACAGGAACGGTTGGTCGTCAGAACCGACGATCCGGCCGCGCTCGCCGCAGCCTTGGAAACGGAAGATCCCGAACGGATAGCTGGCGCACAAATCGTGGCGCTTGATGCCGATTCCGAGCCCTTGAACGCTTGGGCGCCGGGGTTGCCGCTGGAACTGATCCTGCGCGATCCCGCCGCCGAATTTCCCCATCTGTACCGCCACACCAATCTACTCGACAACCATCCGGTGCGGGCGATCATCCCGGTTGCGCCAGGGTTCGGCAAGGCGGTCAAGGTGGCGGTTTCGCTGGATTTTGCGGTGCGGCTGGAAGTCGGACAACCCGAGTCGGCGCTGATCGAGGAGATGGCGGTGGTGCTGGAGTTCTACCTACACCAGTCCACGGTCGCTCAGCCGATCGAGTACTTTCATGGTGCCCTGCAGGGGTTTTTCCATGGCGAGCCGGTGTCGTTGTGGGTGTTGCAGGACGACGATCCGCAGTGTCTGCGTTACGTCACCGACGAAGGCGTCGAACAACCATCCAGGCGGTTGGTGGCCCTGAACGCGAATGTTGCGCCCGATGCCGGGTTAGAGGCATGGATCGCACAAGTGTTGGCAGCGGGTGAAGAATGCCAGGGCTGCGAGTTTCTGAGAAACTGCGGCGGCTATTTCAAATGGCCGCGACGCGATTACGACTGCGCTGGAGTGAAGCGCCTATTTGGTTATCTACGAGATGCCGCCGCCGAACTGCGTCGCGATCTGGATGTGAGATCGACTTAGCGACATTTCCCGCCGGCGTTTTGCCGGCGGGGGAAGTTTTCCGGCGACCCGGCGGTCGCCCGGCTTAGGCGAGGCGATCCTGTTGTCTATCAATGATCCCGGCCATAAATGTTGCCGACCACGGCGCCCGCTACCCCACCGATGATCGCGCCCGTTCCGGCGCTACCACCGGTTAAAGCGCCCATGGCCGCGCCGCCCGCCGCGCCGATGGCCGCGCCGCTCAACGTACCCTGTTGCGTGGGGGTCATGTTGGTGCAGCCGACGCTGAAAGCGAGGGCTGGAATCACAACCAGAAAGCCAAATTTTTTCATGGTTTGGTTCCTCATTTTGCTTTGGATTGGCCGGCTTTGGGCTTGACCATTTGGAACCAGATCACTTTGATGATGGGTTCCTGTTGCTTATCGGGATTAGCCTTATAGTAGGTGTCCACGGTTTCCACAATCTGCGGCACGGTCATGCCATCCAAGGCCTTGACCAAGTGGGGGACGGTGGTGCGGTGCTTGGGGTGCGGGCCGGTCAACTGGTATTCGATCATCGCCAAGTTCAGGATGCCAAGCACATAAGCCCGCCTTTCGATTTCGGTGGCCTTCGACCAGTGTTCGCCGGTGGGGATCAGCCATTCCTCTTTTGATGCGGCAGCCTTGACGACGGCTGACGCGGGTTGGGCAGCTTGAACGACGGGTCCGCCGACAAGTGCCAGGGCCAAGCCCACGGACAAGAGAGTGGTTTTGGCTGGATGATATCTGAGCATAAAAATCTCCTTTAATGAGCGCGCGGAGAGGGGATGCCGATACTCCCGCGAAGCGGGTTGGAATCGAGGCACCAGTATAATCCCTGGAGACAAAAGAGAGCTTCAGGCGGGCTTTTTTGGGGATCGCCGTGCCTGCCAGTGGTTGTACAGCCAGCTCCAGACCAAGTAAACGACGATAAATCCAATCCCTGCATAAACCAGAATCGGGATGATGTTCTGAATCATGATCATGAAGATTGCGCCGCTGCCCAGGAAGATTGCGACGACACAAAGTCGCCAATCGAAATAGATACCGGCCAGGAAGGTGGTCAACGTGACGTTGAGCATCAGCAGGAAGCTGGCTTGGCGGTCATCGAAGCTACTCATGAAGCCTTGGGTCGTCGCCATGAATACCACTTGCATGAGCAGTAACAACGTCCCCCAGTGCAAGATTTGCCGGACGATCAGCAGGACGCGGGCTTTGGCGGTCGGTTCGACGTTGCTCCATTGGGTGGCGATGCAGATCAGACCAAAGACCGGGATCAGGTAATGCCAGTACCAACGGCTACTTTGCGCGTCGGCTTCCGTATAGGCCGCGCCGATCCAGGACAGTAGAATCATCAGATAAAAGCCGATGTCCCTGGGGCGAAAGATCTGCCGCAGTAGGCTGGGTCGGGTGGGGACTGGTTCGGTCGGGCTCAGTTCGAGTTCGGACATGACGGTTTCCTTGCCTGGGTTCGATTTTCTAGAGGGTTACGGACCAATATTAGCGCATGCCCCGGCGATGAAACGCCCGGCGGCGGCCAGCACGGTTTTCCGCGCCTGATGGTGGGGGATGTGACCGCAACCGGGCAGCCATAACCGCTCCGTCGGACCGGCGACTCCGGCGGTGATGGCGTCCACTTGGGCACGAGTGCCGTACTCATCATCCTCGCCCTGGATGACCAGCACTGGGCAGACGACTCGGGGCAGTTCGGCTTCCATGTTCCAATCGCGATAGTCGGGTCGCAGCCAAGTGTCACACCAGCCTCGGAACATGGCGTCGGTGTTGTCGCCGTGGTAGCGCCGCAGTCCTTCCCGCAAATTCCCTTGTCGGTAGGCATCGCGGGCACGCCGGATGCCGATCAGACATTTTTCATCGACGAAGACATGCGCCGCCTCGCTGATCACGGCGCCGGTTCGTTCGGGGTAGGCGGCGGCGAACAGCAGGGCGATGGAGCCGCCGTCGCTGTGGCCGAACAGGATCGGCGGTTCGGCGACACCGCAGGTTTCCAGTACTTCGGGCAGCGTGTCCCACGCCTCCCGTTGTAAGTAGTCTTTGGGACGCGGTCCGACCAGCAACTCGGAGCGACCGTAACCCCAACGTTCGTACATTAGTCCCGGCAAGCCGGTTTGGGCGCACAATTGTTCGGGGAAACCACGCCATTGACCGATGCTGCCCAGCCCTTCGTGCAGAAAGACCAGGGTGGGGCCGGTGGCGGCGCATGGGGGGATCAGATGCTCGGCATGCAGCCGGTGGCCGGCGGCCTCTAGAGCGTGATGATGGCGGTGGACGATTTCGATCATAAGGGATTCAGGCGATGTTTTGTTCCTGGAAGATCGCCAGCAGGATATCCAGCCGCTGCCGAGGTTCGGTCATTTCCAACAGTGTGTGGCGGACGTGCGTCGGCAGGGGTAGGATTTCCGCCAGGCGATTGCCAACCCAGGCCGCGTTTTCCCAATCCGGCGTCAGGAACCGGCGATAGGGTAGCAGCTCCTCGCGTTCCAACAGATCGCGGAGAACACGGACCAGAGGCTCGTGGCTGGGCAAAGTCGATAATGCCGGATCGTCCGGTAGCCACCGCACCTGACCAATCAGCAGTTGGTCGGGCCGTACGTGATGGTTGATCACGCGCAGCCATTGTGCGCCCAGACAGGTGATGCCGAGTACACCGTCATCCAATTGATCGAAATCCACAATGCGCGCCAGGGTGCCGACCGGGTGAATGCGGGTCGGCGGGCTGCCTGTTTCGCGCCCCTCGTGGATCGTGACCACTCCGAAACCGCTGTCGGTGCGCAGACAAGTGCTGATCAGGTCCAGATAACGGGTTTCGAAGATCCGCAGAGGCAAGATCCCGCCGGGAAACAGCACCGTGTGCAGCGGAAACAAAGGGAGTTCCTGGGTGGCGGTCATGATCGCTCAGCTCGGTTCCGGCGGTTCGCCCCAGCGTGGCAACAGCGCGTGGGGAATGTCCAGTTGATCGAGGATTCTGGCCACGATGAAATCCACCAGTTCCGCCGCCGAGGTCGGCCGGTAGTAAAAACCGGGGTTGGTCGGCAGGATGACCGCGCCGGCTCGGGCCAGCCGCAGCATGTTTTCCAGGTGGATGACGGACAGCGGCGTTTCCCGTAGCGCCAGAATCAGCTTGCGCCCTTCCTTGAGCGTGACGTCGGCGGCACGTTCCAACAGGTTGTCGCTGTTGCCGTTGGCGATGGCGGCCAGCGCGCCGGTGGTGCAGGGGCAGACCACCATCGCCCGAGCCCGAGCCGAGCCGCTGGCCGGTGGCGCGGTCCATTCGTCTTGGCCGAATACCCGTAGTTGCTCGGGATCGCAGCGGTACCGTTCGACCAGCACCCGCTGGATGTCGCGCGGCCGACCGGGCAGGCGCAGCTCGGTTTCCATGTGGATCACGATCTGGGCCGCTTTCGAGATCAGCAGTTGTACCGGGTGACCCACTTCCAGCAGGCATTGCAGCAGACGCAGCCCATAATCGGCCCCGGACGCGCCGGTCATGCCGAGGATGATGGGGCGATCAGACATCGGCGTCCGCGCGCAGCTTTTGAAGCAGCCGCTCATGGATGCCGCCAAAACCGCCGTTGCTCATGATCAGCACTTGAGTCCCTGGTTTGATTCGGGCCTGAATAGCGGTGAGAGTATCGTCCAGCGTGTGGCACACTTGCCCGCGCGGGCCGAGCGCTGTCGCAACCGCGCCCAGATCCCAGCCGAGATCGGGTGCCTGATACAGCACCACCGTGTCGGCCAGTGCCAGGGCGGGCGCCAGACTGTCCTTGAATACGCCCAGCTTCATGGTATTGGAACGCGGTTCCAGCACCGCAACGATCGGCTGATCACCGACCCGAGCGCGCAACCCGGCCAGCGTGGTCGCAATCGCGGTGGGATGGTGGGCGAAATCGTCGTAGACCGTTACGCCATTGACCGTGCCGCGCGTTTCCAGCCGCCGCTTGACACCTTGAAAATCCGCCAGCGCGGCGAGCGCCGTCGCCATCGGTACGCCGACATGACCGGCGGCGGCGAGGGCGGCAAGGGCATTGTGGACGTTGTGCAATCCCAGTTGTGGCCATTCCGCCCGGCCTTGCGGCGACCCTTGGTAGTACACGTCGAAAGCACCGCCGTCGGGAGCGATCGCCCGCGCTTCCCAGTCGCCGGCGCCGAAACGCTCCGTCGGCGTCCAGCACCCCATCGCCAGTACTTCGGCCAGATTCGGGTCCTGCCCATTGGCGATAACCAAGCCAGCACCCGGCACGGTTCGTAACAAGTGGTGGAACTGGCGCTGAATCGCCGTCAGATCGGAGAAGATGTCGGCGTGGTCGAATTCCAGGTTATTCAGAATCAGGGTGCGCGGCCGGTAATGGACGAACTTGGAACGCTTATCGAAAAACGCCGTGTCGTACTCATCGGCTTCCACCACGAACAACGGCGCGCGACCCAAGCGCGCCGACACGCCGAAATTAGCCGGAATGCCGCCGATCAGAAAGCCAGGTTCCAGACCGGCGCGCTCCAGAATCCAGGCCAGCAAACTGCTGGTGGAGGTTTTGCCGTGGGTGCCGGCCACCGCCAGTACGTGGCGCCCGCGCAGTACATGGTCCGCCAGCCAGGCTGGGCCGGAGGTGTAGGGCAGGTCGCGATCGAGCAGTTCCTCGACGATCGGCCGGCCCCGGCTCATCACGTTGCCGACCACCACCATGTCCGGCTGGAATTCGGCGAGCTGGTCGGGATCGTAGCCTTCCCGCAGGGCGATACCGGCCTCGGCCAGTTGAGTGCTCATCGGCGGATAGACGCCGGCGTCGCAACCGGACACGGTATGCCCCGCCGCACGGGCCAGCAGGGCGACGCCAGCCATGAACGTACCGCAAATACCGAGGATGTGAATGTGCATGCGGAAATCTCCCCGTCCGACCCGGTCATGGGTGTAGGACGGCGCAGGGTTGGAGCGCCTCAGCCGATCCAGCCGGTGAGCGTCCAGGATAAAAAGGTATAGCCCAGGGCGTAGAGCGCACCGATCCAGACCGAGGTGTTGAAGGCATGGCGCAGAATGTGGGCCATGACGGCGATGCTCCAGACCATCAACGCCAGCATCAGCAGCGAAGGAAACTGGCTATCACCTTGCGGTCCCTGGCGCACGATCCAGAGCATGGGTGGCAGCGCCAGCAGGCCCATCAGAGTGCCGGAACCGGTCAGGGCGGTCAGGGTTTGTTCGAAGCGGCCGGGATGCCGGTGCAGGATCAGCATCAGATACAGCAGGCCGGCCAGTAGCACCAGATCCAGCAGTATTTGTAGGAGCGCCACCTGAATCGGTACGCTCAGGGTCAGCACCAGCAGACCGGATGCGCCATAAGCCAACAAACACATCTTCAGCAGCGCCATGGAGGCCGGTACGTCCCGCGGGCCTTTGCGGAACAGGCAAATATCCAGAAACAGATCGAACAGGATACGCATGGATTCAGTGGCGAACGACGGAGGGAGCGGGGCCGGTGGTCGCGAACAAGCCGGCGATGTCGAGCGGGTCAAAGACATAGCGATGGCCGCAAAACTCGCAGTCCACCTGTAGCGTGCGTCCATCGGTCAGCGCCTGGCGGAGTTCGTCCTCGCCCAGCGCGCTCAGCATGCCGGCGGTGCGTTCCCGCGAGCAGTTGCAACGGTAGCGAAAACTCCGCGGGGCGAATAGCCGGATATCCTCTTCATGGAACAACCGCCACAGCAGGGTGGAAGCATCCAGTCGCAGCAGTTCGGTGGATTGCAGGGTGTCGGCCAGCACATTCAGACGCCGCCAAGTATCCGGCTCGGCATCGTTGCCGGGTAGTTGCTGCAACAGCAGGCCGGCGGTGGTTTGCTCGTTGGTGGCCAGCCAGATCCGGGTGGGCAATTGCTCGGAATGGGCGAAATAGTGCTCCAGGGTTTCCGTCAGGGTATCGCCGCGCAGATCGATCACGCTTTGATAGGGCTCCTTGCCCGAGCCGGCGTCAAGGGTCAGGACGAGTGTGCCGTCGCCGCACAGGGCGCGCAGCGGCGCCGGTTCCGGGTCGCCGTTCCAGCGGGCCAGTCCGCGCAGGGTACGGTCGGCGGCGACTTGCACCACCAGCAAACGCAGTGGTCCGCGCGCCTGGATTTGCAAGGTCAACAGGCCATCGAATTTGATGGTCGCCGATAGCAGGGCGGCGGCGGCGATGGCCTCGCCCAGCACCTGGCGGATCGCTGCCGGGTAGGCGCGGCGCTCCAGCACCGTCCGCCATGTGGCGTCAAGCCACACGATTTCGCCGCGAATCGGCAGGGTTTCGAAAAGGAAGCGTTGCAGGCAGTCGCGGTCGGGCATGTTCGTGGCTGGCATTGCTCGGTGGAAAGTAGGTCAAGGCGCAAAGTACCCGCTTGCCGCGACTTTAACAAGATGCGGGAACGCGCCGCGCTTGTTGCCTTGTCCGGGGAGGCGCCAACCCTCCATATTCAAATCGAATTATATAAATTAATTTTTTGTTGAAATAGCAATATATTGTTTTTATTTTATTTTTTTAAAAAGCTATGCGCTAGCTTTTCTTGACAGCGCTAGCTGGACCTTCCTATAGTCTGGTGGCGGAAAGTGGGAAAATGTGGGGTGCGGGATTGGTTCGGTCCCAAGGAGTGCGGCGTTGTTCCGTGGTGTCAATCCGTTATCGTTGGATGGCAAGGGACGGTTGTCGTTGCCGATCAAGTACCGCCAGTGCCTGCTGGATGAAGCTGCTGGGCAATTGGTGCTGACCATCGATCGGGACCGTTGCCTGCTGTTGTATCCGCTTCCGGTTTGGGAAGAGATCGAGCGAAAGCTGATCCAGCTTTCCAGCACTAACCAGCGGACCAGAGATCTCAAGCGATTGTTGTTGGGACATGCCGAAGACTGCTGCCTGGATGCCAGCGGCCGAATTTTGCTTCCGGCACCCCTGCGCGAATTCGCGAACCTGGAGAAGCGAGTGGTGCTGGTGGGGCAGGGGAATAAATTCGAAATCTGGAATGAGCCGTCCTGGTACGCATGGCGCGAGTCGCTGTTGGCCGGCGGCGAAGAGCAGGCCGGCAAGCCGTCGCCCGACCTGGATGCGCTGGCGTTCTAGCGCATGACGAGCACCGCTCCGTTGTCACATCAGCCGGTCTTGTTGACCGAGGCGTTGACCGCGTTGCACCTTCATCCGGGCGGTCGTTACGTGGACGCCACGTTTGGCCGGGGCGGGCACGCGGCGGCGCTGCTGGCGGCGCTTGGGCCGGAGGGGCGGGTGCTGGCGCTCGATCGAGACCCGGCGGCGGCGCGCTGCGCGGCCGAGCGTTTCGGTGGCGATGCTCGCTTTAGCTTCGTGCGGGCGGCATTCGGTCGCTTGGCCGAGGTGGTTGCCGAGCGGGGATGGTCTGGTCAGGTTGACGGGATTTTGCTGGATTTGGGGGTGTCGTCGCCGCAGTTGGATGATCCGGCCCGCGGTTTCAGCTTCAATCGGGACGGTCCGTTGGATATGCGCATGGACCCGACGGCGGGGAGCAGCGCGGCCGAGTGGCTGGATCGGGTCGACGAAGTCGAGCTGGGGCGGGTGCTGGCGGAATACGGTGAGGAGCGTTTTTATCGGCGGGTGGCGCGCGCCGTGGTCGTCGCGCGGCGGCAGACGCCGGTCGCTACCACCAAGCAATTGGCCGCTATCGTCGCCGCGACCGTTCCTACCCGCGAACCAAGCAAACATCCCGCCACCCGTACTTTCCAAGCCATTCGGATCAAGGTCAACGATGAACTGGGCGAGTTGCGGTCGGTGTTGCCGCAGGCGGTGCGGATGCTGGCGCCTGGCGGTCGGCTGGTGATCATCAGTTTTCACTCCCTGGAGGATCGGGTGGTCAAGCGGTTTATGCGGGAACAGGCGCGCGGAAGAGAATTACCGTTGGATCTGCCGGTGGCGGGCGTTCCAATGGGGATGACGCTGCGATTGATCGGGCGGGCGGCGCGGCCCGGCCCCGCAGAGATTGCCGCCAATCCGCGGGCACGCAGCGCGCTGCTGCGGGTGGCGGAGCGATTGGCATGAAAAACCAAGTCCTGCTGGTGGCGTTGTTGACCGTCACCGTGCTTGGCTCCGGCGTGGGCGTGGTTTATACCCAGCACGCCAACCGACAACTTTTCATTGAACTCCAGAAACTACAGGCGAAGCGAGACGATCTCGAAGTCGAATGGGAATTACTGCAACTGGAGCAAAGCACGCTGGTCACGGACGCCGTGATCGAGCAGACAGCGCGGCTGCGTCTGAACATGCTGATCCCGGATCCGGGTGAAGTCCTTTACGTTACCCCTCATGAATCCAATGCTCGGTAAGACCTTATCCAGAAACAGGAAAAGACCTGCGGGCGCGATGCAAGCGCTGCGTACCATGACGCGCCGAGGATTGGTGCTGAGCCTGCTGTGCGTGGCGGCGGGGGGGATGGTGGCGCGCGCGGCTTATCTGCAACTGGTGCATACCGATTTCCTGCAGGGGCAGGGCGACGAACGTTTCCTGCGAGTGGTCGAGGTACCGGCGCACCGGGGGATGATCCTCGATCGCAACGGCGAGCCGCTGGCGGTCAGCTCGCCGGTGGATTCGATCTGGGCACAGCCGATGGAATTGAAGCAGCAGCGCCATCGCTGGCCGGCGCTCGCGTCGCTGCTCGGGCTGACTGTGGCGGAGTTGGAGCAAAAACTGGCGGTGCCCGAGACCCGTCAATTCGTTTATCTGCGCCGGCATCTGGCCCCGAGCGTGGCCCAGCGGATTCTCCAGCTTGGGGTTCCCGGCGTGTACTCACGGCGCGAATACCGTCGTTACTATCCAGATGCCGAGGTGACTTCGCACCTGCTGGGTTTTACCGATATCGACGATTTCGGTCAGGAAGGGCTGGAAAAAAGCCTCGATGCCCAGTTGCGTGGGATCCCCGGCAGCAAGCGGGTCATCAAGGATCGATTGGGCCAGATCGTCGAGGATGTGGAAAGTATCCGGGTGCCGCAGGCGGGCCAATCCGTGGTGTTGAGCATCGACCGGCGACTGCAATATTTCGCCTACCGTGCGCTCAAGACGGCGGTGCTGGAGAACAAGGCCAGCGCCGGCGCGGCGGTGATCGCTGACGCACTGACCGGCGAAATCCTGGCCATGGTGGATCAGCCGGCGGGCAATCCAAACAATCGCGCCGAGTTGAAAAGCGATTTGTTGCGCAACCGGGCGATCACCGATGTTTACGAACCGGGCTCGACCGTGAAGCCCTTCACGATCGCCATGGCACTGGAAAGCGGCCGCTGGACGCCCAGCACCCGGGTCAACACCGCGCCGGGTTGGCTCAAGGTGGGCCGCTATCGAGTGCGTGACGTGCACAACTACGGCTTGATCGACGTAACGCATGTGCTCAGCAAGTCCAGCAACGTCGGTACCAGCAAGATCGCGCTGTCCTTGCCGATGGAGCGCTTGTGGCAGGTGTACAAGAGTCTCGGTTTCGGAGCGTCGACCGGCGTGGGTCTGGTGGGCGAACAGACCGGCATGCTGCGTCACTTCAGCAAATGGGGCGGTGAAATCGGCCACGCCAACCATGCCTTCGGATACGGCTTTTCGGTCAACATGTTGCAGTTGGCCCAGGCGTATGTCGTGCTCGCGGCGGATGGCGTTCGACGGCCGCTGACTCTCCTCAAGCGCGAACAGCCACCCGATCCAGCCGACGAACAGCGCGTGCTGTCGGCGCGGGCGGTACGGCAAGTACGGGCGATGATGGAAGAAGCCGTGAGCCGGAAGGGAACCGGATTCAAAGCCAGCGTGCCCGGCTATCGGGTGGCGGGTAAGACCGGAACGGTGCATAAGATCATCCATGGCCGCTATGCCAGCAACCGCTATTTTTCCCTGTTCGCCGGCATGGTGCCGGCCAGCAACCCCCGATTGGTAATGGTGATCATCATCGACGAACCGAAAGGCAAGGCTTATTACGGTGGCACGGTGGCGGCGCCGGTGTTCGGCAAAACCATGGGTGAGGTACTGCGGATTCTGAATGTCACGCCGGACGACTTGCCCAGCATGAAAATCGCCGGCGTCACTCCGGCGATGGAGAAAAAACCATGAGAGGCGCGGCGTGGCCTACTCTGGGCTCGCTGCTGGCGGATTTTGCCGAGGTGCCGGCGCATCTGGCCGATCGGCCGGTTACCGGGCTGGCGAGCGACAGTCGCGCGGTTCGGCCTGGCGATCTGTTTTTCGCGGTGCGCGGCGGGCACCGGCATGGCCTGGAATTCATCGATACGGCGCGCGCGGCGGGAGCGCTGGCGGTGGTTTGGGAACCACCCCATGCGGGCGTGTTGCCGGTTGGCGAAGCAGCGCCGCCTTTGTTGGCGGTACCGGAATTGCGTCAGCGCATGGGGTTGATCGCCAGTCGTTTTTATGACGCGCCGTCCGAGCGGCTGCGGGTGGTCGGTATTACCGGCACCGACGGCAAAACTTCCTGCGCCCATTTCATCGCCCAGGCGTTGAGCGACGCGGAGCACGGACCGTGCGGCATTCTCGGCACCTTGGGCGTCGGCGAATATGGTCGGACCGAACCATCGCCACATACCACGCCGGACCCGCTGGCCGTGCAAGGCTGGCTGGCTCAACTGGCCGCCGCTGGCCGGCGTTACGCCGTCATGGAAGTGTCCTCGCACGCCCTGGATCAGGGGCGGGTGAACGGCGTCGAATTCGCGGTCGCGGGGCTGACCCATCTGACCCGCGATCATCTGGATTACCACGGTACGCCGGAAGCCTACGCGGCGGCCAAACGCCGATTGTTCCGCGACCACCGACCCGGTCGGACGGTGCTGAATCTGGACGATGCCTTCGGCCGTGCTCTCGCCGCCGAGCGGCGCGGCTCGACGGAAGTGATCGCTTACGGTTTGGGCGAGCGTCCGGCGCATGCGGATCGGTTCGTTTGGGGAGAGGATTTGGTGTTGACCCCGGCGGGACTGCGACTGCGAATCCGCTCCTCCTGGGGCGACGGCGAGCTGTCGGCCGGCTTGCTGGGCCGATTCAACGCCAGCAATCTGTTGGCCGCCTTGGCGACCCTGCTGGCGCTGGATCTACCTTTGACCGAGGCACTGGCGCGGCTGACGCGAACCGCGACGGTACCGGGACGGATGGAGCGACTGGCCGGCGGGCCGAACCGACCGCTGGCGGTGGTCGATTACGCGCACACCCCCCACGCCTTGGAGCAAGCATTACGCGCCCTGCGCGAACACGGTGGCGGGTGCTTATGGTGCGTGTTCGGTTGCGGTGGCGATCGCGATGCCGGCAAACGGCCGTTGATGGGCGCGGCGGCCGAGCATTGGGCCGACCGGGTCACGATCACCGACGATAATCCGCGCGGCGAGGACCCGCAACGCATCGTGCGCGACATTCAGGCCGGGATGCGTCATCCCGAGGCGGCGGCGGTGATCCGCGACCGGCGGACCGCCATCGCCCACACCCTGGCTGAAGCCGCGCCCGGCGACATCGTGCTGATTGCTGGCAAGGGCCATGAGGATGTCCAGATCGTCGGCGCCGAAAAACGACCCTTCAGTGACCGCGACGTGGCGCGCGAGTGCTTGTCGTCAGCCGGTCAGATGGAAACCGCATAGATGAGTGATCCCTTTTCCCCCCTGAGCCTGCGCGAAGCCGCCCGATTGCTGGAGGCTGAAGTATCGCCTGGCGTCGAGGGGTTTTTTGCGACAGTTGGCACCGATAGCCGCCGCCTGCCGGCGGATGCATTGTTCGTGGCGTTGAGCGGACCCAATTTCGACGGTCACGATTTCATCGCCACCGCTCGCCAGCAAGGCGCCCGCGCGGCCTTGGTCAGCCGCTGGGTGACGACCGATCCGCTGCCGCAGTTGCGAGTGGCCGATACCCGGCTGGCGCTGGGTCGGCTGGCGGCGAGCTGGCGGACACGTTTCACCGGTCCTCTGATTGCCCTGACCGGCAGCAACGGCAAGACCACGCTCAAGGAAATGCTGGCTGCCATCCTGCGACGGCGTGGATCGACCCTGGCCACCAAGGGCAACCTCAACAACGATATCGGCGTGCCGCTGACCCTGTTGCGCTTGAACGCGGAACACGGCTACGCGGTGATTGAGATGGGCGCCAACCATCATGGCGAGATCGCTTATCTGACCGGATTGGCGCGGCCGGACGTGGCGATCATCAACAATGCCGGTCCCTGTCATTTGGAAGGGTTCGGCGACGTGGCCGGCGTGGCGCGCGCCAAGGGCGAGATTTTCCAGGGACTGAGCGCGACCGGGGTGGCCATCGTCAACCGCGACGATCCCCATGCCGACGATTGGATTGGGCTGAATCCAGGCCGACGGATCGTCGATTTCGGTTTGGATCGACCGGCGGCGGTCAGCGCGCGGGTTTTGGATGCGGCCATCAATCGTTTCCGCTTGATCGTCCCCGCCGGGGAGACGGAGATTCGCCTGCCGCTACCCGGCCGGCACAACATCCGCAATGCACTGGCGGCGGTGGCTGGCGCGGCGGCGGCTGGCGCGACCCTGGACGATATCCGACAGGGCTTGGAGTCCCTGCATGACGTTGGCGGGCGGCTGCAGCGGCTGCGCGGTCGGCACGGCGGCACGGTGATTCACGACGCCTACAATGCCAATCCGGCCTCGCTGGCGGCGGCGCTGCACACGGTTGGCGCCGGGCCGGGTCGCAAATGGCTGGTGCTGGGCGACATGCGCGAACTGGGGCCGGTGGCCAGTGAACTACACGCACAATCCGGCCAAGAGGCCAGGACCACGGGATTCGAACGGCTGTACGCCTTGGGCGAACACAGCCGGGCGGCGGCGGCGGCGTTTGGGGAGGGTGGCCAGCATTTTACCGACCTGGAAGCGCTGATGGACGCACTGAGCCGCGACCTCAAGCGCAGTGCCGAATCACCGACGATCCTGATCAAGGGTTCGCGCGGCATGCGGATGGAACGAGTGGTGGCGGTTTTGGCCGAGCCCGAGGAAACGGGCGCGAAACCGGAGGGGCAAGGCTGATGCTGGTGCTGCTGGCCGAATGGCTAACCGAATATTTCTACACAGGTTTCAATGTCTTTCAATATCTGACGCTGCGAGGCATTTTGGGTGTTCTGACCGCGCTGCTCATTTCCCTGATCGTGGGTCCGGGCATGATCCGTCGGCTGAGCCGCTATCAGATCGGCCAGCAGATCCGCGAGGATGGTCCACAGAGCCATTTTTCCAAGGCGGGTACCCCGACCATGGGTGGCGCCTTGATCCTGGTTGCCATCGCCATCGCGACCCTGCTGTGGGCCGACCTGCGCAATCGCTACGTCTGGATCGTGCTGCTGACGACACTGGCTTTCGGGGCCATCGGCTGGATGGACGACTACAGGAAGCTGATCCTGCGCAACTCCAAGGGTTTGCCGGCGCGGAGCAAATATTTCTGGCAGTCCTGCGTCGGACTGACGGCGGCACTGCTGCTGTATTTCACCGCCCAGTCGGCGGCGGAAACCCAGATCATCGTGCCGTTTTTCAAAAATGTGGCCTTGCATTTGGGCTGGCTGTTCGTGCCGCTGACCTACTTCGTCATCGTCGGCACCAGCAACGCTGTCAATCTGACCGATGGCCTGGATGGGCTGGCGATCGTGCCGACCGCCATGGTGGCCGGCGCCTTGGCGGTGTTCTGTTATGCCTCGGGCAATCGGATCTTCGCCGATTATCTCGGTATTCCGCATGTGCCGGGCGTGGGGGAGATTACGGTGTTCTGCGGCGCGATGGTCGGTGCCGGCCTCGGTTTTCTCTGGTTCAACGCCTACCCGGCCCAGGTGTTCATGGGCGATGTCGGCGCGCTGGCCCTGGGTGCCGCGCTGGGCGTCGTTGCCGTGGCGGTACGCCAGGAACTGGTGCTGTTCGTGATGGGTGGGGTGTTCGTGATGGAAACGGTGTCGGTGATTCTGCAGGTGGCCTCGTTCAAACTGACCGGCCGGCGGATCTTTCGCATGGCACCGCTGCACCATCATTTCGAACTCAAGGGTTGGCCGGAGCCGCGAGTGATCGTTCGTTTCTGGATCATCACTATCATCCTGGTGTTGATCGGTCTGGCAACGCTGAAGATCCGTTAGGAGCAAGACGCGGATGCTGCGATTGGCGGGAACCACGTTGGTGGTCGGATTGGGCAAGAGCGGTTTGTCCGCCGTGCGGGCGTTGAAGGCGCTGGGCGCGACGGTCGCCGTAACCGATAGCCGCGTCGATCCGCCGGGATTGCCGGTCTTGCGCGAGGCGTTCCCGGATGTGCCGTGCCATCTGGGCGGTTTCGCGCCCGAGGCATTCGCCGGCGCGGCCCGACTGCTGGTCAGTCCAGGGGTGGCGATCGCGACCCCGGTCATCGCGGCGGCGGCGGCGCGAGGCGTGCCGGTCTGGGGTGACATCGAGTTGCTGGCACGACTGACGCAGGCACCGGTGGCGGCCATCACCGGTTCCAACGGCAAGAGCACGGTGACGACCCTATTGGGGGCAATGACCGAACGCGCTGGTGTTCGGGTGGCGGTCGGCGGCAATCTCGGCACGCCGGCGTTGGATCTGTGGCTGCGGGACGAAGCGGGAGCGGAGGAAGGTCTTGCGCCTGAGCTGTACGTGCTGGAACTGTCCAGCTTCCAGTTGGAAACCACCCATAGCCTGAACGCACGGGTGGCGACGGTGTTGAATATCAGCCCCGACCACATGGACCGATACCCGACCCTGGACGATTACATCGCCGCAAAGCGGCGCATCTTTCACAGCGAGGGCCTCATGGTGCTGAACGCCGACGATCCGGTGGTCATGGCGATGGCCGAGCCGGGGCGGGACGTGCTGCGGTTCACCCTGGACGAGCCGGACGAGAACGGGTTCGGCCTGTGGCGGGATGGCGGGGAGACCTGGTTGGCGCGGGGTCGGGAACGCTGGATCGCGGCATCGGAATTGAAGATCGGCGGCGATCACAATCTGGCCAACGCCCTGGCGGCGCTGGCCATGGGTCACGCGCTCGGCTTGCGGCGGGAAGCGATGCTGGCGGCGCTGCGGGAGTTCCCTGGGTTGGCGCATCGTACCACGCTGGTGCTGGAACAGGCCGGAGTGCGCTGGTTCGACGATTCCAAGGGTACCAACGTCGGCGCGACGGTGGCGGCGATGCGTGGTTTGCCGGGTCTGGTGGTGTTGATCGCCGGCGGTGAGGGCAAGAGTCAGGATTTTGCGCCGTTGCGCGCGGCGCTGAACGGTAAGGCGCGAGCGGTGGTGCTGATCGGCCGCGACGCACCGTTGATCGCCGCCGCCCTGGGCGACAGCGTGCCGCTCCACCTGGCGGCCGATATGGATCAGGCCGTGGCGCGGGCGGCGCAACTGACCCAGCCAGGCGATAGCGTTTTGTTGTCGCCGGCCTGCGCCAGCTTCGACATGTTCAGCGGCTACGAAGAGCGCGGCGCGGTCTTCGCGGCGGCGGTGCGGAGGTTGAGCGAATGCTGAGCGCCACCGCCGATGGCAAGATCAGGGAAGGGGGCAAGCAACCGCGCGCTGGCGAGAGCCGACCAGCCTTGCCGTTTCCCGATCCCTGGGTACTGGTCTCGACCGTGCTGTTGCTGGCGCTGGGCTTGCTCATGGTGACTTCGGCTTCGATACCGCTGGCCGACTCCAAGATGGGCCAGCCGTTCTATTTTCTGATCCGGCAGAGTGCATTCGTCGTGGTCGGGCTGTTGGCGGCCGGTGTGGTCTTGCAGGTTCCGCTGACGCGCTGGCGCCGAGCGGGTCCGCTGCTCCTGCTGGCGGCGATGGGTCTGCTGGGGTTGGTGCTGGTGCCGGGAGTCGGTCGGGAAGTCAACGGCAGCATGCGCTGGATCGCCGCTGGCCCCGTCAATGTCCAGGTCTCGGAAATCGCCAAGCTGTTGGTCTTGATCTATGTCGCCGATTATCTCAAACGTCACGGCGCGGACTTGCGGACCGGCGATCTTCGAACTTCGGTGCTGGCGCTGCTGAGACCGATGGCGGTGCTGGCGGTGCTGGCGGTGTTGCTGTTGCTGGAGCCGGACTTCGGCAGCGTGGTGGTGCTGATGGCGACCGCGCT
>DAOTGT010000067.1:0-17019 GCA_035447285.1 Candidatus Competibacter sp.
GATCTCGAAAAAGATTGAAAAAATTGAGCAGCCGCTCATGGGCACAAGAGTTAAAATAGAGGAACTGACGAGCCGAATACCAAATAAAGGGTTTGCAGCGGATGGGCAGATAATCTACTTAAAAATCTTGCACCGATCACTATAGGGCACGGGACAAGACAAAACAAGCGCCCATTGAAAAATTCATTGAAAAACGCCATGAAATCAGACAAATCAAGTCAATATGTTCTCTTTGATGACGACCCGTGATCTATCTGGCTCTCGATCAACCCCGTAGGGGCAAGCGGATGATCGGCAAAATATCGGTTTCGCCTGGTTAAATTTAATAATAAACAGTGAATTACTGTATAGCTAAACCAGCATTCCCTCAAAGCGCCGTTACCTGGACATCGACCGTCAGCATCGGGATTTGGCCCTTGGGTCCGACGAAGCTGCCGGCAACCGGCGGCACCACTTCCGGATGACGAGCCACCGCGACCGGGATATGCCGACTGCCCGTTAGCTCGCCGGCGGTCGGATCGAAACCTTTCCAGCCCGGACCGGGCAGATAGACTTCCGCCCAGGCGTGAGTCGTCGCGCCGCCCGGCCCAAGCTCGGGAACGTGCGAATAACCGCTGACGAACCGGCTCGCCAGGCCGAGAAACCGGCAGGTTTCGATGAACAAGGTTGCGTAATCGCGACAGGAACCGCTGCGGATGGCCAAAGTCACTTCAGGTGGCTGCACGCCGGGCTCCTCGCGAATGACATACCGGAATTCCTTGGCAATGATCTGGTTCAGTCGATCCAGCAGCACGTAGGTTTCCACTTTGTCGCGCAGCAGGTTCAGGCTGTTGAACCAATCGCGCACCGCCGGCTGCTGATCGAGATAAACCGGCTGCTGGAAGGGCGCAAGATCGACCCTTTCTTCCTGGAGGTATTCGAACGGATAATGGACCGCATAGTCCTCGACGATGAAATCGAGCGGCGCCACTTCATAGTGCCGGATGATCACCTCGCTGCCGATGGTCAGTCGTTGCGCGGTCTCCGTAAAGCTGGCCACGGCCACCGAGTTGTCGAACACATCGCGATACCACTTGATGCGGTGAGCAGGCGAGATGTCGAGTTTCGAAGCCTCGATGCGCACGTCATGCCCCTCGCGTGGACGAAGCAACAGCCGATGCGGCAGCAACGTCACCATGCCGGAAAATTGATAAACGGTGAGATGCCTGATCTTCAAACGCTGCATGTTTTATACCCTACTGATTCAGTTTGGAATTCAGCTTAACACCAACTCCTGGCCGCCCGCGATCATCGCTCCGTTCCATGCCGATATCGAATGCAATTGCCGACAGCCAGTCTATAGTTCTACTGCTTGTCGATGGTAGGCGAATGGACAGACAACGCCGCCTTTCGACGCCTGCCCCACCGGCGTTTGTTCCCCACGACACGGACGTATAACCACAACCAACCACCAAAGGACCTCGTTATGACGATCCAGAACTACAGCGACCCGGACCCCCAGGAAACACGGGAGTGGCTTGAAGCCCTCGAAGCGGTGCTGGAAGCGGAAGGGCTGCAACGCACCCATTTTCTCCTGGGCGAACTGCAAAGCAAGGCCCGCGCCACCGGCGTCCACATGCCCTACAGCGCCAACACCCCCTACTTCAACACCATCCCGGTCGATCAGGAGGAGTACACCCCCGGCGATCCCGGCATGGAATGGCGCATCCGTTCGCTGATCCGCTGGAACGCGCTGGCCATGGTGATCAAGGCCAATCGCATCACCTCCGAACTGGGCGGGCACATCGCCAGCTTCGCCTCCAGCGCTACCCTATATGATGTCGGTTTCAACCACTTCTGGCACGCTCCCAGCGACGCGCACGGCGGGGATCTGGTGTTCATCCAGGGCCACTCCGCCCCCGGCATCTATGCCCGCGCCTATCTGGAAGGGCGGTTGAACGAGCAACAACTCGACAACTTCCGGCAGGAGGTGGACGGAAACGGCCTCAGTTCCTACCCGCACCCCTGGCTGATGCCGGATTTCTGGCAGTTCCCCACCGTGTCGATGGGTCTCGGCCCGATCCAGGCCATCTACCAGGCGCGGTTCATGAAGTACCTGCACAATCGCGGCATCGTCAACACCGAAGGCCGCAAAGTCTGGTGCTTCTGCGGCGACGGCGAGATGGACGAACCGGAATCCCTGGGCGCCATCGCCCTGGCCGCCCGCGAGAATCTGGACAATCTGATCTTCGTCATCAACTGCAACCTGCAACGGCTCGACGGCCCGGTGCGCGGCAACGGCAAGATCATCCAGGAACTGGAAGGCGATTTCCGGGGGACAGGTTGGAACGTCATCAAGGTGCTGTGGGGCTCGTACTGGGATCCGCTGTTCGCCGCCGACAAGAAGGGTCTGTTGCTGAAACTCATGGAGGAGTGCGTGGACGGCGAGTATCAAAACTTCAAGGCCAAGGGCGGTGCGTATACCCGCGAGCACTTCTTCGGCAAGTACGAGGAACTGAAGCAGATGGTCAGTCACCTGTCCGACGAGGATATCTGGCGGCTGAATCGCGGTGGCCACGACCCGCACAAGATTTATGCGGCCTACGCCGCCGCAACCAAACATACCGGCCAGCCAACCGTGATTCTGGCCAAGACCGTCAAGGGCTACGGCATGGGCGTGGCCGGCGAAGGCAAGAACATCACCCACTCGCAGAAGAAGATGGGTGAACAGGCGCTACGCGACTTCCGCGACCGTTTCCATATTCCGATTTCCGACGAACAACTCAACGATGCGCCGTTCTACAAGCCGGCGGCGGACAGTCCGGAAATCAAGTATCTCCAGGAACGTCGCGCCGCATTGGGTGGTTATCTGCCACAGCGCCGCCGTACCGCCGAACCACTCATGGTGCCGCCACTGGCCACCTTCGACGCCCTGTTGCAGGACACCGGCGAGCGCGACATGTCCACCACCATGGCTTTCGTGCGCATCCTCACGCAACTGGCGCGCGACAAGACCATCGGCCGCTCGGTCGTGCCCATCGTCGCCGACGAGGCCCGCACCTTCGGCATGGAAGGCATGTTCCGTCAGATCGGCATCTATTCGCCCCGAGGGCAGCTCTACGAACCGCAGGATGCCGACCAGCTCATGTTCTACAAGGAGGACAAGAAGGGGCAGATCTTGCAGGAAGGCATTAACGAAGCGGGCGCCATGTCCTCGTGGATTGCCGCCGGGACGGCTTACAGCAATCACGGCGTCAACATGATGCCGTTCTACATCTACTACTCGATGTTCGGCTTCCAGCGCATCGGCGATCTGGCCTGGGCGGCCGGCGATTTGCAGGCGCGAGGCTTCCTGATTGGCGGCACCTCCGGGCGCACCACCCTGGCCGGCGAGGGGCTGCAACATCAGGACGGCCACAGCCAGATTTTCGCGCAGTTCATTCCCAATTGCGTGTCCTATGACCCGACCTTTTCCTACGAACTGGCGGTGATCGTCCAGGATGGCCTGCGGCGGATGCTCCAGGAGCAGGAAAACGTCTTCTACTACGTCACCACCTTGAACGAAAACTACCATCATCCGGCCATGCCGGAAGGCTCAGCGGAAGGCATCCTCAAGGGCATGTACCTGTTCCGTCAGGGCGAGGGCGACGGCCCTCGGGTGCAGCTCATGGGTTGCGGGTCCATTCTCCGCGAGGTGATCGCCGCCGCCGACCGGCTGCGCGAGGATTGGGGTGTGGTGGCCGACATTTGGGCGACACCGGGCATCAACGGCTTGACCCGCGAAGGGCAGGATACCGCGCGCTGGAACCTGCTGCATCCCACTGAACCGCCGCGCCAGAGCTACGTCGAGACCTGCCTGGCCGACCATCCAGGACCCGTGGTGGCCGCCACCGATTACATGAAGTTATATGCTGAACAGTTACGTCCCTTCATACCGCGCCATTATCTGGTGCTCGGTACGGATGGCTTCGGACGCAGCGACACTCGTGCCAAGCTGCGCCAACATTTCGAGGTGGATCAGTACTACGTGACAGTGACCGCGCTCAAGGCGCTGGCCGACGAGGGGAAAATTCCCGTCGCCAAGGTCGCCGAAGCCATCGCCAAGTACGCCATCAACCCCGAAAAGCCGAACCCGCTGACGGTATAAGGGAGAATCCCGGTGAGCATCATTAAAGAAATTCATGTGCCGGATATCGGCGACTTCAAGGGCGTGGACGTCATCGACGTGCTGGTTGCCGCTGGCGACAGCGTCGATGTGGAAACACCGCTGATCATCCTGGAAACCGACAAGGCGTCCATGGAGGTGCCTTCCCCATTGGCCGGCGTGGTTCGGGAAGTCAAGGTCAAGGCTGGCGGCAAGGTCTCGCAGGGCGATCTGATCCTGTATCTGGACGTCGCCGAGAGCGTGTCCGCGCCCGAGCGTCCCGCCGCCGATGCCGGTGAAGCAGCCTCCGCCAGCAGTCCCGGCGAAGCGCGCGAGGTGCGAGTGCCGGACATCGGCGATTTCAAGAATATCCCGATCATCGAGGTACTGGTCGCGCCCGGAGATCATGTCGAGATCGATACGCCGCTGATCACTCTGGAAAGCGACAAGGCCAGCATGGAAGTACCCTCGCCTCATGCCGGCACGGTGCAAGGCATCGAGGTCAAGGTCGGCGATCAGGTCTCGCAGGGCGACCTGATCCTGATGTTGAGCACGAGCGGAGCCGACACCGCCGCCAAGCCGCAATTGCCGGACACGCTCAGCGCGATCACGCTCGGGCCGCGCGCCCCGAAGCCGGAAGGCGTACCGAAACCGCCGCCGGTCTCGAAGCCGCCATCAGCCGACACAGCGCCGGCGGCCAGCTTCGCCAAGGTTCACGCCAGTCCCTCGATACGGCGTTTTGCCCGGGAACTGGGTGTCGATCTGACCCGCTTGGCCAAGGGGTCCGGTCCCAAGGGACGGATTCTCAAGGAGGACGTGCAAGCCTTCGTCAAGGGGGTGATGACGGGCGCGACCCCGGCGGCGGCCCCGGCGGGCGGCGTGACTGGCGGTGGCATCCTGGATTTGCTGCCCTGGCCGAGCGTGGATTTCGCCAAGTTCGGTCCGGTGGAAGCCAAGCCGCTGCCGCGGATCAAGAAGATCTCCGGCGCCAACCTGGCACGCAACTGGGTAATGATCCCGGCGGTCACCTATCACGAGGATGCCGACATCACCGATCTGGAAGCCTTCCGCCTCCAGATCAACAAGGAAAACGAAAAGGCCGGCGGCGCCAAGCTGACCATGCTGGCCTTCCTGATCAAGGCCTGCGTCCGGGCGCTGCAAAAATTCCCGGAGTTCAACACCTCGCTGGACGGCGACAACCTGATCTACAAACAGTACTTTCACATCGCCTTCGCCGCCGACACCCCCAACGGACTGGTGGTGCCGGTGATCAAGGACGCCGACCGGAAAGGCATCTTCGACATCGCCACGGAAACCGGCGAACTCGCCAAGAAGGCGCGCGACGGCAAGTTGGGACCAGCCGACATGCAAGGTGCCTGCTTCACCATTTCCTCGGTGGGCGGCATCGGCGGCACGGCCTTCTCGCCGATCGTCAACGCCCCGGAAGTGGCGATTCTGGGCGTCAGTAAATCGGTCATGAAACCGGTGTGGGACGGCAAGCAGTTCGGGCCACGCCTGATCCTGCCGCTATCGCTGAGCGCCGACCATCGGGTGATCGACGGCGCGCTGGCGACCCGCTTCAACGTCTACCTCGCGCAACTGCTGGCGGATTTCCGCCGCGTACTGCTCTAACCGGAGGCCGCTGCTCATGAGTCTCGTGGAAGTCAAAGTCCCCGACATCGGCGACTTCAAAGGCGTGGATATCATCGAGGTGCTGGTCAAGCCAGGCGATGTCCTTGCCCCGGAAGATCCGCTGATCGTACTGGAAAGCGACAAGGCCTCGATGGAAGTACCCGCGCCCCAGGCCGGGACGGTCAAGGAACTCAAGGTCAAGGTCGGCGACAAGGTCTCCGAAGGCGATGTCATTCTGATGCTGGAAGCGAGCGCCGACTCGGCCACCGCCGCCCCACCGGCCAAACCCGCCGAACCCGCATCCCCTCCGCCACCCGCGCCCGCGCCGGTTGCGGGTGCGTTTGCCGGAAAAGCCGATCTCGATTGCGAAATGCTGGTGCTCGGCGCCGGGCCGGGAGGTTACTCGGCCGCGTTCCGGTCCGCCGATCTGGGCATGAAGACCGTGCTGGTGGAGCGCTATGCAACACTGGGCGGCGTGTGCCTTAACGTCGGCTGCATTCCCTCCAAAGCCCTGCTGCATGTGGCGGCGGTCATGGACGAGGTCACGCACTTCGCCGACCTGGGCGTGACCTTCGGCACACCCACCGTGGATCTGGACAAGCTGCGCGCTCACAAAGGCAAGGTGGTGGGCAAGCTGACCGGCGGATTGGCGGGCATGGCCAAGGCGCGCAAGGTGGAAACCGTGCGCGGCTACGGGAGTTTTCTCGATCCCCATCATCTGGAAGTCGAACTCACCGCCGGCGATGGCCAGGACAAGAGCGGCGAGAAGAAAATCGTCCGCTTCGAGAAGTGCATCATCGCCGCCGGCAGTCAGGCGGTGCATCTGCCCTTCATCCCGGACGACCCGCGCATCGTCGATTCCACCGGCGCGCTGGAACTGCGCTTCATCCCGAAACGGTTGTTGGTCATCGGCGGTGGCATCATCGGCCTGGAGATGGCCACGGTCTATTCGACGCTGGGCGCGCGTATCGAAATCGTGGAAATGCTCGATGCGATCATGCAGGGTCCCGATCGAGATCTGTTCAAGGTCTGGGAGAAGATGAACGCCAAGCGCTTCGACAAGATCATGCTCAAGACCAAGACGGTCGCGGTCGAAGCCAAGCCGGAAGGCTTGCTGGTGACTTTCGAGGGCGACAACGCCCCGGCCGAACCGCAACTGTACGACATGATCCTGCAATCGGCGGGTCGCTCGCCCAATGGCAAGAAAATCGGCGCGGAGAAAGCCGGCATTGTGGTCAGCGATCGGGGTTTCATCCCGGTGGACAAGCAGATGCGCACCAACGTGCCGCATATCTTCGCCATCGGCGATCTGGTCGGCCAACCGATGCTGGCGCACAAGGCGGTGCATGAAGCCCATGTCGCCGCCGAAGCCGCCGCCGGGCAAAAGAGCTTCTTCGACGCCAAGGTGATTCCCGGCGTGGCCTACACCGATCCAGAAGTGGCCTGGGTAGGTTTGACCGAAGCGGAAGCCAAGGCCCAGGGCATCAAGGTCGGCGTGGGCAAGTTCCCCTGGGCCGCTTCCGGCCGCGCCATCGCCAATGGTCGCGACGAGGGCTTCACCAAACTGATCTTCGACGAGGATAGCCATCGTATCGTCGGTGGCGGTATCGTCGGCACCCATGCCGGGGATATGATCAGCGAGGTGGCGCTGGCCATCGAAATGGGCTGCGATCCGGCCGACATCGGCCTGACCATCCACCCGCACCCGACTTTGGGTGAGTCGGTCGGCATGGCGGCGGAAGTGTTCGAAGGCGTCTGCACCGACCTGCCACCGATGAGGAAAAAAAAGTAAGCATCTCGCGGGTCCACCCGTTCTCAATGGCGGGCGGACCCGTTTCTTGAACTTGCACTATCGGGAAAAACGTGTATGGCTGCACTCGAAGTCGTAAAAATTGATCTCAAACAAATGACGGCAATTCCTCAGGAAACCAGCCAGACCTGCTGGTTCTCCTGCTATCAAATGATGCTGCAATGGAAAGGCTACGGCACCGGCAAGATCGGCGATTACAAAGGGGAATTTCCGCCCGCCCCGATCAAGGAAAAACTCGAAGCCGCGAAAATCGATTGGAACGACGCAGTATCGACCGGGCTCAAGGGTAAGGATTTTCGCAAGGCTGCCCACGCGCTGGGATTGGAAGCAAACGGCGTGGGCCAGCCGTGGACAACTCAAGACTTAAAGCGGTTCTTGTCGTACCCCAGCCCCATCTGGGTGGCCGGCAACTGGGATAACTTTTTCCATGTCGTCGTGGTGACCGGGGTCGAAATCGACAATGACCTGGACTGGGACGAGGTCGGCACACTCAAGGATCGGTCGAAAGTCACGTACATCGACCCGAATTGGAAAGGCGCCAAACAAGCGAGCATCGAAACAAAATCCTGTTATTCCTGGTTGCCTGGTTCTTACGCCTACAAAGGCATCATCGGCGCTTGGCAAGTGTGGAAGAAAAGCTGAATGCCGACGCATCGCTGAATGGTGATGGCCCGACCAAGGACAGTTGTAGAGATTCCCCTATCACATGCACGACCACGACTTCGATGAAGAATCGTATGACCCGGAAGCGCCTCGGCCTCCTAGCAAAAGCCAGCGCAAGCGGGAGGCCACCGCCTTGCAGGATCTGGGCGAACACTTGGTGAAGCTCACCCCGACGCAGTTGCGGCGGGTGCCGCTGCCGGAAGATTTGTTGGCTGCGGTACGAACGGCGCAGGCCATCCCGCAGCGGGGCGCGCGCAAGCGGCAACTGCAACTCATCGGCAAACTGATGCGCCGGCTCGACGACCCGGAGCCGATCCGCGCCGCCCTGACCACCCTGGTGGCGCCGCGCCATCTGAGTTGAACCCATTCAAGCGGCATCTCCCAGCCGGTAACCGACTCCGCGCACGGTACGAATGACCCGTGGATCGAGCTTGCGGCGCAGATTGTGGATGTGGACCTCGACGGCATTGCTTTCCACTTCCTCGCCCCAACCGTACAGCCGATCCTCCAACTGTTCGCGAGACAACACCGCGCCCGGCGTTTCCAACAGCGCGTGCAGCAACGTGAATTCCCGCGCCGACAGGGGTACCGGCTGCCCGCGATACTCAACTCTATGCACGACCGGATCGAGCCGCAGTGTTCCCACCTCGATCAGATCGCGCGCCCGCCCGGTCTGGCGGCGCAACAAGGCCCGCATCCGCGCCAGTAGTTCAGTCAGATCGAACGGCTTCACCAAATAATCGTCGGCGCCGCTGTCCAGGCCCTTGACCCGATCCGGCACCGCATCGCGGGCGGTGAGCACCAACACCGGCACGGCATTGCCGCGCTGACGCCAGTCGCGTAGCACCGCCAGCCCATCCTTCCTCGGCAGACCCAAATCCAACAACACCAACGCATATTCGGTGGTCTCCAGCGCCAGTTCCGCGTCGCGCCCGTCCCGTGCCCAGTCCACGGTAAATCCTTCGCCGCGCAACCCCTTGCGCAGGCTGTCGCCGATCATCTCGTCATCCTCCACCAGCAATACGCGCATCCCGAACGCTCCGCTCCACTCGATTGTCAGTACAACCCAGGCAATGAGCTTACAATTGCCCGGCTTCCGCTTCCATCCGACTGGAGAATCGATCCTGACCAACCCACCCTTGTCCTGGCTGCTGCTGCTTGGCGCGCTGACCGCTTTCGCGCCGATGTCGATCGACATGTATCTGCCCAGCCTACCGGCCATTGCCGCCGCGTTCGCCGCCGATTCCGCCGCCGCCCAATACACCCTGGCCAGTTTCTTTATCGGACTGGCGCTGGGTCAGGCCGTCTACGGTCCGCTTGCCGACCGTTACGGCCGCAAGCCGCCGCTATATGCCGGATTGGCGCTCTACATCGTGGCCTCGATCGGCTGCGCGCTGGCACCCGACATCGCCACCTTGACCGTGCTGCGCTTCGTGCAGGCGATAGGGGGTTGCGCCGGCGTGGTGATCGCGCGGGCCGTGGTGCGCGACCGCTTCGATGCGCGGACCTCGGCCAAGATTTATTCACTACTGATGCTGGTGATGGGATTGGCGCCGATTCTGGCCCCCATCATGGGTGGCTGGATTCTGGCGCTGGCGAGCTGGCGCGCGATTTTCGGAGTACTGGCCCTGTTCGGATTCGCCACCCTGCTGCTCAGTTGGCGCCACCTGCCGGAAACCCGTCCAGCGAACGCGATCGGTGACGGCGGAGTCGGCGCGGCCCTGCGCGTCTACGGCGACTTGTTGCGCGACCGGAATTTCATCGGGTACGCCCTGAGCGGCGGATTCGCGCTGGGTGGCATGTTCGCCTACATCACCGGTTCGCCGCATGTCTTCATCGAACTGTACGGCGTGCCGGCGCAATACTACGGCTGGCTGTTCGGACTCAACGCGCTGGGGCTGATCGCCAGCTCGCAGTACAACCGCCGGCTGCTGACGCACCACACCGCCGATGCGATCCTGCGTCGCGCCAACCGCGTGACCGTGCTGCTTGGACTGGTACTGCTGGCGGTCGCGGCCAGCGGCTGGGGTGGCCTGCCGATACTGCTGATCCCGCTGTTCGGCTACATCGCCAGTCTCGGCTTCACCGGACCCAACGCCATGGCCTGCGCGCTGGCGCATCAGGGCACTCGCGCCGGCAGCGCCTCGGCCCTGATCGGCTCGCTGCAATTCGGCGTGGCCACGGTTTCCAGCATGCTGGTCGGATTGCTGGGCGGCGGCTCGGCACTCTCGATGGCGGCGGTGATCGCCGGCTGCGGCGTACTGGCCTACGGCGCGCATCGGCTGCTGGTCGGGGAGGGAATGCCCGAATGACCAAAGCCTCGCGGATCCTCGGAGGTTGCCCTTGAAAATCTGGATCGATGCGGACGCCTGCCCGGCTCCGGTGAAAATCATCGTGTTCCGCGCCTCGCAACGGGTCGGCGTAGCGGTCACTCTGGTCGCCAACCAACGGCTGCAAACGCCGCCCTCGCCTTTGATCACGGCGGTACAGGTCAGTCAGGGCTTCGACGAGGCCGATGACTACATCGTGCGACAGGCGACCGCCAGCGATCTGGTCATCACCGCCGATATCCCGCTGGCGGCACGTCTGGTGGAACGGGGCGTACCCGCGCTCAACCCACGCGGCGAGCTGTACACCCAGGACAACGTGCGGGAGCGGCTGGCCTTGCGCAACCTCAAGGAAGAATTGCGCTCGGCGGGCACCCTGACCGGCGGCCCGCCGCCTTACAACGACCGCGACAAGCAGGCGTTCGCCAACGGCCTGGATCGCTGGCTGGCACGCCACCGGGCTCGCTAGCGGGTCTTCCGCATCCACCCCTTCCCCAACACCAGCCAAATCCAGGTCATCGACTGCCCCGCCAGCACCAACCCGAAGGCCCAGCGATACCCGATATCGGCGTAGCCGCCGCCCGCCAGCGGCCAGTGATTGATCATCGCGCCCATGCCCCACTGCCCGGCGAAGGCCGCCACAAATACCAGCAGATTCAGCGCCGTGTTGACTCGTCCCGACAACGTCAGGGGAAAGGACTGCGACAACACCGCATAGCTCAACACTCCGCTGGTGCCGAAGAACCCGAACGCTATCCACAATGGCAACAGCGGTCCCCAATCGAGCAGAATCGCCAATTGCACCCCCATGAACAGCACCATCCCACTGGCCGACACCGCCAACGGCGGGATACCGTGGCGAGTCAAGCGATAAGCCAGTTGCCCCATGCCCAGAAAGCCCGCCACCATCGCCACCGCCACCCAAAACAGACAATTCGCCGCCGCCAGCTTGTCCAGACCGGACACGTCGCGCAGCCACGGACCGGCCCACAAACCTTGAATCGATAGAAACGAGGATTGCGACAACACCGCGCCCGGTGCGATCCTCCAGAACACCGGACTGCGGAATAGACCCGCTATCTCCCGCCATTGCGTTCGCCAATCGCCGACCGCCGCCTCGTCGCCATCCCGCTCCGGTACCGCCAACAACAGGGCGGCCGCGACCAGGAAACTCAAACCCGCCAACACGACGAACAAGCCGCGCCAATCGGTCAACTTCAGCATGGCTTCCACCGGCGCGGTGGCAACCAATGCTCCCAAGCCGCCGGCCGCCAGCACCCAGCCGTTGAGCGCCGGCAATCGCGCGGCCGGAAACCACAGCACGAAGGCTTTGAAGCTGGCCATCAAGCAAGCCGATACACCCAAGCCGATCAAACCTCGCCCCACGATCAACTCCAGCGCGCTGTCGCTGACCGCGAACAACCCGGCGCCGGCCGCCGCGAACAACAGCAGCGTCGCCTCCACCCGGCGTGGCCCGAATCGGTCCAGCAGCATGCCCAGCGGCAGTTGAAACGCGGCGAAGGTCAGAAAATAGATACTGGTCAGCAGGCCGAGGTCAGTGGCATCCAGCCGCAACTCGGCCACCAGATAAGGCGACAGCACCGCGTTGATGGTGCGGTACAGATAGGACAGAAAATAACCGGCGGCGAACGGCAGGAAAATCCGCGCCACCACGGCTTGGGGGGACCCCATCGCCGTCGCTCCGTTCATGACCTGGGTTCCGGGCGCGGTCTATCGATGCGGAGACAGCCGATAGACCCGCTCCAGCAACCACGTCAAACCACGTTCCCGCCAACGCGATGTCTCCGCCAAGGCATCGCGGGTGTAGAGCAATTCCACTTCATGGGTGGCCTGGTACAGCGCCCGCACCTCCGGCTCGCCAACCGCGAACGGCGGTCCCGCCAGTACACTCTGATCGTACTCCAGGGTCACCAGCAGCACCCGCGTCCCCACCGGCAGGATCGCATCGAGATGACGAGCGTAGCGCGTGCGCATCGGCGGCGGCAACGCGATCAGCGAAGCCCGGTCGTAAATCCCGGCGGCATCGGCTAGATGCTGGGGTTCCAGGTCGAAAAAATCACCGAGCAGAATACGGATCTCATCGACTTCCCAGATCTCGAACGCCCCTTCCCGCCAGCATTGCGGCTTCAGCCCGTTCTCGGTGAAAAACGCTTCGACCGCGAGCCGGCTGATTTCCACTCCGGTCACCGGATGGCCTTCGCCAGCCAGCCACAGCAGATCGCGGCTCTTGCCGCACAGCGGGGCGAACACCCGCTGACCGGGACGCAGGTCGAGCTGGGTCCAGAATTGCTGGAGATGAACGTTGATGTCCTGTTGGTGAAAACCGATCTCGCTTCGCTCCCAGCGTTCGTGCCAAAAACTCGGTTCCATGGTCGTGCATCCAGGTTGGGTGAAAATGGGTGAAAAAGAGTCAGCCCGGCCACCAGGCGCGGGGCGCGAACAGCGCGCCAGCGCCCTGCAACAGATAACGCAGGTTCTTGCCGGCACCACGCTGGCAGGCGTAGAAAACGTCGCTCATCAGCCGTGTCTCGCGGGGTGCACCGGCCGGCAAGATCAATTGCGTGGGACCGATCAACCCGGCCGGCGCCCGATCGGCGAGCCGCTCCCAGTCCTCCCGCTGGCTGTCGGTAGCCTGCTCTGGGGTCAGCGGCTCCGCGCCCACCAGTCGCAGATCGCCGCTCACCACCGCCAACAGGCGCGGCAGGTGACGCAGCACCGGAATCGAGGTCATCCACTGCATGGTGACGAACACCCGCCGCCGCCGAACGCCGAATTCGTCGAATTCCAGGCGATTGCCGCGCAGCCGGGTCTCGCGCAGGGGATCGTCGAAATTCTCGACCAGCGCGGCAACCAGCGCCAGCGGCCACAACGGCAACGACAATAGCAGCAGCAGCAACCCCCATAAGCGGTCGAACGGCGCGGCCAGCACATCGCTTGACATCGCTTCGCGCCGTCCGGTCGGTGTAAAAGTCTCGATCATCGACAACACCGCCCCGGTATCGACCTGGATCAGTCGATTGCCCTGGATGATGGCGTTCCGCACTTCCAACCGCTCACCGATGTAGGCATCCGACAACACCACACTGTCGCGCAGGGTGGCATGACGATCCACAGTCACTCGGTTGGCGATCACCACCTCGCCGTAAAACTTGGCGCTGGCTTCAACCCGGCAGTTTTCGCCGACGAAAACGACCCCCTGTTCCGGGCCGCGCGGTGACACCCTGGAACGCGGTCCCACAGTCAGCCTCGGCGCCACCTGCTGGCCCGGCACGATCAGGCCCGGAAAACGGCCGGCGGCGGCGTCGAGGTTGGCTCGATGATAGGCATACAGCGATTCCAGTCGATTCAGAACTGCGCCGGGCAATTCCACCACCGGCCAGGTGGGCGGCATCTCAACCGATTCGGCGGACCAGCGCAACGGCTCCAACCCGCCCCGGCCGCCGGCACGGTGCAGGCACAGGCTCACCGGCGCATTCGCCGCTCGGCCGTATACCACCGGACCGCTCACCTCGGCCGCCAAGCGCAGAAACTCACTCAGCGCCCTCAGCGCCGCGCCGTGCAGCACATCGCCTCGCAAGGCGAGCAACTCGTCGGCCAGTTGGGATTGGCTATTTTCCACCACGGCATCCGGGTCTTCCTCGCCGCAGGTCAGGACATAATGCAACCGTATCCCCCAGCGGCCACCGTCGCCCAACGCCAACCGGAGTTCGTCGGCGAAGGGCGAAACCGCCACCACCGCCTCGCTCAGGCCGGCGGCACCCAGCGCTTCCAGGGTGTGCTCCAGCACCGGTTTGCCCAGCACCGGCAACAGCGCGGCGCAAGTCCGGTCGGTCAGCGGCTCCAGTTCCCGGCCCAGCCGGTCGGCGAAAATCAGCGCCTGCATGGTCAGTAGACCCCTCACTTCAGTAGCATGGCCGGCACGGTCTCAAGAGGAAAAAGGCAACGAGAAGGAGGAAAATCGGGTCCAGCACCAACCTTGCCAGCGCCAATCCTGACCTTCCGCCGCCAAGGCGCCTCGCCAACCGGCATCCAGCGGGAGGTTCAACACGCTCCATTCCCGGCCCGAGGCATCCCGCAAACCGACCCGACCATCCGGCAACCTATCGTCCGGGAAACAAACCTCCAGGCTTCGCAAACCGCTGGCCAAACCGTCGCCCAGCGCCTTGGCGATCGCTTCCTTACGGGTCCAGCAGCTAAAAAAGGCTTCCCGGAATTGTTCCGCCGGCAGCGCCTGAAACGCCGCCCACTCGCGCGGCGTGCACACGCGCTCGGCCACCGACGCATCGTTCACCACCCGATTCAGGCACTCCAAATCCACGCCAACCTCGCGACGGGCTATCGCATACAACGCTCGCTCGCCGCTGTGCGACAGGTTGAAACGCAGACCCGCGTCGGCATCCTCACCCGCCAACAGCGGCTTGCCGCGCGGCCCACAAGCGAAGCACAGCGCCTTTGCGGGCCGATTCAGGTACGCGCCCAGCAATTCCCGCAACAGGCCACGCCCGACGACAAAGCGATCGCGGTGCTCGGGAAAGTGGAACCGCGCCGCCCGCTCCCGTTCGTCCGCCGCCAGCGTCGTCGCCAGTTGCGCCAGAGACCTCGCTGGCCGATCCAGATCCGCCAGCCACAGATGAATGCCGTCGGCGGTCAGCGCCGGGTTCCACCCATCGGCGGGCGCCTCCGGCCAAGTCGGCACAATCGTCCTATCGTTCATCGGCGCACGCGGTTACAGTGAGCGCCCATTCGGTCACCGCCCCCAAGGGGAATACTCCATGAGCCACACCATCGACATTAAGGTGCGAGGTTATCATCTCGACCTGTTCCGCCACGTCAACAACGCCCGTTATCTGGAATTTCTGGAGGAGGCCCGCTGGAACCTGCTGGAAAGCCGGGGCAATCTGGATCTCCTGGAACAGCATGGCTACACCTTCGCCGTGGTCAACATCAACATCAACTACCGCCGTGCCGCCTTCATGGGCGAAATCCTGCAAATCGCCACCTCGGTGAAAACCATCGGCACCCGCAGTTGCGTGATGCACCAACGGGTCACTCTCAAGGACAGCGATACTGTGGTCGCCGACGCCGACGTCACCTTCGTCATCGTCGATACCCACACCGACAAGGCCGCGCCGCTGGAGGGCGAATTGCGAGTGGCGATAGAGCGGTTGGCGACTTGAGCGCGGGCGCGGCTCATCCGTCACGACCGCCCTCCCAGCGCCAAGCATGGGCAACGATGGTCGCCAGATCCGCGTAACGCGGGTTCCACCCCAGTTCGGCCCGCGCCCGCTTGGCATCGGCCACCAGCCGCGCCGGATCGCCTGGCCGGCGCTCGCCGTACACCACTGGAATTTCACGGCCAGTGACGGCGCGGGCGGTTTCGATCACTTCCCGCACCGAGAAACCGTTGCCGTTGCCAAGGTTGAAAGCGCCGCCGCCAGCCCCGTCCCACAACCCTTGCAATGCCAGTAGATGCGCCTCGCACAAATCGGTCACATGGATGTAGTCGCGGATACAGGTACCGTCCGGGGTGTCGTAGTCGGTACCGAACACGGTGATGTTCGGCCGAAGGCCGGCGGCGGCTTGCAACACCAGCGGAATCAGATGGGTCTCCGGCTCGTGGCGCTCGCCCAGCTCACCGTCGGAATCGGCGCCGGCGGCGTTGAAGTAGCGCAGGCACACCGATTTCAATCCGTAAGCCACGCCGTAATCCGACAGCATCTGCTCGACCATCCACTTGCCGCGTCCGTAGGGGTTGATGGGATTCTTGGGATGATCCTCGTCGATGGGCGTTCGCAGTGGTTCGCCGAAAATCGCCGCCGTGGAAGAAAAGATGAAATGGTTGACCCGGTGCGAGACCATCGCATCCAGCAGATACTGGGTTTTGAATACGTTGTTGAGATAGTACTTGGCCGGCTCGCGTACCGATTCGCCGACCTGGATATGGGAAGCGAAATGCAGCACGCCGTCGAAGCGCGAGGTTCTGAGCAGCTCATCCAGCAGGTCCCGTTCGCCCAGATCCCCCAATACGAAGCGTCCGCCCTTGATCGCGTCACGGTGGCCGGCGGACAGATTGTCCAACACCGTCACCTCGAACCCCCGCTGACAGAGCAGCTTGACCATGTGGGAACCGATATAACCCGCTCCGCCGACCACGAGCACGTGCATGGGGATTTTTCCTCTGTTTTCGATACTTACAGCGTTAATCAATGTGGCGTTCCCGTACCGACCACCCTGCGACTGGGATACATGGAATCACTTGGGTCACCCATCGCGGCACACTCTGGACAGGTTCATCGGCAGGAGGATTAAGAGAAAAGCGGCTTGAAACATCGCCGGCGCATCCCTCGGTACTTGGCACCCGAACAGGGTCAGGGCCGCGAACGGGCACGATCGGTCTCGCAACCCGAACGGCGACGAATAAGCGGCCCTGCTTCAAGCACTGC
>DAOTGT010000068.1:0-16966 GCA_035447285.1 Candidatus Competibacter sp.
GCGACATCGTGGTCAAACTGGGCGAGCAGGAAGTCAGCAAGACGCCGCTGGTCGCGTTGCAAGAGGTGCCGGAGAGTGGCTGGTTCGGGCGGATGATCGATTCAATCCTGCTGTTTTTCTATTCGCTGTTTAACTGAACCTGGCTTGAGGCGTGGTCCGGCATGAACGACGAATCGCCGCTGCAATTTCCCTGTGAGTTTCCCATCAAGATCATGGGTGCCGGCACGCCTGATTTTCGGGGACTGATGGTGGATCTGGTGCGTCGCCACGCCGCTGATCTGGACGAGGCGCGGATTCAGGTGCGGGACAGCCGCACCGGTCGCTATCAGTCGGTGACGGTGGTGATAAACGCCCAAAGCCGCGCGCAACTGGATGCCCTCTATCGGGAACTCAGCAGCCATCCGGGTGTTGCGATGGTGCTGTGACCACGGGCATGGCGACGCCCGTTTCCCATTGCGGACCCTTGTGCCTGCGGGGTCTCGGCCGCCGCGAGTACCAACCGGTGTTCGCCGCCATGCAAACCTTCACCGCAGCCCGCGACGCAGCCACGCCGGACGAACTGTGGTGGGTCGAACATCCGCCCGTCTTCACCCAGGGATTGGCCGGCAAGGCCGAACACCTGCTGGCGCCGGGGGACATCCCGGTCGTGCAAGTGGATCGCGGCGGTCAGGTGACTTACCACGGTCCCGGTCAGGTAGTGGTGTATTGCCTGTTGGACGTGCGGCGACTGGGCTTGAGCGTGCGCGGCTTGGTGACGGTGCTGGAGCGCTCGGTGATCGACCTGCTCGCCGCTCACGGCATCGCCGGTCGCGCCCGGCCCGACGCACCGGGCGTCTATGTCGGCGATGCCAAGGTAGCCTCGCTGGGCCTGCGCCTGCGCCAGGGCCGCTCCTACCACGGCCTGAGTCTCAACGTAGCCATGGACTTGGAACCCTTCACCCGGATCAATCCCTGCGGTTATCCCGGCCTGCGCGTGACCCAGTTGCGCGATCTGGGCCTCGAACTGACCCCCGAGGCCGCCGCCGCCGAATTGCTAGCGAACTTGAGCCGCAATCTGGGTTACACCGCCTTCACGCAGGCCAACGGTTTGCCCTGAGCATCGGGCATCGTCCGAATCGGGATTTGCCGGGCAACCTGCGGCATAATGTTGAGTCAAAACCTCAACAATTCGCCCTCCATCCTTCCAGGAACAGGCCATGTCCGAACGCACCGCCCCCGACGAAACCGCTCTTGCCCCAGCCGCTTCCGCCCAGTCCACCACGGTCAGAACCGCGCCGCGACAGGGTGAGAAACTGCGTGGCGAGGACAAGGTTGCCCGCATCCCGGTCAAGATCGCGCCCAGCGATCCCAGCCAGCGTTTGCGCAAGCCGGCCTGGATTCGCGCCCCGTTTCCCGGTACGCCGGAGGTGCAGCGGCTGAAACGCATCTTGCGGGAGAACCGCCTGCACACGGTCTGCGAAGAGGCCAGTTGCCCCAATCTGGGCGAATGCTTCGGTCACGGCACCGCCACTTTCATGATCATGGGCGACATCTGCACCCGCCGCTGCCCGTTCTGCGACGTGGGCCACGGTCGCCCCAATCCGCTCGATCCCCAGGAACCGGAGAACTTGGCGCGCACCGTCGCGGCGATGGCGCTGAAGTACGTGGTCGTCACCTCGGTGGACCGTGACGATCTGCGCGACGGCGGCGCGGCGCACTTCGTCGAGTGCATCCGAGCGATGCGCGCCGCCTGGCCGGGCATCGTTATCGAAATTCTGACGCCCGATTTTCGCGGCCGGATGGATGTGGCCTTGGAGATTCTGGAACGGGAGCCGCCGGACGTGTTCAACCACAATCTGGAAACCGTGCCGCGCTTGTACCGGCAGGCCCGGCCCGGCGCCGACTATCAGTATTCGTTGACCTTGCTCCAGCGTTTCAAGGAACGGCATCCGCACGTCCCGACCAAGTCGGGGCTGATGCTGGGTTTGGGCGAGACGACGGAGGAGATCGAAGCGGTCATGCGCGACTTGCGCGCCCATCGCGTGGAGATGCTGACCCTCGGCCAATATCTCCAGCCCAGCGCCCATCATCTGCCGGTGGAGCGCTACGCGCCGCCGGAGGAATTCGCGCACCTGCGCGAGCTGGGCGAGGCCATGGGATTCACCCATGTCGCTTCCGCGCCGCTGGTGCGCTCGTCCTATCACGCCGATGCGCAGGCCAAGGGTGCCGGGGTGGGTTGAGTCCAAGCATTCCCATTGCGGTCGTCAGTATACGTCCGGCGGTCACGGTTTCAGGAGGCGTAGCGAATGATGAAGATCGAGAACTGGCGAACCCCGGCGGTCATCCTGTGGAGCGGCGCGCTGATCCTGGCGGTTTCGCTGGGCATCCGCCATACCTTCGGTCTGTTCCTGCAACCGATGAGTCTGGACAACGGCTGGGGTCGGGAAGCCTTCGCCTTCGCCATCGCCCTGCAGAATCTGGTCTGGGGGCTGGCGCAACCCTTTGCCGGGCGGCTGGCCGACCGATACGGCGCCGGTTGGGCGATTCTGGTCGGCACCCTGCTGTATGTGGTCGGCTTGCTGTTGATGGCCCAGTCCGCTTCGACCTTCGGCTTGGCGCTGAGCGCGGGGGTGCTGATCGGGCTCGGTTTGAGCGGCACCACCTTTCCGGTGGTGTTCGGCGCGGTCAGCCGGGCGGTGCCGCCGGAACAGCGCAGCATGGCCATGGGTATCGCGATGGCGGTCGGTTCGCTCGGGCAGTTCGTGCTGCTGCCGGGTAGTCAGTGGCTGATCGGGGCATTCGGCTGGGCGGCGGCACTGGTCGTGCTGGGGCTGCTGGGGATCGGCATGGGACCGCTGTCGGCCGCGCTGTTCGAGCGCCCGTCGGCGAATCCCGCCGCGCGGGAGGCGCGGCTATTGCGGGCGATTCTGGCGGAGGCGTTCACCCACCGGGGATTCTGGCTGTTGTCGCTGGGATTTTTCGTGTGTGGTTTTCAGTTGATCTTTATCGCCACCCATATTCCCGCCTTTTTGATGGATCAAGGTTTATCACCGCTGGTGGGTACCACCGTGCTCGCCTTGGTCGGGCTCTTTAATATCTTCGGTTCCTACCTGGCCGGTTTGGGTGGTGGGCGGTATCGCAAGCCGATGCTGCTGAGCTGGATTTATGTGACGCGGGCGGTGGTGATCACTACGTTTATCCTGCTGCCGGTCACGGCCTGGAGCGCCTATGCCTTCGGTATGGTGATGGGTCTGCTGTGGTTGAGCACGGTGCCGCTGACCAACGGCACGGTGGCGACGGTGTTCGGCGTTGGGAATATGTCGATGCTCGGCGGCATCGTGTTCCTGTTCCATCAGGTCGGCGCGTTTCTCGGCGGCTGGCTGGGGGGCTATCTGTACGATGCGACCGGTTCCTACCGCGTGGTCTGGATCATCGCCATCGGCTTGAGCCTCGTCGCCGCTCTGCTCAACTGGCCGATCCGCGAACAGGCGGTGCGTCCGGCCACCGCGACGGCCTGATGGCGATGCGCAAGCCGTTGTCCTTCTCCGGTGCGCTCGCTATCGGCCTGATGACGCTGGTCGCGTTGCTGGCGTTCGTCGCCTATCGCGGCCCCGACATGATGGTGGTGTTCTTCGCCGCCTGGAAGCTCTGCATGTAGGCGGCGGCGGGGTAAACACCGTGCAAAACCAGGTCACCCAAGCAAGGGGCATCACGCCCCGAACAATTCCGCCAATTTCGCGCCGGGGTCGGAGGCGCGCATGAAGGCTTCACCCACCAGAAAGGCATGCACCCCATGCTCGCGCATGAGCGCCACGTCCGCCGAGGTGTGAATGCCGCTCTCGGTGACCACGGTGCGGTCCTTGGGTATTTGGGACAGCAGATCGAGGGTGGTGTCCAGCCGGGTTTCGAAAGTGCGCAGGTTGCGGTTGTTGATGCCGATCAGGGTCGCGCCGGTGGCCAGCGCCCGTTCCAGTTCCTCGGCGTCGTGGACTTCCACCAGCACGTCCAGGCCGAGTTCCGCCGCCAGTCGCGCCAGTTCGCCCAAGGTGGCATCGTCCAGCGCGGCCACGATCAGCAGGATGCAATCGGCGCCGATCAACCGTGCTTCATGGACCTGATAGGGATCGACGATGAAATCCTTGCGCAGCGTCGGCAGGTCGCAGGCGGCCCGCGCTGCTCTTAGATAATCCTCGTGGCCCTGAAAGAAATCGCGGTCGGTCAGTACCGACAGGCAGGCCGCCCCGGCGGCGGCATAACTTTGCGCGATGGCGGCCGGCTCGAACGGATCACGCAGCAGGCCCTTGCTGGGCGAGGCGCGCTTGATCTCGGCAATGACGGCGGCTCGACCGGCCGCGATAGTCCGCGTCAACTGATCCTGGAACGGGCGGGGAGCAGGGAGATTCGCCGTCTGCTGGCGCAGTTCGCGCAGACTCAGCCGCTGCTGGCGCTCGGCGATTTCCTCGGCCTTGCGGGCCAGGATTTTTTGCAGAATGTCGGGCGTGTCGCTCATGACGCTCATGACGCCAAGGTCTGCGTGTAGCGCACGAATTCGTCCAGCTTGACCCGCGCCGCGCCGCTGGCCAGGGCCTCGCGGGCCAGTTCGATGCCGGTGGCGATGGAGGGCGCTACGTTGGCCGCGTACAGCGCCGCGCCGGCGTTAAAGGCGACGATGTCGCGCGGGGTTCCCGGCTCGTTGTCCAGCGCATTCAGCAGCATGGCCTTGGACTGTTCGGCGTTTTCGACCTTGAGCCCCCGGTTGGAGACCATGGCTAGCCCGAAATCCTCGGGGTGAATCTCGTATTCCACGATTTCGCCGTTCCTGAGTTCGCCGACTTGGGTGGGGGCGCCCAGCGAAATCTCGTCCATGCCGTCCTTGCCCCAGACCACGAGGACGTGTTGCGCGCCGAGCCGCTGCATGACCCGCACCTGAATACCGACCAGATCGGGATGGAAGACGCCCATCAACTGGTTGGGGGCGCTGGCGGGGTTGGTCAGCGGGCCGAGAATATTGAAGATGGTGCGCACGCCCATTTCGCGACGGACCGGCGCGACGTTTTTCATGGCCGAATGGTGGTTGGGGGCGAACATGAAGCCGATGCCGGTGCTGGCGATGCAGTCGGCGACCTGTTCGGCCTGCAGGTCGATGCGAACGCCCAGCGCTTCCAGCACGTCGGCGCTGCCGGATTTGGACGAGACGCCGCGATTGCCGTGTTTGGCGACCCGCGCGCCGGCGGCGGCGACGACGAACATGGAGGCGGTGGAGATGTTGAAGGTATGCGAGCCGTCGCCGCCGGTGCCGACGATATCGACGAAATGTTCATGCGGCGGCGGAACGTGGACCTTGGTGGAGAGCTCGCGCATCACCGTGGCGGCGGCGGTGATCTCGCCGATGGTTTCCTTCTTGATCCGCAGGCCGGTCAGGACGGCGGCGGTCATGACCGGGGAAATCTCGCCCGCCATGATCTGACGCATCAGCGAGAGCATCTCGTCGTAGAAGATTTCGCGGTGTTCGATGGTGCGTTGCAGGGCTTCCTGGGGGGTGATGGACATGTCGGGCGTTCTCCGGGGTGGTTCAGTGCCGGGTCAGAAAATTGCGCAGCAGGGCGTGGCCGTGTTCGGTCAGGATCGATTCGGGATGGAACTGCACACCTTCGACCGGCAGGGTTTTGTGGTGCACGCCCATGATTTCGTCGATATCGCCGTCCGGGGTTTGGGTCCAGGCGGTGATGTCCAGGCAATCCGGGGCGGTGGCTTTGTCGATCACCAGGGAATGATAGCGCACCACGGTGAAGGGGCTGGGCAGGCCGGCGAATACGCCTTGCCCCCGGTGGTGGACCTCGGAGGTCTTGCCGTGCATGACATGCCCTGCGCGGACGATGTGGCCGCCGAAGGCTTGGCCGATGCTCTGATGGCCCAGGCAGACACCGAGGATCGGGATCTGACCGGCGAAGCGTTCGATAGTGGCCAGCGAGACGCCCGCTTCATTGGGGGTGCAGGGGCCGGGCGAGAGTACGATGCGCGCCGGGGCATATTCGGCGATCTGGTCGGGGTCGATCTGGTCGTTGCGGTAAACCCATACCTCTTCGCCCAGCTCGCCGAAGTATTGCACCAGGTTGTAGGTGAAGGAGTCGTAGTTGTCGATCATGAGCAGCATGACGGGCTGAACCTCTTGGCGCGGCTAGGGAGTGCGTCCAACAAACATCCTGGATACCCGCATGGGAACCTGCCTTGTTCGTTGGTGTGCTGGTTGGATTGTACTGGTTCGGCGGGGTTCGATGGAATTCGCATGGGGCGGGGAGGGTGAGAACCGGGACTGCCCAAATTGGATTAGAGATTCCATCTGGTGAATTTGCCTTCCGCTTGGACTGGTAATTTTCCCAAATCGAATGATAATTATGTAACTGTATTTGACGTCTTGTTTGGGAGGCGTCTCTTAATCGAGCCATGAATCGTCGAAGAACCACGGGGCGGCGGATACCCATCCGCATGGTTGCTTGGCGCTTCGCGCCGCACAACCATGCGGATCAAGCCGACATCGGCCGTCAACGCTTTCGGCGTTTCCGTCCTCGCGGCTTATCCGCCGCCCCGTTATATTTCAGAGGCAAAGTGTCGTGCCAGAAGAAAAAAAAGGAATGCCAATCTATTTGGATCCTATCAGTAGAAAAATCATTTCTACTGGTGACGAATCCAATCGAATTGATGTGTGGCATCCATCGAACACTGTTGCTAGAAGACTATGGGGCTGTTTAGAGGTTCTACGCGACATCAATGATCTACTCGAAGACGGTGCTAGCGCGAAAAATTCTGGAAAGAAAAAAAGAAAAGCCAAAATTATTGCTGGCTATGTTCATAGCTTAGCAAAATCAGTTGATAAACTTTGTGCTTCAATAATTGGGGAGAGTAATGCGCGAAGCGAATTAGGAAAGGAAAAATTAAACGAAGTTGTTAAAATTCAGAAGGAATTTTCTCAATTTGTTCCGTTTCAATGGAATAGCGAGCTATCGAGTTATCGTAATAAATTAGCCGCTCACTTCGACGAAAACTTTTGGCCATCAGAAGCAACCGAATTATTAAATTCTATTCCAACGCATAAAATTGGTAATTGGCTACACGTATGTCTTCACGTTCTATTGGATTTAACTAAATTAGATATTTATGCATGGTCGTGTGATTCCAGCCACGATGGTTTTATACGCCTTATGAGTAATGAACCATTTATGGCGACTATGGAAATGGATGTTAACACAAGGTCAGTCAAGGCGTTGGCAGGCGTCGAGATAGCAAATGAATCACCCCGAAACACCGTTGTTGAAGCAGTAGGGCAAGCTATAGAGCAATCTCAATGGATGTTTAAAAAAGGCCAGCCGCGAATTGGAGGGCTGAAACCCGATTCCAAAGAGGATTGGAATACGTTCTCTAGAGATAGTGAAATATATAAAACTGAAATATAACAATGCATTTCAGGCGGACCCACAAAGCGTAGGGCCTTTTTGCATATTCCGCTTCGCTCCATTATCACACAAAAAGGCCCTACGCTTTGTGGGCCAACTGAATTCAACGTTAGGTATCCAATACGAAAGAGATATGCCTCGAAAAATTAGAGAACTACTACGTGATCTTGAGAAAGTCGGATTCAAGAATCGTGGAGGTAAAGGAAGCCATCGGAATTACGAGCACCCATCTGGAACCCGGATTACTATTTCTGGAAAACTTGGTGATGATGCAAAAAGTTACCAAGAGCGAGAAGTTAAGCAGAAAATTGGAGAGGCTAAGCAATGAACGATAGCGCGAGGTATCTGAAAATCGTTGAATGGTCAGATGAGGACCAATGCTTTATTGGTCAATGCCCAGGAATTATTGGACCATGCTGCCATGGTGAAGATGAGAAGAAAGTATATTCTGATCTCTGTGAAATCGTTGAAGAATGGTTGACGCTGTGGAAGACAGAAGGCAAGCTATTGCCTCCACCAACTTATGGTAAAGGCATTGTGGAAAAACTTGTCGAAATTGTTTAACAAGTCGCTCCAAGTCGATCTCGGCTCCACTCCTGCTTAGCCAAGTCGACTGAATTGGCGTTATCGCGGAAGCTTCACGCCCGCGATAACGGGGCGGCGGATACCATCCGCATGATTGCTTGGCGCACCACGCCGCACAACCCACGCGGATCAAGCCGACATCGGCCGTTAAGGACTTCGGCTTTTCCGTCCTCGCGACTTATCCGCCACCTCATTGGAGTGAAACGCTATGCCACGGCAAATTCTGATGATTCTTATTACACTCGCAGTAACCACGGCGTCGGCCAGTGATGAAATCAAATGCAATCCTGGTGGAAACCAACTAGAGCTTAATGCTTGTGCTCGCGATGATTTTGCCAAGGCCGATAGCGAGCTAAACAAGACATATCAAGCTCTGATCAAAAAAGAAGCTGATAACAAGTTATTTATCAGTAAGCTCCGACTAGCTCAAAAAGCATGGCTAGCGTTCCGCGATGCGGAACTTGATGCACGGTTTGCTTGTGCGGAAAGCGATGTAAGAGTTTGTTGGGGGAGCATGTACCCGATGTTGTTTCTCTCTCGCAAGGCAGAACTCACACGAGAAAGAAACAAACAACTCCTACAGATGCTAAAAGATGGACCTGGCGAATAATCAATACCCTAACACCCGCCAACCTCTGGTAGAGGTGATGACACAAAAACTGTGCGAGACAGCTTAGTGAGTGCCTCCAGCCGACCACTCGCGGTGGCTGAGGCTTGTTGTTGTCGCGAGCGCCTCATATCCGCGACAACGGGGTAGCGGATCAAGCCATCTTTGGGAGAAAAAGCCTGCGATTTTCCATCCTTCGCGGCTTATTCATCGCCCCGTTATTAGCTGCTGAAAGCTCGGATTGACGTTATAACGTTATAGCGCTACTCTAAATCTTAGAGGTGCTATGTTATGAACGGAATGTCAAAAAGATCAACTATTTACTTCGAACCCGAAATCCACCACGCCTTGCGGGTTAAAGCAGCAAATACACATCAATCTGTGTCTGAGGTGGTGAATGAGGCCGTTCGGTTAGCCTTGCGTGAAGATGCGGAAGATTTAAGCGCGTTTGAAGAACGTGCCGCGGAGCCTACGTTGAGCTACGAGGCCCTGCTGAAAGATCTGAAATCGCATGGCAAGTTATGAGCTTGTATTCAAAAAATCCGTTGCGAAAGATCTACGAAGCATCCCAAAAAAGGATGTTGCGCGTATCCTGAAACGGATCGAGGCTTTACGCGATGATCCACGAGGGGAGGGGTGCATAAAGCTTTCCGCACAGGAACGGTATCGGGTTCGACAGGGAGTCTACCGAATTATCTATGAAATTCGAGAGCATGAGCTCATCGTTATGGTTGTCAAAGTTGGCCATCGGTCTGAAATCTACCAAAGCGGCTAACAATACAATCGAGTCGTTCGCTGCACTCACTCGGACGCTTCGCAGCGTTGGCCACACCGCTCATTCATCGGTGCATCGTCTTGGCCGCCGATGCGTTTTGATCAAGGTCGAGTTCGTTCTTCAGGCCGCATGAGGTAGGCAAAAAGCACAACACAACCTATGTTTTGGGCCGGTACACGATATCGAGGAAGCGGTCATGACCCAGAACCAACGGCAGTCCGAGATCGAAAGCAACGCCTCTTTCGGACCGATCGAATTGGATTACTACCCGGTCGGTTCAGGTAGCGACTGGTTCGCCAAGTGGCTACCCGGCTATCCAGCCCCTCCACGAGGCTACAAGATCCATGTTTCGGTCTTTCCCGAGGATGCCGAGATCGTGGCGCGCAGTGTGCTGCCCGCCTTGCGCCGGTTGCGGGTCGCCCACAAGGTGGTCAGAAATCTGGAGCGTTACCGGATGCAGCTTACCACGGCGCAGCAGGGCAAATTCATCACGATCTACACCAAGGATTCCGCCCAAGCGCAAGCAGTGCTGAACGCGATCAACCCGGAGCTTCTGCAGCTCCGGCAATACGGTGGGATCAGACCGGGACCCGCGCCCACCACTCGCGAAAGCGGTCATGCCGAAACGGAAATCCCGATGGGTGGCAGCGGGTTCGTTTGGTCCCGCTGGTACGAGGAAGGCGACCAGGATTGAAGGCGGGCATCCTTTCCCGCTGAGCGTCAGATTTTTGCTCCGACCGCCCTTGGTTCGTCCAGCCCCTGTTCCGCCAACGCCGCCGCCCGGAACAGGGCGCGGCCTTTGTTCATGGTTTCTTCCCACTCGTTTTCCGGCACGGAATCGGCGACGATGCCGGCGCCGGCCTGAACGTGCAAAAACCCATCCTTGATCACGGCGGTGCGAATGGCGATGGCGGTGTCCATGTTGCCGGACCAGGACAAATAGCCGACCGCCCCGGCGTAAACCCCACGCTTGACCGGCTCCAGCTCGTCGATGATCTCCATCGCCCGGATCTTGGGCGCACCGCTGACCGTGCCGGCCGGAAAAGTGGCGCGCAACGCATCGATGGTGCTCAGTTCGGGACGCAGCCGCCCGGTCACGTTGGAGACGATGTGCATGACGTGCGAGTAGCGCTCGACCACCATCTTCTCGGTCAGGCGGACGCTGCCGATCTCGCTGACCCGGCCGACGTCGTTGCGGCCCAGATCGATCAACATCAGATGTTCCGCCAGTTCCTTGGGATCGGCCAGCATTTCGGCTTCCAGCGCCCGATCCTGTTCCTCGGTGGCGCCTCGGCGGCGGGTGCCGGCGATCGGCCGCACCGTCACCAGCCCGTCTTCCAACCGGGTCAGGATTTCCGGCGAGGAGCCGACGATATGCAGCTCGCCCAGGTTGAGGAAATACATGTACGGCGAGGGATTCAGCCCGCGCAGTGCCCGGTACAGATCCAGCGGCGCGGCCCGGAACGGCGCCGACAGGCGCTGCGATGGCACCACCTGCATGCAGTCGCCGGCCAGGATGTATTTTTTGATCCGCTCGACCGCGTTTTCATAACCCTGCTGGGTGAAGCCGGAGACGAATTCGATTTCGTCCGTCTCGGGACCCGGGCGGCGCGGGGCGTAGAGCGAGCGGGGCGCGCGCAGCTTTTCCACCCACTCGTCCAAGCGTTGCTGGGCGCGGACCAGGGCACGTTCCACCGCCGGGTCCACCAGGGTGATCAGGTACAAGCGCCCGGCCAGATTGTCGAACACCACCAAATCCTCGGATACCAGCAGCAGAATATCCGGGTTGTCGAGCGGATCGGGATTCGGGCAGGTGGCTAGCCGGGGTTCGATGTAGCGGACGGTGTCGTAGCCGAAATAGCCGACCAGCCCGCCGATGAAGCGCGGCAGACCCTCGCCGGTGGCCGGTACCCGGTAGCGGCTCTGGAAATCCTGAATCCAGTCCAGCGGGTCGGGACACTCCAGCGCTTCGACGATTTCGCCGGCATGTTCGACGGTGATCCGCTGACCACGCACCCGGATGATCTTGCGGCAGGGCAGGCCGATGATCGAATAGCGGCCCCATTTTTCGCCGCCCTGCACCGATTCCAGCAGATAGCTGTACGGCGCATCGGCCAGTTTGAGATAGGTGCTGAGCGGCGTATCGAAGTCGGCCAGCACTTCGCGGGCGACCGGAATGCGGTTGAAACCTTCGCCAACCAGGCGTTGAAATTCGTTCGGGGTCATGGGTGAAACAGCCTCGGGCAACGGAAACGGGAAACGGTGTCGATTCGCGGGCGTCAGTCCGGGCGACGCCATCGAAAATCCGGAGCTGGTTTCGGGCGCGGGAGGTAGGGGAGGGGATGAGGGTGCATCAGGCTGCCTTTCGCAGCAGGGCGGGCAATTCGGCAATGGAGTCGATCACAGCGTCCGGCGCGGCGTCGCGGATGTCGCGGCCGTGGTTGTAGCCATAGGGCACGCACACGATGGGACAACCGGCGTTGCGGGCGGCGCCCACGTCGTTGATCGAGTCACCGACCATGAGCCCTTGCGTGATCGGTATGCCTAGGCGTTCCGCGCACAGCAGCAGCGCGTCCGGGGCCGGTTTGGGCTGGGGGATGCATTCGCCGCCGACCACGGTGACAAAGAACTCGCCGATGCCGAGCCGTTCCAGCAGCGGTCGCGCGAACTCGGCGGGCTTGTTGGTGACGCAGGCCATCGGAAAACTAACGGCATGCAGGTCCGCCAGCCCCTCGCGGACGCCGGGATAGAGCGCGCTGTAGACGCTGATATGATCGGCGTAGGCGGCTCGGTACAGCGGTTTGGCTCGGGCGAACAGCTTGGGATCGGCCCGGCTGCCGTCCATCTCGCCGACCAGGGCGCGGCGGATCAGGTTGTCCATGCCGTTACCGACCCAGGCACGCACCTGTACTTCCTCGCGCGCCGGCAGCTCCAGTTGCCGCAGCATGACGTTGATCGCCGCGGTCAGGTCGGGGACGCTGTCCACCAGGGTGCCGTCGAGATCGAAGAAAAGGGCCGCGATATTCTCAAACATGATTAGGGGTCCGCCTGAGCCAGTTCGGCGCGCAGGGCGGCGAGGGTGGCCCGATAGTCGGGAGTGTTGAAGATGGCCGAGCCGGCGACGAAGGTGTCGGCGCCCGCTTCGGCGATGAGCCGGATGTTGTCGATCTTGACGCCGCCGTCCACTTCCAGCCGGATCGGATAGCCGCTGTCGTCGATCAGCCGCCGGGCCTCGCGTAATTTTTTCAGGGTGCCGTTGATGAAACTTTGGCCGCCGAAGCCGGGGTTGACCGACATCAGCAGCACCATGTCCACCTTATCCATCACATATTTCAGATATTCCAGCGGGGTGGCGGGATTGAACACCAGCCCGGAGCGGCAGCCGCAATCGCGGATCAATTGTAGGCTGCGGTCGACGTGGTCGCTGGTTTCCGGGTGAAAGGTGATGTAGGTGGCGCCGGCTTGAGCGAAATCGGGGATGATGCGGTCTACCGGCCGGATCATCAGGTGGGCGTCGATGGGCGCGGTGACGCCGTGTTTGCGCAACGCCTCGCAAACCAGGGGGCCGACGGTCAGGTTGGGGACGTAGTGATTGTCCATGACGTCGAAGTGCACCCAGTCCGCGCCCGCCGCCAGCACGGTGTCCACTTCCGCGCCGAGTCGGGCGAAATCGGCGGACAGAATCGAGGGTGCGATCAGGTAGTCGCGCATGATGGGCAAGACGTCTCGGGCGAAATCCCCGGCCAGCGCCGGAGGCAGTCAATCGGGAATGGTCACTTTAGCCGAATCGCGCCGGGTTTGGCGACCGCCGGTCCCCGAAAATCCGGGCGACCGGCGGCATGGCGCGGTTTTCAGCGCGCGATGACGCGCTGGATGCGTTCCAGCGCCTTGACCAGATTGTCCATGCTGGTCGCGAACGAGATGCGGGCGCAGCCTTCGGCGCCGAAGGCCGAGCCCGGCACCAGCGCCACGCCGCCTTCGTTCAACAGTAGTTCCGCGAAGGCGATGTCGTTGGCCAGACCCAGCCGCTCGATGACCTTCTGGAAGCTGGGGAAGATATAGAAGGTGCCGTCGGCCGGCGCGACCTCGACGCCGTCCATTGCCTTCAGCGTCTTATAGACGTAGTCATGACGCTCCTTGAACGCCTGGGTCATCATTGCGACGCAGGATTGATCGCCGTTCAGTCCCGCTTCCGCCGCCACTTGGGAAATCGAGGTCGGGTTGGAGGTGCTCTGCGACTGGATGTTGGTCATGGCGTTGATCAAATCCTTGGGACCGCCACAATAGCCAATTCGCCAGCCGGTCATCGAATACACTTTGGAAACGCCGTTCAGGACGATGGTGCGGTCGTACAAATCCGGGCAGACGTTGAGGACGTTGCAGAACTTCTCCCCCGTCCACTGGATATGCTCGTACATATCGTCGGTGGCAATGTAAACCTGCGGATGGCGGCGCAGCACTTCGCCCAGCGCGCTCAATTCGGCGGCGTTGTAGGCGACGCCGGTCGGATTGGAGGGGCTGTTGATCACCAGCAGCTTGGTGCGCGGGGTGATGGCGGCTTCCAGTTGCGCGGCGGTGATCTTGAAATGCTGATCGATGCCCGCTTCGACAATCACCGGCACGCCGTCGGCCAGCAGCACCATGTCGGGGTAGGAGACCCAATACGGCGCGGGGATGATCACTTCGTCGCCGCTGTCCAGCAGCGCTTGGGCCAGATTGTAAAAGCTCTGCTTGCCGCCGCAGGACACCAGAATCTGCTTGGGCTCGTAGCTCAGGCCGTTGTCGCGCTGGAACTTGGCGATGATGGCTTTCTTCAGGCCGGCCGTGCCGTCCACCGGCGTGTATTTGGTGAAGCCGGCGTTAATCGCCTTGATGGCGGCGTCCTTGATGAACGCGGGCGTATCGAAATCCGGCTCGCCGGCGCCCAGACCGACTACATCCTTGCCGGCCGCCTTGAGTTCGTTGGCCTTGGCGGTCACCGCCAGGGTAGGAGAAGGTTTGATGCGCTGTACACGTTCGGAAAGAGGGGTACTCACGAGGACTCCTGGATACGGACGGAAAAGTTGAACACGGGAATAACTGAGATTGTCGGATCATACTGAAAATTCCCACGCCAACCAATTTCCCATGCAAACGAAAAAGCCCTTTACCCTTCGCGCCCGATTCCAGCCCGCCGGCGATCAGCCGGACGCCATCCGCGCGCTGGTCGCGGGCCTGAACGACGGCTTGGCGCACCAGACCTTGCTTGGCGTCACCGGTAGCGGCAAGACCTTCACCGTCGCCAACGTCATCGCCGCCGTGCAGCGTCCGGCGCTGGTGCTGGCGCCTAACAAGACCTTGGCGGCGCAGCTATACGGCGAGATGAAGGCGTTTTTTCCCGACAACGCGGTGGAGTATTTCGTCTCCTATTACGATTATTACCAGCCGGAAGCCTATGTGCCGTCGTCCGACACCTATATCGAGAAGGATGCCTCGATCAACGAGCACATCGAGCAGATGCGATTGTCGGCGACCAAGGCGATTCTGGAGCGGCCCGATACCGTCATCGTGGCCACGGTGTCGGCGATTTACGGCTTGGGCGATCCCGAGTCGTACATGAAGATGCTGCTGCATCTGGTGCGCGGCGAGCGGGTCGATCAGCGCGCCATTTTGCGGCGGCTGGCGGATTTGCAGTACACCCGCAACGATCTGGAACTGGCGCGCGGCACGTTTCGGGTGCGCGGCGAGGTGATCGACATCCATCCAGCCGAATCCGATACCGAGGCGGTGCGGGTGGAATTGTTCGACGACGAGATCGAATCGCTCAGTCTGTTCGATCCGCTGACCGGTCATGTGCTGCGCAAGACGCCCCGCTATACCGTTTATCCCAAGACCCACTACGTCACCCCGCGCGAGCAATTGCTCAAGGCGGTGGATCAGGTCAAGGACGAACTGCGCGAACGCTTGGCCGAGATGCACACTGCCAACAAATTACTGGAAGCGCAGCGTTTGGAGCAGCGCACCCGCTTCGATATCGAGATGATGCTGGAACTGGGCTATTGCAGCGGCATCGAGAACTACTCCCGCCATTTGTCCGGTCGCGAAATGGGCGAACCGCCACCGACTCTGCTCGATTATTTGCCGCCCGAGGCGCTCATTTTCATCGACGAAAGCCATGTCACTGTGCCGCAATTGGGGGCGATGTACAAAGGCGATCGTTCGCGAAAGGAAACCCTGGTCGATTATGGATTCCGGCTGCCGTCGGCGCTGGACAATCGACCCTTGCGCTTCGACGAGTTCGAACGAATCAGCGGCCAAACCGTGTTCATCTCCGCTACCCCTGGTCCGTTTGAGCTGGAGCATTCCGGCGGGGCGGTGGCGGAGCAGGTGGTGCGCCCCACCGGCTTGGTGGACCCCGAGGTCGAAGTGCGTCCCGCCCGGCATCAGGTGGATGATTTGCTGGGCGAGATCCGCGAGCGTGTCCAGCTCAAGGAACGGGTGCTGGTCACGACCTTGACCAAACGCATGGCTGAGGATTTGACCGAGTATCTGGCCGAGAACGGAGTGCGGGTGCGTTATCTGCACGCCGACATCGATACGGTGGAGCGGGTCGAGATCATCCGCGATCTGCGCTTGGGCCAGTTCGACGTGCTGGTGGGCATTAACCTGCTGCGAGAAGGGCTGGATTTACCGGAAGTGTCGCTGGTGGCGATTCTCGACGCCGACAAGGAGGGTTTTCTGCGTTCCGACCGTTCCTTGATTCAGACCATCGGTCGCGCCGCCCGCAATCTGCGCGGCAAGGCGATTCTGTACGCGGACCAGATTACCGGTTCGATGCGGCGGGCGCTGGACGAAACCGAACGGCGTCGGACCAAGCAGCAGACGTACAATCAGACCCATGGCATCACCCCGCGCGGCATCGAGAAGGCGGTGGCCGACATCATGGAAGGCGCCTATTCCCATCCTGGCGCGCCGCTGCCGGCGACGCAATACGCCAAGGTCGCTGAGGAGACGGTGGCCTACGCCCACGAAACGCCGGCGCTGCTGATGAAGAAGATCAAGCAGTTGGAGCAGACGATGTACCGCCATGCCCGCGATCTGGAATTCGAGGAGGCGGCGAAGTTGCGGGACGAAATCCAGCGAATTCGGCAGCTTGGGTTGGGATTACCGGAGGTGAAGGTGGGTTAGCCAGATTCCGGCGGATGTTCCGCCCGCTGGATGATTCCGGCAATCTGCTGAGCTTCGGGCAATTGCAACCGCTGAGCGTCTTGCAGCGCCAAGCATAGAAGCTCCAACGCCTTTTCGCGGTCTCCCGCCGCGCCGCGCGCCAGGTAATTGATGCCGATTTTGGCACGACAGATCAGTAGCTCGCGCACGTCGCCCAGCCGCTCGTAGACCGGCAGTTCTTCCTCCTGGCGAATCCGCAGCGCCTCGTCCCATTGCCCGCGCGCCTGATACACGTCGGCGATCTTCCCCAGCGTCACCGCCCGCGAGCGCACGTCGCCCAGCCGCTCGTAGACCGGCAGTTCTTCCTTCTGGCGAATCCGCAGCGCCTCGTCCCATTGCCCGCGCGCCTGATACACGTCGGCG